>NZ_PVNC01000015.1:0-180445 GCF_003001875.1 Paraburkholderia sp. BL18I3N2
GAGGGATTCTGCGTCATATGTCCACCTGTCAATGAGTGGACATATGCTGCGCGATCAAGACTCAGGAAACCATGTGCGCTTATTTCACCGCTTACCATTCAGAAGGGCCATGGCCGCCGATGCCGCAATCGGACCAAAATACCCTTTCGCGGCATCGACCAGCAGTGGGGAACTCGTTGCCGCAGAGAGTACGGCATGGCAAACGGCCGAATCGTCGATCGCAGCAACAATGTCACCGGCAAGGGGATCCAGGAGAGGAAGCGATAGTCGCTCCCCCAGTCCCGTCGCGTCTTCCCCCGCCGTACGCGCCACGCTCCACGCCACGCACGCATTGAGCAGCATCTCATGCGAAAACGATACCCGCCCCGCCCGGCGTATCAGTATGCCTGCCGTGAACAGCGCATCGCACTGCGCAAAGCTGAGGCCTTCAGCATGCATCAACTCATCGAAGCTAGCCTCGGCCACCGAGAATGCGACCCGCTCGTGGAGCATGCCAGCCAGTCTTCTCAGACCAAACAGTCCCGCACGCGCATCCTGTCCCAGGCGCTTGCGGATGAACTGGTCTATCAGTAGCAGGCGCGTAGCGTCAGCTGTCAGGTCGGTACCGATCTGTCCCACGAGGCGGGCCTCGATCCCTGACCCTAACCCCCGAAGTACGTCCAGCGCGACCGGGCTCAAGCGTCCACCTGACGACATTGCTATCCGTTGCTTGAGATCGAGCGTCGGGCGCGCGACCTCGATGCTTCTCAAGCCATTCAACTCCACAGGTCGGGTATCCTGCCCGGTGACGATGAGCAGCGCTCCCATGCGTCTCGCCAGCGCCCGAACGCCACGAATGGCCTCCGTCATCAAGGTACCAAATTCATTGATACCATCGATCACTAGAAAGACCGGATGGTCGGAGCGGGCTACAGCGAGATAAAGGTTGCCGGGCAAGTCATCGACGAGCAGGCCAACCTCCCGACGCAGACTATCAGCCCACGATCCGACAAAGTTCTTTGCCGCAAGGAAGAACACCGGATGCCCCTGCCCCGCCAGTTTGCTAACCAGCCACTTCGCCATCAGCGACTTCCCACAACCTGATGGGCCATGGATGTAGCAGCCTGCGTTGGCGACAACGGCTTCCAATAGCCCGTCGCGCTGGCTTTCCGTCTCTGGCAACCATTGCCTGCCGGCAGGTCCATACTCCGACACCATCGCGTCTCGATAGCGCCGCAAGAGTTCGGACGTCTCCTGCATCTCTGCACTGCCTGTGACCTCCACCAGGGTCACCGCGGTCAGCTCAAACTTTCGCGCAAACGCCCGCCAATCAGCTACCGTCCAAGGTGATGTTCCCGTCAGTCTGAGTTGCTTAGGAAACACGTCGATTGTCGTCACACGAGCCTTGAAGTTGCCAGGCGTGACCTCGGATCCCTCCGGGAGAGGACTCGTGAACACCACGAGTCCATCGGGGTGAAAACTCCCCACGGGCTTGATTGCCTGCATTGCGTCGCGAACGCGGTTTTTTGCCCCGACCGCCTGCTGATAAGCGTTGGTGTAGTCGGTCCATTCGCCGGAAGCTGACAACCGCGCCCAAGCCCCATTCAGATCACCGCGAAGGGGAAGTTGACTGGCCTTGATTTCCACGACGGACACAAAATTGTTCGTCGCGACTATGCAATCTATTTGCCGACCATCGATCTCGATATTGGCAAGAACAACCGCATGGAGTCCCTGATCACACAACCATGACAGGGCGGACGCAATGAACTTGCGCTCTGAGGCATGCTCGATCTTCCCCCCAACGTAGATCTCGGTGTTCGTTGAATTCTCGTTCATAGGAAACGTCAGCAGACACTCAGCGGCATCGGCCCGTCTTACATGACCGAGACGTCGACTTGGCCCACGCGGCCATCGGCGTCCCAATCGACCGCGCCGGTGCCGATAAACACAACCTGTACGGACGGGTTGCGCTTCTTGAAGTCTTCGGTCAGATACCCCTCAGCTTCGTTGAACTCGACAATGAACTCCTCGTCTCCCCACCGTTTCAGGCGATAAAACGTCAACCCGCCAGCAAACGAGATTTTCACATCGTCGCCCAACCCCTCTAACTGGCGTTTCAGATCGCCAACCGTCAGTTCACTCATATTGTTTCCAGTTGAAGTGCTTGATTGGAAGAAATCCGCTGACTGGAGAATAGCACCGCAACTCTCTTTTTCGGCCTTTGACGGCGTGGAGCATTGGCTGCTCCCGTCACGTCAAGGGGCCCAGTCGTCGCGCCCGCAAACCCGCGTCGCGTCCCGGGTCCGCAGTTCTTTCGGAAACGAAAAAAAACGAAAATACCGGGATCGTGCGCGAAACGGATACGACAACGTCGTCGCCGGCACAACGGGCTCTGCCAGGCAGTGCATTCGCATAACTTTGGAATGCTGCACCGGATTGCTTGCTAGCTCCCCCTGGAACCGTTGCCGCATTCGCTTGTTTCCTGATACTGTTCTGCGCGAGAGCGACGAGGTTTACCCCAATCCAAATATAGAATTCCCATGGGACCGAGCGGCGAGGCCAAATCCACAGTGCGTGCACCGAGCGCGCCCAACCCGGCAACGAAACGCAACACCAGCGACCCCGGCGACGCCACGGAGCGCAATTTCCGGTATCAGCATGCGTACGGGGTCATGCTTATGGTTGCGGCCCGGCTCGGGACGCGACCGTACACCGCGCTGTGGTGCGAACATCATGAGGACTTTCTCGCCGAGGACAACCAGGGCGTCTTCGATGCATACCAGATCAAGACATCACGCCCCGAACGCGGCGCCTGGAACCTGGCCGATAGCGAACTGACAAGGTCGATCGGGCGTTTCGTTGATCTCATAGCGGAATTCGGCGACCGGATTGGTCACGTCTACTTCGTCTCCAATACAGAGTTCGACGAACCAACGCCAGCGAGTACGGACCAGAAACGACGCGGGCGCAGTCCACGTCTATTCCTCGAGCATATCCACCAGTGCCCCAGCAGGGCCGAAATATCATCGCCCTTTGACGACGCTTTCGACGAACTACTGGCCACCTGTGGCTGTGAGGTCGACGAATTGCTTCTCACCCTGCACCGCATGGATCTGATTCTCGGTCCGTCGCGTGGCGAGTTCGATGCCGCGTTGTCACACGAACACATTGCCCGGCTGCCGATCTGCCGCGAGCTCATCGCTGAACAGCTCGATACATTCAGGGACAGCCTAGTTGCACTCGTCCATCGGGCCGCGTCCCTTCAGGTGAGCGACCCCATCAGGCATTTGCGTGCACTCATCGATCCTGTGGATCCCGATCCAGTCCTGCTGGCCAAGCGTATCGACATCGCACAGTCGCTGCTGGCTATACCTTCGTCAGCCGGGAAGCCCTCCTTCCGGTTTCCGGGCAAACCGACGATCGATCTCAATGCCGGCCTGAAGACCAGCGTGCTTGAACAGAAGCTCGTTGCCGCTGGATTGTCAGAGGATGTTGACTACATGCTTGCGCGAGCACGTGCGGCCGAATATAACCTGCTCGAAGAAGCAACCCGATATCCTGAAAGGTTCCCCGAGCGACTCCAGCAGATTGAGCAGCGCGTGCACGGCGAACTGTCTGAAGCCAATCTTCGCGCGCGCCAGCGCGGGATACCCTACGGTCCCTCCATGCTGATTGACGTCCAGGATCGTCTTCGAGACCTTGCCTCGCAGCACGCGGGAGAAGTCTGCAACCAGAGCTATGAGTGTCTTGTCGGCGTCGCAGGCCTGCTGACCGGGGAATGCCGGACATGGTGGGGCCCACGGTTTCCGGTCAGTTCGGACGCACCATGAAGCAAGTCAATCCGACACGCAGCAGCTGTGATGCTGTGTCTCATGCCGAGCGATCCCGATGAGTCTGCGCCTGATCAAAGCGGTTGCCGAAACTGAAAATATGGATGATTTTCATCTCGCGCGCCTACTGGTCTTACTGTGGAGCGCCGATGCCAGAAAATCAACGGCACTCACCAAAGCCAAGGCTGTGGAAGGTATCACCAAGCTCGCAAAGCTCGACTTCCTGCTGCGCTATCCCACCTGCCTGGAACGCGCGCTGTCCAAGCTCGGACTCGATGCCAGCCTTGCAGCTGTCCACCCGCGCGAGCGCACCTCTATCGAGACAAAGATGGTCCGGTTCCGCTACGGCCCCTAGGATGGACGCTATCGGCGCTGGCTCGGCCTGCTGGCCGCTCGCGGCCTCATTACGCTTGGCCTGCAGGGCAACACCGTGCAAATCGGACTCACCCCCGCTGGCCGCGAACTTGCCGAAGGATTTCGCGCCGATCCCATGTACTCGGACCTCTCTCGACGTGCCGACGTTGTTCTCAAGTCAGTGGGCGCGATGTCAGCAACACGACTCAAGGATTTCGTCTACGAGGCGATTCCCGAAATTGTGGACATGAAATGGGGCGAAGAAATCCAGCCCTATTGATCAACTTCTCACAAATGTTTGCGTTTGATCCAGGACGTGTACACGCATGAAATTCCGCTTGCAATCTCTCATCCTCGCATTGCGGCGAGACACCGTCAAAATTGAATTTGCCGACGTCAGCTACTTCTGGGGGCAAATGGGCGCGGGCAAGACCAGTATTGTCCGACTGGTTGACTACTGCCTCGGCGGTAACATTCAGTTGACCCCCGCTATGCAGAACGAATTCGAGGGCGCGACGCTTGAGTTGACACTGGCAGGCGGCACGCTTCTCATCGAGCGTCCTCGCGACGCTGACCGTGTTATCGCAACATGGAGCGAAGACGGCAGCGACTACCAGTTGACCCTCCCGGCGCGCAAGGCAGAGGGTGAAGTATTGCCTGGCACCGACGTCGAGAATCTCTCCGACCTCCTGTTCAGGCTCTCCGGCATCAAGGCGCCCAAAGTCCGCAAAAGCAAGCTCAAGGACGACAGCGACAGTGCCCGCCTCTCGATACGCGACCTGATGTGGTACTGCTACCTGGATCAGGATGAAATCGACAGCTCGTTCTTTTATCTCGACGAAGATGCGCCGTTCTACATGCGTAACAAGAGTCGTGATGTATTGCGATATGTGGTCGGGTTCCATGACGAGCATGTGGCCGAACTCGAGGCGCAACTCGATCAGCTGCGCGGCGAGCGACAGGCACTGAATGCCACAATTGGGGGGCTCGCCCGCGTACTGACGGACACGGGGGTCGAGTCGGAGCACCAGATTCAGACCCGCATCACCCATCTTCGCTCCCGCGCCGCAGGGCTTGGCGACAGGATCGACAGTGCCCGTGCGTCGGTCGACAGCGAACGGCAGACAGCACACGCTGCAGACAGTCTGCGTGAGCAGGCGCGCTCGCTGGGCGAGGAACTCGCGCACATCGACGACCAGTGCACAAGCCTTTCTGAAACACGGGAACGCGACCAGCGACATCTTCACGAAATTGAAACCCTGACGCTGAAGTTTCGACGCTCGGCCTCGGCAAAAGCCATCCTCACTGGTGTCGCGTTCCATTCCTGTCCGCGCTGCACACAAACGCTGCCTGAGCGTCCGGCTGGATGTTGTAGCGTCTGTGGACAGGTGGACGATGTCGGCGCCATCGACCCGACCGAGATGGCACTCGTCGAGCGCGATGTCAGGGCGCGGATCACAGATCTGACGGCTGTGCTGGCGCACACCGACAACGAACTGTCGACGCTGCGCACGAGGCGAGACATGATCCTGAAGCGCAAGGACCACATCGAGCGTGAACGCAATGAAGCGCTGGCCCGTTATGACACAGCGTATCTTTCCACCGTGATCACCTACGAGCGCGAACGGTCCGCCCTTCTGCAGGAAGCAGACAATCTCGCCGGCTTGGCACGACTGCCCAGGATGCTCGAACAGCAACGCGCTCACCTGGCGGAAATCGTTACGCGCGAACAGACTGTCCGGGAGCAGCTCAAGGCTGCGCGCGCTGCGTCACAAAGCGATACGACCAATCTCGACCGGCTGAAGGTGCTCTTCCTCGACTGCCTGGTTCGTGCTGGCGTGCCAGGAATCACTCGGGACGATCGTGTCGAAATACCTTTGCCCTCATTCTTCCCAGAAGTGTACGGATCGGAACCGGGGGATCATGCAGTTACCAGCTTCGCAACACTGAGCAGCGGTGGCAAAAAGACGCTGTTCAAATGCTGCTTCGCCGTCGCCGTACATAGACTGACGGCCGAACTCGGTGCGCCGTTACCTGAGCTGCTGATAATCGACTCACCGATGAAAAACATCAGCGAGCGTGAAAATCGCACGCAGTTCGAGGGGTTCTACCGCATGCTCTATGAACTTGAGCAGTCCGAGTTTCGTGGCATCCAGCTCGTTCTGATCGACAAGGAATTTTCGCCCCCCGCGCCCGCCCACGAGTTCACTCTCATCGAACGCCACATGCGTCCGGCCGATCGCGCGTTCCCGCCGCTCATTCCGTACTACAGTGGCAAATAACCGCACCGGCGAACAATTCACGCCGCAACGGCCAGGCGCAGCGACCGCTACTGGCCACACCACGATGGCCGGCGCCGACGGTTGGGACCCGTCCCTGCCGCTATCCTCCCGAGTCGTCATTCTCAGGGATTCCCGCGATCGCGGCTCGCGTGATGCCCAACCGTCGCCGCCTGCCAGTTGCTCTAGACCGTCACCATGAGGAGCAAACCTAACAGTGCGGACGGCTGCGACTGCAGGTTCCGGATCGCGCCGGCAACCACCTCCTGGGCGTCTGCTTTCTTCAGCTTCAGCCGTCCGGTCGCGAGCGCGGCAGCAAACTCCAGCGAGGCCGCGCCATAAGGGTGAGCATGACGCGCAAAAATCTTGACGAGAAACTCTTTCATCAAGGTACTCAGGTGCGGGCTGGCCGAATAATCCAGTTCCGACGGATGTGCCGCCCTGAGCATGCAGGCCTGCAACAGGTTGTCGTTGAACCTCAGGAAGTTTTCGGGGGCGAGCACGACGGACTCGTATCCCGTTGGCCGAAGCTGGTTTGATGCGATCTTCAGGTCCCGTGCAGCCTGAAGCACGGACGACACGGCGAGGTAGGTCGCCGCCGGGGTTACCTCGGCAAGCCGGTCCTTGAACGCATCACCAAAGAACAGAAAACCATCGGAGAGTCCAAGCGGCGTTCCATCGCTTTTCGGCAAGAAACCATCATAGGCGACGCCGACGCCTGTGGATAACGCTGTCAGGGACTGGTCCGCGATCACACTGTCGACGACGTCGGCGGCCGGAACAGCAATGTCAGCACGCGCCGCTAGTTCGACAAGATCGCGCCATGCGCTGTCGCTGCCATCCGGACCGACCGGCAATACAAGCCACGATGAGAACCCGTACCGACGATGCGTCGTGTTGCGCTCGAGGAACTGACGCAACCGCTCCCAGGCCTCCCCGGTCTGCGGCAGCCCGACACCGGCGAGAAAATGACGAGGAAGTGCTGGCGATACGAACTCTCGCAGATCCCTGCTGATTTCGCGCAGAAGCCCACCGTCGCCAGCGACCGCAGTCACCACGAGCACCCCTTGTGCGGCCGACAGCGAAGCGCCATCGAGCTCGTTGTATCCAATGATCGTGGGGCGTGCTCCTTTGGCCTGCTCGATGATATCGGCCGCAAGCGCTGCGATCGCCTCCGATCCGACGTCATTGGTGAAGACGATGTGATCGATCGCGATCGAAACACTCCACGGAATCTCGGCCATGAGCCAGCCATGAAATTTTTCGCTCGAGGCGACCCGGCCAGCATCGATACATACCAGCTTCGAGGCGTTTTGCCCCGGAGGAACGCAATTGATGGCTCGTGTCCCGTCGATACCGAATTCCTGCAGAATCCGGATCAGATCCTTCGGCGTATGTGGTTGCCCCAGAGTGACCGAACGGGGCGGCTTCGCCTTGGAAGAAAAGTGCTCGCCAACAAGCTCGATTTCGGTTTCGGTGCCATCGGAGAGATGCGCCGCGTAGATCTCATCGACCTGATCAAGCGGTATCAGCACCATCCCCTTTCGGTCCACAGCGCTGGTATCGATGAGCGTCAACACTCTTTTGTCATCGAACCCCTGATTCCCGCACAGTTTCCGCGCCATCCCCCCAGTGGTCGACGCCGAGACGACGACAACATACGGTTCCGCGGGAGGGGAAAGTTCACTCAAGGCGCCGTAGGAGTGGAAACTGCGAATACGTGCAGTTGCTCCAGCGATATCCAGTGCCTCACGCACGAAGGGATAGATGCTCATCGTGTCCACGAAAACGGTCTGCACGTCGCGCAGCAAACCGGGCGCAAACGCACGGCACAGGGAGCGTCCAACAAAGCACAGTTCGGGTTCACTGACCGGCAACTCGCGTGCCTGGATGAACACCTTGTTGATCGTGCCGGAAGGATGCTTGAACACATGGCCCGCAGGCGCCACCTGGACCACCGGATTGTCCCTAACCAGCTGCCGTAGCCCCTGCTCGCAAAAATCGTCGACAGGCAGGTCGAACGAAGACGAAGACGGCTGCGAATGTCCGGACGGTTCGAGCCTCAGCCCGTGCGCGTCCCACGCGAAGAAGTAATAGCTCTTGACGTAATGAACACCCTCCCGCGCGCCACGCGCCATGAAGTTATCGCGCTGGTCAGTCGAGGTCGACCAGTATTCGCACAGACGCCGGCACAAGTCCGGGCTGGACAGGACGACCACGCAATCCGGCAGCGTCTCGGACAGCTTCAATGCCGTCTGAAGTTCATCGAAGAATTCCAGGTCAGTGATTGATGACCGGTCATCAAAAAAAATGCATCGCGCATCAACGCCCGTCCCGGAGCTTCGACACGTCCCCGAGGCCACAAAGGAATATGATTTTTTCATGGTGTCTTGCGCAACGGAACAAGCAGCGTAATGACGGCGCCGGCTACCGGCGCGAGCTCACCGGGCGCCCAGTCAGAAAAGTCGAAAAGGTCGCGGTCTTCGACCCGATCGAAGACGTTAAACACTGCATGCCGCCCAGACCGGATTCTGAGCAGTCCGCCGATCTGTTTCAGCTCGGACAGCACCGCCGGCAAACCGCCGCCTGCGCCTGCTTCGCGTTTTTTCGAGGTTACATTCTTTCGCAAACAGCTCACCAGGGCCGTCCGCTCATCGGCACGGCTGAGTTCCTCGGTCGCGCGCCCCGTTGCCCGGCTTGCAAAACCGGGACCTGAATCGAAGAAACTCAGCTGCAGACAACGCAACGCGCGGGTCGCGCCGCCACGTGCCGGAGACAGCTCCTCATCCCAGAACCGCGTCAGCCTCGGATTTCCCTGAAAGTCACGGCCAAACATCGCTTCATCCATCTGCGTCCAACTGACGATCAACCCTTCCACGTGTGCAGGGTAGAAAGCACCCCGGTGATCCCGGATTGCGTGCTCCTGCGTGTTTCCAAACAACTCACTTGCAAAAATGCTGCAGGCCTTCAGAAAACTGTCTGGCACGAGGCTCGCGTCATCCTTGCTGATCTGCTCACTAAGCGCACGAAGCAGCTGGTGCATCCCCTCGCTCTTCTTCACGGCATCCGATCTTCGTGCCGTAAAGAGCGGACGCAGGTACTGGACCCGTGACCCACTCACGCAGGTCAGATCGATACATCTCCCTTTGATGATTCGAGACAATTCCTGGGCATCCGAGCTTTGCATCTTCTCCGCAGCGCGCGCCAGCGCGATCCGTCGGGGCACAACGGTTTCTCCGACCTTGACTCCGTCAGCAAGTCTGAGTGCTGCAATCCCGGGTGCGTAGTCACACAACTCCGACAACACTGTCTCGACGCTGTTCGCAGAATGAAAATGAAGATAGGGTTCCAGGGAAGAGCGCGCCCAGGTTAGCAGTAGTTGAAGACGTGCAGCATCATGCAATGCGCCCTTCCGCTTTCCGACACTATCCTTGTTCAATTGAAGCGGAGCGCCGGCAGCGTCGCTCACAGCGCGCAGGGCCGCCTCCGTATCGCCAAGCGTGTCCAGCTCCGAAATGACCAATGGATTCATCTAATGTGCACCATCCGAATAAATGTCAGCCTACGCACAGCGACCATCAGTCACTACCGGAGCGAGCTTCACTAGCGGCAAGCAGTTCCCTGATTTTCGGCTCTGGCTTCCAGTAGTTAGGGCCCTTGAGAAATTTCCCATTGGCATCGTATATGGGATTACCATCCGCGCCGAGCTTGCTCTCGTTACTGTCCATAATGATATCCAGCACCTGCTCCAACGGGATACCGTACTTGAGCGCTTCGGACCGACAGTAAACGATCACGTCGCCCAACAGATCGGCAATGGCGACAGCGATATCGAGTTTGTCCCCGCCGCTGTCTGCTGCGTTGACGATGTCATCGATCTCATGCACCTCGTCGAGCAATGTCGCCTTGAATTTCTTCAGGCGATCGGATACGTCCTCGGGAACGACGGCAGCGTCATGTGCCGGCAGTCGATACATGGCGTTCATCAGGGCTATTCGTTGCGCGAAAGTCTTCTGCATGATACGGCTCCAGGATTCTGAGATCTGCCCGCATAGCGGGTGCACCCGGTCAAAATATCCGGTCAGTTGAGCATCTTACAATGCCGGCGACTGACGATCACAATCCCGCCGTGGCAGATCCGCCGGAAGTCTGTCCCGGGCGACAATTGGCGCTGCGCCACCACCCGGATGGCGGCAATGCCGAATCGGCCGCCTTTCGCATTGCGGCTGCCGGGGCGGACGAACCCATGTCTACCTCGCCCCAGCTTGAATGCGGAACGGGAAGTCCATCCGCGGCATCTTGCCGCTTAGTGCGCCTCGCCTCGACGGACGTCAACCCATGTCGCACATTGTCAGACAGGCCGTGAGGCTCGGCACCCGATTGGCACCCGACGCGGCCCGTTTCAATCCGAACTGTGATACCGCGCACAACGGCCTCCACCACGGCCACAGCACTGACACGTAACCGTCGCCAACACGCCATCGACGCAACGACGTCAAATTACTCCGGTACGTGACATCTCGCCCCCTCGTTCCTTCGGAAGTCTCACTCGCGGGTTGCCTTATGCGCATCCGCTCATGATCAGAGCGAGGGCGCCGCCGACCGCGATCGGACGCCTCCCGACGCTCACGCATCGGGACCGGGCTTTCGCGCTGCGCGTCGAACCGCGTCCCCGCGTCTCGCCCCTGTCGGGCATCAATCCCTGGCGCAGCAGTCAACCCCGGTCATCTTCCAGTCTTCCAGTTATACCCCTGCCCGGTCAACCCGAGGCCCGGCATGCATCCGGCTCCCAAGTTCCCGCCCTTGACCCGCGACCGTAGCCAATAGCGGACTGGCGTCAAGGGGCGAGGGACCGTGTTGCCCGCACCCCTCCCTCGCCTCTTTCCTTGACGCCAGTCCGCTATCGGCTCCTCAAGTCGCACGGGCGGGAACCCGGGAACCTGGCGGCAGCAAAGCCAACCCCGAGTTCCACCGAGAGATGTCCAGCCACAACGGCAAGTCACATCCCGTCGCCCGGTTCAGGTCCTCAACCTTGACTTTGGAGATTGCCATGCAACTCGCTTCTTCTTTCCGTTACGGCTCCCCGATGCTTCGCGCCGACTCCCCCCTGTCGGACGACCAGATTCGCCGCATTGCCCCCTCCATCTTCGCGGACGGCAAACACGAAAGCCGCTCCGAACGCTACACCTACATTCCGACCATCGACGTGCTGCGCGGCCTGCGCAATGAGGGTTTCGAACCCTTCATGGTCTGTCAGACCCGCGTGAGGCACGACGACCGTCGCGAGTACACGAAACACATGCTTCGGCTTCGTCACGCCGACCAGATTAGTGGCGAGGAGGCCAACGAAATCGTGCTGCTGAACTCGCACGATGGCACCAGCAGTTACCAGATGCTCGCGGGCATGCTGCGCTTCGTGTGCCAGAACGGCATGGTGGCAGGCGACAACGTCGCCGATATCCGCGTCCCGCACAAGGGCAACATCGTCCAGAACGTGATCAACGGCGCATTCGACGTGCTCGACGGTTTCGACCTGATCCGCGAGCAGAAGGAAGGCATGCGCGCTGTCACGCTCAACCGCGACGAACAGCAAGCGTTCGCCCGTTCCGCACTGGCGCTGCGCTACGACCCGACCGACGCGGAGGCCCCGACCCCGGTCACCGACAGCCAGTTGCTCGCTCCGCGCCGCTTCGAGGATCGGCGCGACGACCTCTGGACCGTCTTCAACCGCGTCCAGGAGAACCTCACCAAGGGCGGCCTGCATGGACGTTCGCGCACGGGGCGCTCGATGTCCACCCGTCCCATCACCGGCATCGACCAGAACGTGAAGCTCAACCGCGCCCTCTGGATGCTCGCGGATGCAATGCGCCAGATGAAGGCATAGCAACGACAGGGGCGAGAAATCCGCTTCCATTCATCATCCGTCAGGATTCCTCTCCGGGTCGAGTCCTGATGAAATCCGATAGTGCCCGGCCCGGAACTTTCTTTTCTACATTCTGGAGTCAATCATGCAAGCCCAATCCGAAACCTTGACGGTAGATACCGCCGAATCCGTGGCTGTGCTCGAATCCCACTTCGGTAACGAGCAGCCCATCGTGACCGTGCCGTATTCCAGCCTGCGACCGTCGCCACTCAATGCGCGCACGAAACCCCTGTCGGGCATTCCCGGTCTCGCCGCCAATATCCGGGCGAAGGGTCTGTTGCAAAACCTTGTCGTCCACGAGATAAAGGCATCGCGCGGCAGACAGCGCAAATACGGCGTGTGCGCCGGTCAGCGCCGCGAGGCTGCCCTCGACCTTCTGTTCGAACAGAAAGACATCGCAGCCGACTACCCGGTCCCCGTACGGATTGTCAGCGAAGGCGAAGCCCTCGCCATCTCCCTGATCGAGAACACCGAGCGCGAAGGACTCGATCCTTTCGACGTGCTGCGCGCATACCGGATGCTAGCCGAGGAAGGGAGAAGCGTCGATTACATCGCCGCACTCTTTTCCGCCTCGCGGCTCACGGTCAAACGGCGCATGAAGCTCGCTAATGTATCCCCAAAACTGTTGACCCTGTTGCGGAAGGACGCGATCACGCTCGACCAGCTTGCCGCACTCGCCCTCGCGGACAACCATGAAACGCAGGAAAACATCTGGTTCGATGCGAACGAGTGGCAGCGCCAGCCCAACTATCTGCGGCAGGCCATCACGCGTGCCGAAATCGACGCGAGCCGCAGCCGTCTTGTGCGCTTCATTGGCCTCGACACCTACGAAGCAGCGGGTGGCTATGTACGCCGTGACCTCTTCAGCGACGACGGGAATGCGGGCTACGTTGCCGATGCCGAACTGCTGCAGCGGCTCGTCGCGCAGAAGCTCGACGCGGCGGCAGAAGAAGTACGCGCCGAGGGTTGGGGCTGGACAGAAACCCGAGTCGAGCGTGACATGCTGGAGCTTAACCGCTACGGCAAGCTGCGCCCCCTCCAGCGCCCCTTGACGGACGACGAGCAGCGTGAAATGGATGCGCTTACCGCAGAGCAGGATGAACTGGCCGGGAAGCTGGAGGCACTGTCCGAGGACGACGAAAATGCCTATGAGGAAGCCAACCGCCTCGATGCTGAAATCGAACGGGTCAACGCCGCGATCGTCGCACTCGAGAGCCGCGCTCTCGTGTGGGATACACAGCAGATGGCGGAGGCGGGCGCGTTCGTGATCATCGATCCGCAGGGAAAACTGCTCGTCGAGCGCGGTCTCGTGCGGCGCGAGAACAGTGCGGCACTTGACGCGGCCGGTGCAACGGTCACCGGCACGCCGCAGGCGGAAGCTGCGGACCCGGCAGACGGTCCTGTTCCGAAGCTCAAGCCGGTCCACAGCGCGAAACTCTGCCAGCGACTCACCGCGCACCGCACCGTCGCCATCCACGCCGAAATGGTCACGCAGCCCGCCGTCGCGCTCGCCGCCCTGTTGCGGCATCTCGTTCCGCAGGCGCTACCTGAGCACTACGGTTACACGTCCGCGCCTGACTATCTGGCGTTATCGGGCGACAACAATCGCGACAGCCTGCTGCGAGCGGCGGACGACCTGCCCACCAGCGCCGCATGGAGCGCGATTGAGGTACAACGCGCCCGGTGGGCCGCCGAGTTGCCCGCGAAACGCACCGACCTGTTGCCGTGGCTCGCGAAGCAGGATCCCGGCACGACGCTGCTTGACCTGCTTGCCTTCTGCACCGGCACCCTGCTCGACGGCATCGTGGGCGAGGAAAAGCCGCAGGCGATCAGCGCGCTCGCGGGCGCGCTGAATTTGGACATGACCCGGTACTGGACGCCGACCCGTACCGCGTACTTCGATCATGTCAGTAAGGCGCGCATCGGGGAAGTCGTGTCCGCAGCCGTGTCGCCCAGGGTTGCGGCCGACCTCGGGAAGATGAATAAGGCCGACGCTGCTGCCGCAGCCGAACTGCGTCTGGCGAAGGTCGCGTGGCTCCCGGAAATCCTCACCGATACAGAAATCCCGGTCACGCCGTCATGGGAGCACGACGACGACGAGGATGGGAACACCGGGGCGGACGAACACGGCCCGGACACCGGCGACGGGTCCGACGACGTGCAGGACGACGACGGCGCCGCCGAGCCCGGGAGCAATCACAGTGGCATCAACAACACGGCTTGCGATGGGGCCGTGGCTCCCGCCGCGGCCGGCGCGCAGCCGCCGTGGCCCTTCCCGACCGCTGCTGGCCTCGCACACGCTTCATGACGCCCTCGCGCTCATGAAAGGTGACACCAACGACGCATGACCCGTGCGGGCAGACGGTAAGCCGTCTGCCCGCATCATATGACGACCGGAGTAGCTACCAGCCAGCCCACCCGCTGTCGCCGCGAGCAGAATAACGATCAGCGCCCAGACCACCAGTGCGCGGAACGCCTTCCTCATACGTCGCGCGGCAATCTGGTCGACCTTCGCGGCACGCGCCGCCGCTGCGCTCATCTCCTGTTCAAACAGAGCTACCGCTTCGTCAAGTTGCTGCCGGTGTTCGCGAGCCGCGACGGCTACCGCGCCCACCACGCGGTTTCCCGCGATGCGGGCAATCCGGTCAGCCGCGCGCCCCGCCTGCGCAACCAACGCCTGTTCATTCAGTGCCGCGAGGGTCGTGCGATACCTCGCCTCGTGTTCAACGGCCATGCGTTCCGCGAGTTCGATGGTCGCCTTGCAGCGCGCGAGCGCGTCGCGGTGCTGCGCCATCAAAGCGTCCGTTGCCTCACGTGCCTCATCCCGCACTGCGTCCAGATTGCCCTTGCCTGCCTGCTGGATGCGCTCCGGCATCGCCTCGTAAAGCCGAGCATAGTATTCGAGCACAGCCAGCACCGACCAGAGCGCATCATTGTCGCGCAGGTTCAGGGCCGTAGAGACCCGACGCATGCGTAGCAGGCTCGCGTCGTCCGGCTTCTCCCCGGTCACGTCGTAAAAGAGCCGGGCGAGCGGATCGACAGGACGTCCGCGCCGCGCCCGCCGCTCAGGCATTGCCCGTCACCCCGGCGAACATCGCGTCATAGAGCGCCCGCCAGCGCAGCAGTTCCGCGCGCTGCCCGATGGGCAGCGACTCCGCCGCCTTGCGAATTGACAGGCGCTGACTGCGCAGATCGTCCGCCACGCGATCCGCGAGTTCGGGAAAGTCGAGCGACCTCCCCTTTGCCTCGACACTCTTGCGGATTTTCGAGTCCTGATACAGCACGAACCTGTCCGGTGTGCCGTAATGGCCATTGCGCACGACGTGCGTCATTGCGTCAGGGAAGGTTTCACCGAACTGTCGCAGCAGTTCCAGACTGTCGCGCTGCCGGTTGATCACCCAGAACACGACAAGTCGCCTGCCAAGCTCGCCCAGCGTACTGGACAGCGTCGCGCCGTAGCGCGCAACGCCATCCTGGTTACGCGCTGCTGTGCTGACCACCACTACTGCGTCGCGATGCTCGTCGCAATAGTTCACGAAATTGATCCATCCTTCAGCCTCGTCCAGATCGAACGCGGCGCAATCAATCTCGCCTTGCACGGCCTTCATCACGTCGGGGTTTGACGTGTCGTTCTCAACCAGCACGGGCTTCACGCCGCGCCGCTGCAGATGATCGACCAGCGCGAGCGCGACGAGGCTCTTGCCAACGCCGCCCTTGCCACCACCCACTAGATAAATGGGATTGACTGCCGTATCCATCTCGACTCCTCTACAGATCGTCGGTGTCGGGCCGGATCGCAAATCCGAGTGCACCCTGCACTGGCCCGGATTGCGGTCTGGCTTCCGTCTTTCCCCCATCCTTGCGAACATGCTTTGTCTGAGACGTCGCATCCCGCGCCCGCGATTGCGCCGTAAACACCTTCTCAGCACCGGGCGCGCGTGCACCTGATGCTGGCCGCGCAACACCACCTGCGCTACCGCCTTTCCCGGTCGAGCGCAGTGCATAGCGAATCGTCCCAGCCGTGATGTCGAGCCCTTGCTGCTGCGCCTGCTCCGCGATCTGCTCCAGCGTATAGCCCTTCGCCTGCGCAGTCCTCACGCGCACACGCATGTCCTTCATCGCATCGCGCACCGTCACGCCACGTTCGGTATCCGGCTTCTCCGGCAGCTCGTCGAGTGCGCGACCAAACGCCTCCCATTGCGACTTCGTATAGACCTTCGCAACAGGCATCGTTACCCTCCTGAACATCGGCTACGCTTCGCTGTGACACCATCGTGCGCACGTCCTGAGCACGCGTCAACACGGTTTTTGCGCACGACTTGCCCGCGCAGGAACACACCAGCAGCGAAGGGAATGTAGGAGAACAACGCACTTTTTTTGCGAATGTGGTGCGCGCGCGACACGCTTCACCAACGCATTTAGGAGCGCCGGGGTAGCGCTTGCCGTTCACTCCGGAGACCGTCACCTTGACGCCGGATTGTGGTTTCGGCTGTATCACATGTAGGCACGCCGACTGTACACGCCTAGCCGGGAGCTGCTCATGGTGTTTCGCTATCGTCTGCGCGTTCGATGCTTGCCCCATAGCGCACCGCTTGAATCGCACCGTCCACATCCTTTCACTCGTTACGAGCGTTGCATAGGCTCCCAGCACACTCTCTCGTTTTGTATTTTCGTGCGCCGCGCGAAGCACATCGATCAGCACATATACCCAGCAAACCATTCGAATTTTTGTGAGCACCCAACGCACGGCAGCGCGCACACTTCACACATTGGGTTCGCCACTGGTTCACAGTTCATGACGCACTGGTTGCGCGTCCTTAACACATCGTTTTACGCAATGCGTTGACTCAGGCACAACCCCACGTCGCATCGTCATCGCAAGGACAACGCACGCCGTTCTCCACGGCACCATCGGCCGTTTACTCGAAGGCAGAAACTTCTGCGCACGGGGTTTACTCTGGACCACAAAAAATGCACAGAAAACAAGGGATGGCAGGATTGGCTTACGCCGGTTTTGGGCGACGTGCAGGACGATAATTTATATCGCACAAAATTGAGGGCGCGACAAAATATCGAAGCGCCCCTTTTGAATGGGTCAAAGGACTGCGGAGCAGTCGTTCAAATGAATCGGTGAACCCATAGCGAGCGGCTGATGGTGGCCGAGCACGGGCAATGGCGAACGCACCAAAGCGACCCCTATGCGTAGATCGCAACTATGCGTAGATCGCAACTATGCGTAGATCGTCATAAAACCGGCACGAAACCCTATCTATTTAAAGCACGTGGGTGAACATCGCTCTGCATAGTATTGACCTAATCGCGGCGCGTTCGTAGCGGACTCACGCGCACAGAAGCGATAGTGGCAATGGCTCGTACATTGGGAATTTCACAACACGTTCGCTTACCGGGCAAGCGAGCCGGTGCGTTGCACGCACCGGCACGATTCGCGTGACGGCGCCGGGGATGGTACTGACGGACTTCGTTGCGTTGGGCCAGGAGTGTCGTTCCGCGTGACCGCCGAAAACTATGTCAAGCATAGTAAAAGGTGGGCTGTCGTCTGGTAAGCCCGCTCGGCGTTCAGCGACTGCGGCGCGAATATCTATGCCTAGTTGTGATCTATGCATAGTGGTCGCTATGTAAAGCTTTGCATAGCGACCCATTGCTGTCGGTCGTCTTCTGCAATCCAATGTCCGCTTTCGTTTGCGAGGCGGTCGCTCATCTTGGTGCATCGTCAACAGATCGTGTGCGACGAAACCGTCAGCTTTCTCCTTTCGCCGTTCATCAACAATTCCGGGCACCCACGAATCAGGCATCAAAGGCATTGACGGGGCCAATGAAATCCAGCTTCTTGAGGTCCACGCCATTCGTGCGCAAAATCGCATAAGCCATGGATACATGGAAGTAGATATTTTGGATCACGATCTGCAGCAGATAGTTTTCGCCAGTTAGCTTACCTGGCACCCAGGATACTTTTACGATCTGACTGGCAGCGTCAGCGTACCGGTCTACCGCCACGCTTTGAGCAAAGTCGATCGTCTTGCGGATGCGTGCACGCGCTTCATCAAGGGTCCGCTCATTGTCTTCGTGCCGCGGGGGTTGCTGCCCTGAAAGCCAGGCGGCGCCGCCCTTCAGATAGTCGCAAGCGCTTTGTATCTGATAGAGCAACCCGCCCATGTCGGGAGCGAGACGCGTCGACAATAGAACGGCGACATCAAATTTCTTCGCCTCCGCGAAGCGCTCCGCCTTGTCGAGAAAAGTTTCCATGGTTTTTACTGCTTGCACGCATTGGGCGATAGCCTGTGCATACATCGGGACCTCCAGCAATATGTGTGTTCGTCAAGTCATGCGTTGATACAAGAGCGCAGGACTTCCCATACAATACCGCGACCTAACCCATGTGAGCGAACGCGTTGGACCGACTGGAAGCCATGGAAATGCTGCTGACCGCCGTGGACAGGGGAAGCCTGTCGGCGGCAGCACGCGAACTGAAGATCCCGGTGAGCACCCTCACCCGCAAGGTTGCTGATCTCGAGGAACTGCTCGGGACCCGATTGCTGATACGAACCACGCGAAAGCTGACACTGACCGACGCGGGCATGTCATACGTCGCGGCGGCCCGACGCATTCTCGACCTCGTGCGAGAACAGGAGCGCGAGGCCACCGGCGAGTTCGCGACCGCGAAAGGTGAGCTGGTCGTGACTGCACCCGTGCAGCTGGGCCGTCTGCATGTTTTGCCCGTCATCAATCAGTTCCTGTCGCAGTATCCGGACATCACCGTTCGGCTCCTTCTCTCCGATCGAAACATCGACCTCATCGATTCGCACGCCGATCTCGCGTTGCGGATCGGAGAACTCGCGGATAGCAGCATGATCGCCACGCGCATCGGTTCGTTGCGCCCGATCGTCTGCGCAAGTCCGGCCTTTCTTGCCAACCATCCGCCGCCGCGCGAACCCGACGATCTCGTGAAATATTCATGCGTCGTCTTCAATAGCCCCTATCTGTCGCCGTGGCGCTTCCGCCTTCCCGCAACGAGCAAGACCTATGTGCTCGGCGTAAAGCCGCGCCTCGAGGTCACCACGCCCGACGCTGCCGTCAGCGCTGCCGTGGACAACGCAGGCATCACCTACGTATTCGAGCACGATGCCGATGAAGCGCTCCGTAACGGGCAGCTCGAGATACTCCTGCCACAGTTCGAGATCGAGCCCGTGCCGGTCCATCTGGTTCATGTGTCCAGAAATCTGATGGCCATCAAACTGCGGCATTTCATCGACTTCGCGGCACCCAAACTCAGGCAATCGCTTTCGCGATTCGGAAAGCAGAAGCGACACTAGCGCCTCCGGTTCCCTTCAGATTCACGACTCGTCAATCTCGTCACCGAGCACCCGATCATTCCGGTTCTCGATAACGCCCCGCGTCGCCTTCGTTGCACCCGGACCGACAGCGAACCGCACGTCCCGGTACGTCAGCGCTTGCCCGCCCGTCGCCCGAACTTCCACGGTCTCCACGGCACTCCCACTCGCATGCTCGACCAGGGTGATCGGCGGCTTTCCATTTGGCCTTAGCCACTTGTCGCCCCATTGCATGAGCGCGACCAGCACCGGATATAAATCCGCCCCTTTCGAGGTGAGGCGGTAACCAAACGTGTTCGCGCGTTCCGCGACCGGGAAGCGTTCAAGGATATCCAGTTCGATCAAACGTTCGAGCCGGGCCGTGAGGACATTGCGGGCGATACCGAGCCCGCTCTGAAATTCGTCGAAGCGCGTGCTGCCTTGCGTGCACTCGCGAACGATCAGTAGCGTCCACCACTCGCCTACCTCGTCGAGGGCGCGAGCGATCGAACAGTCCATTCCATCGAAGCGTTTTCTATACATGATGGGACATATCCTAGCGCAAGTTGCGTCACGCAACTTAACCGGATTGTGGGGAACAGCTTCCCGGTTTCAGCCAGTAGTGTGACGCAACGGTGTTGTCTATAGTTGCGTCACGAAACTTATCCGGCAGTCGTTCACGGGGAAGTCTCCCGGGAACGCGGCCAGATTCTGGACTACGCGGCTTTCTTTATATGAGAAAGCAAAGATTGATGGATCTGACGGGCGAGGCGGGCCACAACCCTCTGTTGTATAGCCTGTTTTTATAATTAGGAATGCCATGAATACTGAAATTGATCAGACCGAGACGAGAGTGGCGACGCCCGCCAACCCGACGTCGTCCGGCTCCCTTCGATGGGTCGTCAAAGGTGTCGCAGCGACTGTGATCGTGGCGATCGCGGCCACGGCTGCTCACATGCACTGGTCGAGTGCAGCGCCCGTCGTCGTACCGCCGCCTCCGTCGGTTGCCATCAGCGCACCGTTGCAGCGTGACATCGAAGGCCGGCTCGGGTTTCTTGGGCAGTTCTCGGCCGTGAATCGCGTCGAGTTGCGCGCGCAGGTCGGCGGCACGCTCGTGAAGATCAATTTCAAGGACGGCGACATCGTGCATAAGGGCGACGTCCTGTTCGAGATCGATCCTGAGCCGTATCAGATCAAGCTGAGCCAGGCGACGGCCGGACTCGAATCCGCGAATGCGCGGCTGGCGCTCGCCACGCGCGAGCTTGCCCGGGCGCAGGAACTGCAGCGTTCTGAGGCGGGCACGGTCGAGAACGTCGATCAGAAAGTCGCTGAACAACGTGCCGCTCAAGCGGCTGTCGACAACGCCAATGCACTCGTTCGCGACGCCCGGTTCGACCTGGATCGCTGCAAGATCACGGCACCGTTTACCGGGCGCATCGGCACACACCTCGTCTCGACGGGCAATCTGGTATCCGGCAGCCGCGCCGGCAGCGGCCCCACGACGCTGCTCGCGACCATCGTTTCGCTGGACCCGATCTACCTGGATTTCGACATTAGCGAAAACGACTACGCCGCCTTCCAGCGTTCTCGTGGAAACCAGAAAGGACCACTCGCAGACGCAGTGAAGATTTCGCCGACAGGCGACAGCGACTATGCGCGCACCGGCACCCTCAACTTTATCGACAACACGCTCGATCGTTCGAGCGGAACGATTCATGCCCGCGCGACGATTCCCAATAGCGACCTGTCGCTGACACCCGGTGGCTTCGCACGCCTGCGGCTGGCAACGACTGCACCGCAACCGGCATTGCTCGTCCCCGATGCCGCCGTACTCCAGGATCAAACGGACCACATGGTGTACGTCGTCGGAGACGATAACGTGGCCTCGCCCCGAAAAGTCGAGATCGGCGACCTTCGAGGTGGCCTGCGCGTCATCCGATCCGGACTTGCCGCAACCGACCGGGTCGTAATCGACGGCATTCCTTCTGTTCGTCCCGGCGCGAAGATTTCTCCCCGCGCGGGAGCGATTCAGTTCTCGGCGGAGCACGGTGGCCAAGGAGCCGAATCATGAAACTGACTCACTTCTTTATCGAGCACCCGCGCTTTGCGGCGGTGCTCAACATATTCGCGGTGTTGATCGGTCTGGCAACCATGGTGAAGCTGCCCGTCGCTCAATATCCGAACATCGTTCCCACGACCATTCAGATCACGACTTCGTACCCCGGTGCATCGGCCGACACGATTGCACGCACGGTCGCCACGCCGCTCGAGCAGTCCGTCAATGGCGTCGAGAACATGGATTACATTTCGAGCCAGTCGACCAGCAACGGTCAGTTGACGATCACGGTGATCTTCAAGGTCGGAACCGATCCGAATACCGCGCTTTTGCTGACACGTAGCCGCGTCGAAGACACGCTGTCGCGCCTGCCTGCCGAAGTGCAGTTGCAGGGCGTCCAGGTGAAAAAGACTATCCAGGCGCTGCTGCTCGGCGTTCACGTGTATTCACCCGACGGCTCGCGCAGCCCTGAATACTTGTCGAATTACATGCTCAAGGTCCGCGATCAGATCGCGCGTCTGCCGGGCGTGTCGGACTTTCAGTTGTTCGGCGAACGGCAGTACGCGATGCGCATCTGGATCGATCCGGACAAGGCAGCCTCGTACAACATCAGCGCGAATGAAATACTGGCAGCGCTTCGCGCGCAGAACGCCGCCGTCTCGGCAGGTGTGCTCAACCAGCCGCCTGTATCGAACAATGGCACAGGTGCCTATCAGATCAATATCGACGCGCTTGGCCGTCTGACGACACCCGAACAGTTTGGCGACGTCGTCGTCAAGTCCGATACGCAGGGACGTCTGACGCGCATTCGCGATATCGGCCGTGTGGAGCTCGGCTCGGTGGACTACGGCTCCAAGGCTTACGCTGACAGGTATGCCGCCACGCCGTGGTTCGTCATTGCCACGCCCGATGCAAACGTGGTGCAGGTCGAGCACGACGTGTGGGCCAAAATGGCCGGGCTGAAGAAGAGCTTCCCGCCCGGCGTCGACTACATCAAGATCTACGACCCGACTACCTTCGTATCCCAATCGATCGAAGAGGTCGCGAAAACCATCGGCATTGCGATTCTGCTGGTGGTTGGTGTGGTGTATCTGTTCCTGCAGAACTGGCGCGCCACGATCATCCCGGTTGTCGCGATTCCGGTGTCTCTGGTCGGTACGTTCGCGATCCTTTCGCTGTTCGGCGCGTCCATCAATAACCTTTCGTTGTTCGGACTCGTTCTGGCCGTCGGGATTGTCGTGGACGATGCGATCGTCGTGGTCGAGAACGTCGAACGGAATATGGCGCTCGGCATGTCGCCGAAAGAAGCCGCTCATCGAACGATGAACGAGGTTTCGACGGCCATTATCGCCATCGCCCTCACATTGTGTGCGGTGTTCGGCCCCACTGCGCTGATGTCCGGCATCTCGGGGCTGTTCTTCAAGCAGTTCGCGATTACGATCGCCGCGTCCACCGTCATCTCGTGCTTCGTCTCGCTTACGCTGAGCCCGGCTCTGTGTGCGGTGCTTCTCAAGCCGCACGAGATGGAAAAGTCCCGCGGCGGATCGACCGCGATGGGGCGCCTCCATCACGCGATTTTCGGCCGGTTCAATGCGTCGTTCGAATGGCTGTCGTCGCGCTACGGAAGGATGACGGGGCGCGCCGTGCGTGCGACCACCGTGATGCTGATCGTCTACGTGGGCCTGATTGGGGCAACTGCGTTGCAGATGTCGAGAATGCCGACCGGCTTCATTCCGGAACAGGACATCGGCTATCAGGCGGTAATTGCGTTCCTTCCTCCGGGCGCCAGTCTCGAACGCACCGACAAGGTGATTCGCGAAATCAACGACATCGTGCTCGATACGCCCGGACTCAAGGGCGTAACACACACGTCGCCTGTGTCGGGCCTCGACGTCACGACGGGCACGATTGCGCCCAACGTCGGCACGCTTTTCTACGGGCTGCCTTCGCTGTATGGCAAGCATGTCCCCGGCGTCAATGCGGCGTCGATGCTGGTCGAACTCCGCAAGCGTGTCGCGGGTGTCAAGGATGCGGTGGTCATCGTGATCAATCCGCCGCCCGTGCAAGGGCTGGGCGCGGCAGGCGGCTTCAAGCTGATGCTGGAAGACCGTGGCGGACTCGGCCCGCAAGCGCTCGCCGACGCGTCACGTGCGCTCGTGGCTGCAGCCAACAAGGACAAGGTATTCGGTGGTGTCTTCACGCTTTACAACGCGGGCGCGCCATCAGTCTATGCGGACATTGACCGCCTGAAGGCGGAAAAGATCGGGCTCACGCCCACCGATGTGTTCTCCACGATGGATCTATACCTTGGCTCGCAGTACGTGAACGACTTCAACTTCATGGGCCGCACGTACCAGGTACGCGTTCAGGGCGATGAAGCATTCCGCCGGACACCCGAAGACATCGGACGGCTCAAGGTGCGCAACTCGACTGGCGATATGGTGCCGATCAGCAGCGTAGCGACGTTCAAAAACACGACCCAGCCGTATCGCGTGCCGCGCTACAACATGTATCCCGCAGCGGAAATCATGGGTGCAGCCGGTCCCGGATATTCGTCGGGCGACGCCATCCAGCACATGGAACAGCTCGCAGCGCAGGTGCTTCCGAACGGCATCACATACGAATGGACCGATCTCGCTCACCAGCAGAAAGAGCAGACCATGTCGCCGCTCGTGATCTTTGCTGCCTCGGCACTGTTCGTGTTCCTCGTGCTTGCTGCGCAGTATGAAAGCTGGAAGACGCCTCTCGCGATCGTGCTGATCGTGCCGATGTGTCTGCTCGCCGCAGCGATCGGTCTGAACGTGCGCGGCATGCCGATCGACATTCTTGCGCAGATCGGCTTCGTGGTGCTCGTCGGACTGGCCGCGAAGAACGCCATTCTCATCGTCGAGTTCGCCAGACAGCGCCAGGAGGAAGACGGTGTCGATGCGGAGGACGCCGCCACCCATGCGGCACATGTGCGGTTGCGTCCTATCCTGATGACGTCGTTTGCGTTTATCGCGGGCGTGGCACCGCTCGCCATTGCCAGCGGCGCCGGCTCGGAAATGCGGCAATCGCTCGGCACAACGGTGTTCTTCGGCATGCTCGGCGTGACGCTCTTCGGGCTCGCATTCACCCCTGCGTTTTACGCCTTCGTTCGCAAACTCGGCATCAGGAGCGCGCCTGTTTTGCGGAAACTCGGTAGTGGAGAAGTGGAATGAACGGCTTCGTATCCAGAACTTCGAAAGCGATCACCGGCAGTCTGATTGTCAGCGCAATGCTTGCGGGCTGTGCGGTCGGGCCCGACTACGTTGCGCCTCACACCGAGATGGCGCCGTTTCACAACGCGAAGGTCGTCGCCGACCGGCAAACGACGTTGCCCGCCCCGAACCTCGATAGCTGGTGGAAGGGCTTCAATGATCCCGAACTGGTCAAGGTGGTGCAACGGGCGCTGGATCAAAACCTGAGCCTCCAGGCTGCGATCGCACGCGTCGCGCAATCACGCGCCGCGGCTCAGGCGACCGGCGCCCGCCTGCTTCCGACAGTCGATGCCAATGGGTCGTACACGGCATTACACCAGAGCACACAAAGTCCGCTTGGCACGATTGCGAGCGCGTTTCCCAACTACAGCCGCGACCAGAAGGAGTATGTCGCCGGTGCAACGGCAAGCTGGGAAATCGATCTGGCGGGCGGCCTGCGGCGCGCGCATGCGGCGGCCACCGACGAAGAGCAGGCCGCCGAGGCCTCTCAACTCGGCACGCGCGTGACGGTTGCCGCCGACGCAGCCGACGCTTACCTGCAAATCAGAGCGCTGCAGGCGCAACTGGCCGTCACCCAGGACCAGGTCGATACCGATGCGCGTCTGCTGGAACTCGTGAAAGCGCGTAAACAGGCGGGCGCATCGGATGAACGCGAGGTGGCGCAGGCTGAAGCCCTGTTGCTTCAGGCACGTGCCACCGTTCCGAGCTTGCGCGTGTCGCTCGAAGCGCAATTGAACCGGCTCGACGTGCTGATGGGCGCCCAGCCGGGGACCTTTGCGGCAGAACTCGGCACGAACGCGGGTGTGATTCCGGACGTGCCCGCCATCGGCAGCGCGGATCAACCCGTCGACGTGCTGCGGCGGCGCCCGGACATCATCGCTGCCGAACGCCACCTGGCGGCTTCCAACGAAGCGATCGGCGCAGCAATTGCCGATTACTACCCGAAGATTTCGCTCTCGGGCGCCCTGGGATTCGACAGCATTTCAGCCAGTCACTTTCTTAGCGCGAAGTCGTTCCAGCCAATCGGCACGGGTGCGCTGCAGTGGCGTCTGTTCGATTTCGGCAAGGTGGACGCCGAGGTCAAGAATGCGCGCGGCGCTTATGCGGAAGCGTTGGCGGAGTATCGGGAGGCCGCCCTCAAGGCAACCGAAGACGTCGAAGACGCGTTGATGACGCTTTCGCAAACAGAGATTCGCGCGCAGGAAATTGAACAGGAAGTCGCCGCGTTGACGAAGGCGCGCGATCTGTCGGAGAAAGCGTATCGCGCGGGTTCGATCACGCTCACCGATGTGCTCGACGCCGACCGGCAACTGCTCGATGCGCGCGACGATCTCGATGCGACGAAGGCAGACGCTGCCCGCGCCGCGGTGAGAACGTTCCGCTCGCTCGGTGGCGGATGGGACGCCTCGCATCAGCACCTCGCGCAGACGAAGTGACCCGGCGCACGACTTAACCGGTTTATGGGGAACAGCTTCCTGCTTTCGGCTCGTAGTGCGATGCAGTCGGTTTCCCTATAGTTTCATCACGAGACTTAATTCGTAATCTTTCTGGAGAAGCCGACATGGATCGCCGCCTTCTAACACTCTCACTCGGTATGTTTGCGCTGGGCACCGACAGCTTTGTTTTCGCTGGCATCCTACCTGAAATCGCGCACTCGTTTGGCGTCAGCATCGGCGCTGCTGGCCAACTGATCAGCGTCTACGCGCTGAGCTATGCCCTGCTCGGTCCGACCATCGCAGCGCTTGCTGCGAACGTTCCACGCAAGCGTCTGCTGCTCAGCGGCATCGGATTGTTCGTCATCGCCAATCTCGGCACTATCGTGGCGCCGAATCTCGGCATCGCATTGGCCACGCGCGCTTTCGCAGGCCTTGGTGCAGCGATGTTCTCGCCGACTGCCAGCGGAACGGGCGCGTCACTGGTGCCGCCGGAGCGTCGCGGGTACGCGTTGTCCATCATCGTGGCGGGACTGACGACCGCTACCGCGCTGGGTTCGCCCATAGGTGCCGTGATCGGCGGGCTCGCGAGCTGGCACTGGACGCTGGTGCTCGTTGCCGCGCTCGGTGCAGCCGCGTTCGCCGGTATCGTGGCATTCCTGCCTGACGTGCCGTTGCCGCCGGCCATCTCGCTGCGTGAGCGCCTGTCTCCCCTGACGGACTCGCGCGTCGGACTCACGCTCACGACGACTGTGCTTGCACAGATCGGCACCTTCATCATCTTTAGCTACTTCTCCGTTGTGTTCGATCGTGCGGTCGGCCACAGCGCCCTGGTGCTGGGTGGATTGCTTGTCCTCTGGGGACTGGCAGGAACCTTCTCGAATCTGCTGACAGGACGGATACTAGACAAGATCGGTTCGCACAAAGTCGTGCTGATCAAGCTCTCCATCGTCGCAATCGTCATCCTCACCATGCCGATCACCGGCGCACATCTTTGGAGTGCAGCGATTGCGGTGACGATATGGGGCGCTTGTGCATGGGGTGTGCTGGTACCGCAACAGTTCCGTCTCGCAAGCCTGAATCCGCCGATGACGGCTGTGCTCGTCGGTCTCAACACTTCTGCGACCTATGTAGGTGTGTCAATCGCTGGGGCGCTCGGTGCTGCTGTGATCCCGGTCATCGGCAGCCATAACCTCGGCTACCTCTCCAGCATTCCCGTGGTCATCGCGATCCTTGTCTCCGGGCTCGCGACGCGCCGCATCGCATCGTTTGCAAAAACAGCAAAAGACGCTGTAGCGGCTTGAGTTTCCATTTCCGTTCAAGGAAAAAGCAATGTCTAACGTAAATACATTCCGTCAGTTGCACGATAATTCGGTCCCGCTCCGCTTGCCGAACGCGTGGGATGCCGGAAGTGCACGTCTCATTGAATCGCTGGGTGCACCCGCCATCGCCACGACAAGCGCAGGTTTTGCCTGGGCATTGGGCTATCCGGACGGCCGCGTACTGCCTTTCGATGAGGTCGTCGCTTCTGTTCGGCGTATCGTCCGCGTGCTGAATGTGCCTTTGTCGGTCGATATCGAGAATGGCTATTCCGACGACCCAAAGACCGTTGCGGACCACGTCATGCAACTGGTGGATCTCGGCATCGCCGGCATCAATATCGAAGACGGCTCAGACCCGGCATCGCTTCTCGCCTTGAAGATCGAGGCGATCAAAAATGCGCTGATGAAGTCGGGTTCCGATCTCTTCGTCAACGCACGCTCCGACGTCTTTCTTGCAGGCCTCGCTGAAAAGTCGAAGCAGCCAGAAGAGGCGATTGCTCGCGGCAAGCTGTATGCATTGGCCGGCGCGGATGGACTTTTCCTGCCGGCCCTCGTGCAGTCATCCGATATCGAAATGATTGCGGGCGCGACGCCTTTGCCTCTTAACGTCATGGCCGTGCCAGGACTCGCCGATGCAGCGGCGCTCGGCAAGCTCGGCGTGCGCCGGTTGAGCGCGGGCAGCGGCGTCTCGCAGGTCGTGCTCGGCAAGGCGAGGGCCCTCGCGCAGGACTTTCTGAACGACGGCCGTTCCGAAACGCTCGCTAGCAATCCCTTGCCGTACACCGAAATCCAGAACCTTTTCGCCGGACCAATCCAGCGATGAGCAAAACACGTATCGCGAAGGCTCGATCGTCGACATCCGCTCAAACTTCTTTCACCACTGAACACTCAAGGAGAGTTTCATGAACCTCAAAGGCAAACGCGCGCTCGTCACCGGGGCAAGTCGGGGCATCGGCGCTGCAATCGCAAATGCACTGGCGGCCGCCGGCGCGGATGTGGCAATCACCTATGAAAAATCGGCGGAACAGGCCGCGCGCGTCGTCAAGGCGATCGAAGCGGTAGGCCGACGCGGCGTCGCAATCCAGGCAGATAGCGCAAACGCATCGGCCGTGCAGGCATCCGTACAGAAGACGGTCGAAGCGTTGGGCGGGCTCGATATCCTCGTGAACAACGCCGGCATTCTGCGCATGGGCGACGTCAAGGATA
Source organism: Paraburkholderia sp. BL18I3N2 (assembly GCF_003001875.1). Taxonomy (NCBI): domain Bacteria; kingdom Pseudomonadati; phylum Pseudomonadota; class Betaproteobacteria; order Burkholderiales; family Burkholderiaceae; genus Paraburkholderia; species Paraburkholderia sp. BL18I3N2. The sequence goes on from NZ_PVNC01000015.1 coordinate 28,953, forward strand.
TGTCCATCGAAGACATCGACGCGACGCTCAACGTCAATGTGCGTGCACCGATCGTGGCCGCCCAAGCCGCCATCCCGCACCTCGGTGCGGGAGGACGGATCATTTCGATCGGCAGTTACTTCGCCGACCGCGTCCCGGCCTCGCTGCTTGGTGTCTACGCCGGCTCAAAATCAGCGCTCGTTGCATTCACGCAAGGTCTCGCGAGAGAACTCGGCCCGCGAGGCATTACCGCAAACGTCGTGCAGCCTGGCTCAATCAACACAGATATGAATCCGGTCGACGGTCCGTTCGCGCCGACGATGAAATCGCTGACCGCGACGGGCGATTACGGCACGGGCGAGGACATTGCGCAAGCAGTCGTGTTTCTCGCGAGCGCCAATGCCGGCTATGTCACGGGCACCACGCTTACCGTCGACGGTGGAGCGAATGCTTAAGGGTTGAGACAGATGTCGAGGGGAGCTTGCACCCGAGGTCCGGCCCGACGGTCGCATCCGACTACTCCTCCGCCGCTACGGCGTCGCGTCAAGGTCTGATCGATGCGACGAAGCGGTCATTCGCGCACGAATCTTGAGCGGCTGCATTTGGCCGGCAAGCGCCCGCTCGCCGACCGACCTGGTTCAGATTCCGGTTTGCTCAACCATCTCGACTGCATCGTCGACTTCAATACCGAGGTAGCGCACAGTGCCCTTAAACTTATCGACTGCGGACTATAGGTTGGAAATGGAGCAATGTATTTCATCGACCACACACGTCAAAACAACTCCGCCTAACGACTCCGCGAGATGCCGGCGTTCAAATCGCGTACTAAACTACAATCTAAATTCCCGGCGAGAACACGACTCGCCAAGTTTTGGTAAAGCCAAGCCTAGGTGATGTCGTCCTCGTAACGCCTAGCACTCGAAGAACCGTAGACGCCCCATGCTGACGTTCCTTTACAACAAAAGCGACACTGACAACCATCTGACCGCCATCTCCGGCTTCCTGGCCGACGCTGAGAACGTGTTCATCTGCTCCGGCCATCTGAAGGCTGGCGGGGTCGAGATCCTCTCTGACGCGCTTAAGCAGGCCGTCGCGCGTGGCGCGCGGATCATCATGTATTCAAACGTGGGGGACGGTGACACTCAACCGCGTGCGATCTCCGCGCTGAAAAAGCTCGGAGTTGAACACATCCTCGTTAAGGATTTCTTCCTGCACACGAAGCTGTATCTTTTCGAGTCCGGCGAAAATTTCACGGCGATCACTGGCTCGGCAAACATCACCCGTAACGCGCTCACGACGAATGAAGAATTCTCGGCAGTGGTCAGAGGACGCAAGGAAGACGATCAGCATCGCGACCTGACCGCATACGCCGCATATCTTGACGCCCGGTGCCGCAGCGCCCGCGCTCCTGCTTCTGCGAAGAGTCGGCGCTGCAAAGGCCCAAAAACGACCTCGAGCACTGCGGTGGCGACATGAAAGTATATCTTGACGATCTCCGCCCGGCGCCAGAAGGCTGGAAACGCGTCTACTGGCCCGACGAAGCAATCGCGCTTCTTGAGACAGGCGATGTCGAAGAGCTGAGCCTCGACCACGACCTCGGCAACGATGTGCGCGGCACCGGCTATGACGTGCTGGTATGGATCGAAGAAGCCGTCGCGCTGCGCGGATTCAAGCCGCCCAATCTGCGTGTCCACTCGGCCAATCCGGCGGCCGCAGTTCGGATGCAGGAAGGCATTGCCGCGATCCTGCGATTGGCTAACCGCTCATAAGATGCGGCGAGCGGCTAAAACCGACCCGAAGGCCTGAGTCGACGAGGGAGCCATGCGAAACTCCTGCGTCTTACGGAGGTCTTGCCATTCATCGCAGACGCCCTCTCACACAATCGAGGCAAATGAAGGATCTGTCCGCACCCCGGATCCTTGCATGAATGCTCCCGAGATCAGGATTTAGACGCCTTTCCAAAACCCAATTTTTCCATTGCCTCGTGAGCGTCGATCACCATGCTTGCAATCTCACCGACCGTTACACGCAAACTTGTTGCCCGTGAGCGCATGTGCTCATATGCATCGTTTTCAGCCAGTCGATGCGCATCCATCAGAATGCGGATCGCCTTCTCGACGTGGCGCCGTGACTTGATTGCCTCCTCAAGCTTGCCGATCTTTCCTTGCAGACGCTGCTGATAACCGCACGACGCGCGCGCCAGCACCAGTGTGCTGAGAATCCCGTTAGAGCGGTAAGGCTTCGTGATTACGCCATGCGCCTGCGTGTCGACGAGCATTTTCAGCGCAGTCGGGTTTTCGTAGTCGGACAAGGCAACGAGCGTTGCATCGGTATCGGCTGCGCTCCAGTTACCAGCACTGCGAAGCTCAGGCCCAACCAGAAAGAAAATCACGTCCGCATCTTTGGGCAGTTGCGCCGGAAACGGCCAGATCAACTTGACGGGACAACCAATCCGGCGCAGTTGCTCCTCAAGGACGGTACGGTCCTCGCCGGCTGGATGAATCACAACCACCTGCAACGTACGCAAATCATCGAAGAGTCGTCGCGCGCCCGAGTTCATGCTGTTTCTCCATCCAGCCAGAACTCTGCAAAGCCGTACGCAGTGAGATACGGATCCGGCCGCACCGGCTGACGGCTTTCCCAAACCACCTTGAACGAACCGTCTGGCTGACAGACGGCAATGCGAGGCGTGAGGATCGCATGATTGTTTTCACGATCAATCCTGAGCACCCCTTCCGGTGAGTCGAAGTCGACTTCGTGCACGGCTTCGACGAGTTTCGCCGTGTTGAGGCTGCGCGTGCGCGCGAGCGCCCGTGCAAACAGATGGACCTGGTTGTAAGCCATTTCGGACCACATGCTGGCAGGCTGGTCGCCGAAACGCGCGCGCCACGCTTCAAGGAAGCGCCGGTTGCCATCGTAATCCACGGTGTTGACGTAGCTGGAAGAAAGGATATGCCCGCTGCAAAGTTCGGAGCCGATCATTCGCGTCTCGCCCTCGGTCATCGTCAGGCTGGCAATCGGGATATGAGCTGGATCGATGCCCCGTTCGCGGTACAACTGGTAAAACGCGCGTGCGCTGCGCCCGACCAGCGTCGAGAACACGACATCCGGCTCGACCGCCTTGATTTCATCGACAACCGCCGCCAGTGCAGAAGGATCGGCGTCGATTGGCAGATAGAGTTCCTCGACGATTTCCCCGCCATTGTGTTCGACCATGTCGCGCATGATCCGATTCGATTCGCGCGGATAGATGTAGTCGGCACCGACGAGAAATAATCGTCGACCACAGTGACGAAGCAGCCACGCCGCGAGCTGCATACTGTTCTGGTTCGGCACGGCTCCCGTATAAATGATGTTCGGCGAATATTCGAACCCTTCGTAGATCGAGCAGTACCACAGCAACGCGTTGTTGCGCTCGATCACCGGCAGCACGGCCTTCCGGCTCGAAGACGTCGAGCATCCGAAGATCACGGTGACATCGTCTTCCTGCAGCATGCGTGTCGCGAGACGCCGGAATTCGTCCACGTCGCACTTTGGATCGTAGACAACGGGATCGAGCAAGCCGCCCGCGACGCCGCCTGCCGCATTGATCTCCTCGATTGCTAGTACCGTTCCGTAAAAGTGCTCGGTTTCGGTCGCGGCCGTTGCACCCGCGCGCGAAAACAGCACGCCGATGCGCCAGCCGGGCTCGTTGCTCAGGACGGGGCTTGTGTTCATGAGCGTTCCCTATCGATCAAAGAGAGATTGAATCTGGCCGGGATTCGTCGTCGTCTGCATGACCAGCATCAGCAGAATCCTCGCCTTCTGCGGACTCAGATTGTCCGCGAAAACCGCGCCGGCGGCCTTTAGCGTACTTCCTCCGCCGGCAAAGCCGTAGGTCGGCCGCACGCGGCCGTTCGGCACGCGCGTCGAAATGACGATCACCACGCCCGCAGCCATCGCGTCCCGGATCGCATCGAACATCCCTGCATTCACGTTACCTGAACCGAGCGCCTGAATGACGATCCCCTTTGCCCCGAGCGCAACGGCGGCACGCACGAGGCCGCCATCGGCGCCGCCGTACATCGGCACGATCTCCACATACGACAGGTCGTGCGTGGACAACGCGATGAACTGACGCCGCAACGCGGCCCTGGCAAACGTGACGCGGTCGTCATCGACGGTGCCAAGGAAGCCGAAATCGCCGGACTTGAACGACTCAACGTCAAACGTATGCGTCTTGGTCACCTCCCGCGCGGCGTTGATCTGATTGTTCAGGACGACCAGCACGCCCTTGTCTCGTGCGTCAGGCGATACGCACACGCGCGCTGCATTGAGCAGGTTGCGGGGTCCGTCGAAGTCCCGCCATGACCCGTTACGCTGCGCGCCGATCATCACGACGGGTTTCGATGAATCGATAGTCAGGTCGAGGAACCATGCAGTCTCTTCGAGCGTATCCGTGCCATGCGAGACGATCACACCCGCGACATCATCATGTGCGAGAGCGGCCGCGACCGACTCGCGTAGCATCACCCAGCGCGACGGTCCCATGTAGGGCGACGGCAGGTTGAACGGATTGCGCACGTCGAGTCTGGCGATGCTCGCCATCTCCGGCACCGTCCCAAGCAGATCTTCGCCGGACAGCGCAGGAACAGCGGCGCCCGTATCCGGGTCGGCCTTCATCGCTATCGTTCCTCCCGTCGCGAAGTACGCGCAACGAGGAAGTCGGGGAAGCGTATCGGTTGTCATAGGTTATGCCGCGTCATGGTTAAAGAGCTTTCCTGTCGACGAGATCAAACGCGCAGATGGTCGAAGATCGAGGCCGCAGCGCCGAGATGCTTCGCATCGCCTTGCTCGATCACTTCCCCTTGCTTCAGCACCGCATAACGATCGGCTACCTTCAGCGCGAACGGCACGTTCTGTTCGATCAGGAGGATGGTCGTACCGTGGCGGCCTCGTTCCCAGAGCAGCGCATCGGCCAGGCGGTCGATCACGGAAGGCTGAAGGCCCTCGGTGATCTCGTCGAGCAGGATGATCGAAGGCCTCATCATCAGTGCACGCGCGACGAGCAGCATTTTCTGCTCGCCGCCGGACAGCGTGCCTGCATCCTGCTTCAGGCGAGTCTTGAATACAGGAAAGATCGGTTCGATTTCAGCGAATCGCTCATTGAACACGGATACTCTGGGGAGACCCAGGCGCAGATTGTCGCGAATCGACAGATCCTGAAACAGCGCATGCTCCTGCGGCGCATAGGCGATGCCGCTGCGAGCAATCCGGTGCGGCGGCAGCCGGGTGATGTCGAGCCCGTCGACATGAATCGCACCACTCTTCGCCGGCAGATACCCCATGATCGTTTTGAGTAAGGTCGTTTTTCCCATGCCGTTCTTGCCGAGCAACGCCACAGCCTCGCCGCTCCCGATCGAAAGCGACAGGTTGCGAAGCACGACCGAGGCCTTGTATCCGCTCGTCACGCGCTCGATATTTAAAGCAACCTGGCTCATCGTGCGTTTCCTTGTACGATTGCGTCATCGTTTCCATTCGGCTGCGCCGTTCCTGCGTAAATCGTCCTGACCAGTTCCGAACTGACGACCTCGCTGAAGCTGCCCTGCATCAGGATGCGGCCTTGATGCAGCACGACGATGCGTGTCGCGATCTCTTCCACAAAGTCGAGATCGTGTTCGACGAGCAGGCAGCACAGCCCGTAGCGATGCGCAAGCGAGGCGAGTATGTCGCCGATCTGCGTTCGTTCGGTTTTCGTCAGGCCGGCCGTGGGCTCGTCGAGGAGCACGATGCGCGGTTCCAGTGCCAGCACCATGGCGAGTTCGAGCGCCTGCTGTTCGCCATGCGAGAGATTTTTCGCAGCCTCGCCCAGCTTTTCGTTAAGGCGCGTGGCGCGCATCACTTCGAGCGCGTAGGCCGGTAACGCTAGCGAGTGAGAGCGTCGGAACATGGATGGCCTGTCGACGATGGTGCTGGCGATGCGCAGACATTGCGCCACCGTCAACGTGTCGAAGATATTCGCGTTCTGGAATTTGCGGCCCAGCCCGAACTGCACGCACCGCTCGGGCGGTAACTGACGTATATCGTGCCCGCACAGCATCACCGTGCCGGCGGAGCGCGCCGCGCCATCGCTCATGCAGCGCATCAGCGTGGTCTTGCCGGCGCCGTTCGGACCGATCAGGCCGACGAGCTCGCCCGCGTTCGCTTCGAGATCAATCCCCTGCAACACCTTGAGACTGCCGAAATGCTTCGCGACGCCCTGCATCTGCAATGCAGCCTCCGTACCCGCCGGATGCCGTTGCGCGTCGATCTCCCGCTCCACCAGGATCGGCTGTGCACCGCCGCGGGTCGCGCGGCTGAACGGCTTGATGAGCAGCGGCACGAGCCCCTGCGGCAACAGCACGATCACGAGGACGAAAGCCGCGCCGAGAATCAGTTGCCACGCGAACGGCATGCTGCCGCTCAGATACGAGGTCGCAACGTTGATCAGCACGGCACCGGCGACCGCCCCCCACAGTGTGCCTCGACCGCCGAGTGCCACCCAGATGATCAGTTGCGTGCCCAGCACGAAGCCCGTCAGTTCTGGCGCGACTACGCCGCTGAATGCGCCGTAGCCGAAGCCCGCGAGACCGGCGACGATCGCAGCCGAGACCAGCAACGCGATTTTCACGATCGACGTGTTGATGCCCAGGTATGCACAACGCGATTCATTGTCACGAATCGCGACGAGTACGCGTCCGCCGTCGCTGCGCACGAAGTACCAGGCCAACGCCGCGACGAGAGCCAGCCCGGCCCCTGCGATCCAGTACCATGCATCAAGCGGCAAATCGAACGTCGAATAGCCGGTCAGGCCTGAACTCGATCCCGTCCACTCGCCGCCCGACAGCAACAACTGGCTCAGCACGATTGGCAACACGAGCGACATGACGGTCGCGAAGAACGGCGATGCGCCGCGATAGAACGACAGCCAGCCGAACAACGCGGCGACGGCAGCCGAGCTGACAATCGCGAGGCCGATTGCGAGCAGCGCATAGCCTGGTGAGAATCCGCCATGCGTAAACACGAGCGCAGCAGCGTAAGCGCCGATCCCAAAGAAGGCGGACTGCCCGAATGTCAGATAGCCCGTGTAGCCCCAGAGGATATCCACCGTCACCGCGACGATCGCGAAGAAGAACGCCTGAATCAGTACATTCAGGAGATATGTGCTGAACACCAGCGGTCCGCCAGCCAGCAGCAGCACCGTCAGCCCAGCGACGACGAGCGGTCCGCGCACCCTTGCGGCGTTGTGCCCGAATGGCGGCTCGCGGTGAATCTCTGCGACATCGGGCGAAGACTTCACGTTAGCCATGAGAGAACCCCTTCGGAAATACGCGCAACATCAGCGCGGCGAGTACCGCAATGGTCAACCCGCCCAGCACCGGACTGACAAACGTACTGACGAGCACCTGGCAGGCGCCAAAGACAAGGCACGTGAGCAGGAGGCCGATCATCGAATAGCCCGATACCATGACGAGCATGAATGCGTTGACGAGGTACGGCAGCCCCATGTTCGGATCGACGCTCGACAGCGGCGTGATTAGCATGCCGGCGAGTGAGCCAAGCGAGGCGCCCAGGCTGAACGTAATAAAACGGATGCGTCCAGAGTGAATGCCGAGACCACGCGCAAGATCCTCATTCATGATGACCGCTCGGGTTTTCACGCCGAAGCGCGTGCCGGACAGCAATGCCGTCAGCAGCATGCACAACCCGACGGCGATCGGAACCAGCAACAACCGGTAAGCGGAATAGTCGGTGCCCGCAACAGACAGCGCGCCTTTTAGCGGCGTTTCCACGAACTGCACTTCGCGCCCGAACATCATCACGATGATCTGGCCAATCACGATGCCGAGCCCCCACGTCGCGAGAATGGCATCGAGCGGACGCTTGTATAGCGGACGCACGATCAGTTGCTCGACCAGCATCCCCACGACAACACCGACCACGAGCGACAGCGGCACACCGAGCCACGGACTCAACTTCAGCTGCGTGATGACGAAGCTGGCATAAGCGCCCATCGTCAGCAGCGCGCCATGTGCAAAATTGACGATCTTCATCACGCCGAAAATCATCATCAGTCCCGCCGTGACGATGAACAGCAGCGCTGCGCTCGTCAGTACATCCAATGTCAGAACCATGGTCCTCTCCAGTCGCACCCGCCTGCCTGGCACACGCGGATACATTGAATCAAACGTTCACTTGATATTTGGACACTGCGCGCCGGGGTCCACGCCCGGGAAGGTCTGGAGAATCTTCACCGAACCATCTGCCTGAACCTGGCCGAGCCTCATGGACAGCGGCGTATGCCGGCTCCTGTCCATGCTGACCGGTCCGCGCGGCCCGTCGTACGACACTTCGCCAAGCGCCTTGATCACCTTCGCCGGTTCGACTGAGCCCGCTTTTTCGACAGCGGCTTTGTACAGATAGAACGCTTCGTACTGCGGCTCGGACAGCTCGTTCGGCGTCTTCAGATCATTGCCGAAGCGCTTTCGCATGGCCGCGAGAAACTTGCGGTTTTCGGGCGTGTCGATACTCGTAAAGTACGAGCCGGACATATAGATGCCCGTTGCGACGTCGCTCATGCTCTTTGCCGTCGCTTCGTCGATAGCGAGATTGCCGTAGGGCAGCGTCATGCCCGATCCCTTCAGCTGTTTCGCAAGCGCGACGTTAGGCGCACCGCCGGCAGTAGCACTGATCAGTGCATCGGGGTGAACGGAGCGAATCTTCGACAGAATAGGCGTCCAGTCCGTACCGTCGATTGGCAGGTACTCCTCGCCAACGACCTTGCCGCCATGCTGCTCGATGTATTTCTTCGTGAAATCGAGCATGCCCCGGCCAAAAACGTAGTCGTTCCCGACCAGATAGAAGGTCTTCGCACCCTTGCTCTTTTCGAAGTAGTCGACCACCGGAGCGACCTGTTGTTCGGGCACCCAGCCGTTGACGTACATCCAGGGATTACACGACCGGCCCTCATAAAACGACGTGTAGACAAGCGGCTTGCGGCCACGCGTAATGGCGGGTAGCGCGGCATTTCGTGCCGCGCTGGTTTCCATCGAGATAATTGCATCGACGTTTTTCTGGAACACGAGCGAGTCGTAGGCCTTCTGTGCACCGACTGCGCCCGACGCGTCGTCGGCAATTTCCAGTTCGATCTTGCGCCCAAGAATGCCGCCAGCAGCGTTGATCTCGTCGACCGCGAGCTGGGACGACTGCACGACAGCGGGCGCGACCACGCTGTTGGCGCCGGACAGACCGACTGCAACGCCGATCCTGATCGGATCAGCGGCATGTGCGCTGACGGAAATAATGGCGGTCGCCGCGAGGACGCCGGCAAGCAAACACTGTTTTATCGACTGCATGGTGAAAATCTCCTTGGCGGTTGATTGCTATGGGTGCGAGAAATGTGGGGTTCGGGGCAGCGTGGATGTATTGCTCACAACCGGGGTTGCGTGCCGCCGTTGCCGGTAGTCGAGTCGTATGCGTCGGGACGCCGGTCACGCACGACGTGGTTGAATGCGTTGAGCGCACGACCGGAACGAATGCGCTGTACGTCGATCGGCGCGTAGAGAATGACCTCGCGGTCCTGTGGCGCTGGACCGGCAAGCGGCCATCCGTCGCCGCCGACGATCAGGCTTTGTCCAATGAACGGCTGGCCTCGCTCGGTGCCGATCCGGTTTGCACAGGCGACCATCAAGCCGTTGCTGTGCGCAGCCGCCATCGTGAGCGTCGTTGCCATCGCGGGACGATCGGACGGCTGAGCCGGCATGGGGACCCAGTTCGTGGGCACGCAGACGATGTCCGCGCCTTGCGCCGATGCCCGTCGATACACCTCGGGAAACCAGCCGTCGTAGCAGATGGCAATCGCGACTCTCCCCAGCGGAAGGTCGAAGACGGGAACACCGCGATCACCGGGTTCGAAGACGACGTGTTCTTGATTCCAGAGGTGCAGCTTGCGATAGGTGCCGACGAGACCCGACGGTCCAATGAGCACGGCCGAGTTGTACAGGCGTTGGCCATCTCGCTCAGCGATGCCTGCGACGATATGCACGTCGAGCCGGCGAGCCGCGTCCGTCCATGTCTCCACCGTCTTGCCGCCCGACAACGCTTCCGCCAGCGAAAATGCCTCATCGCGATCTGCGAATACGTAACCGCTATTGGCCAACTCCGGCAACACGACAAGCGTGGCACCATTCCTCGCGGCTTCCTCGATATGTCGGATCGACGTCTGGACGTTCCTGGATTTCTCGCCGACGTGCGGTTCCATCTGCACGCATGCGACGATGGGATGATCGATGCCCTGTTCGGCAGGGCGGAGTTGCCTGGCTTCCAAATTGAGTCTCCAAACGCAAAAAGCCCCCGAACCAGCGTTTTCACGCAAGTTCGGGGGCTACGTAGCCTTCCATGTGTAGCGCGGCATCGTTGCCGCGAGGTCGCCGACTTCACGTCGACAACCAATGCCGCGAATGTAAGGCCTCCATATTTCGCCGTCAACTACGTTGACCGACTTTCAGGGGAAACCCTTATTTATCTGCATTCATCGTCTGAGCGTCATCCCCGGCGGACGAAACCGTGGGGGATTGCGAATTCACGGCTGAACCAAAAATCCAGAAAATCAGAAGGACGAGTGGCCGTTATCGCGGACAAAGAAGCCATCCTGATGACCGTGAGTTCGATCAGTCGTATGACCGATCATGGCGGAATCCGGGCTCACGCCGAACGCGTCAAACCAACCCACTTCAGCCACTCGCTTTTCCCAGAAGCGGACGCCCAATTCTGGCCGTGCCTCGCTATCGCTTAACACCCGTGAGCGTCTCCCGTATCAGCCATTCGCGAAAGTTGCACAGTGCTTCGTCCGAACGACCACGCATTGAGCATAAGGCGAAGACTGCGCCGCTCGAAATGGCCAGTTTGGGACATTCCTCGCCCCGTGACTGATCCAAGGTTTCCTCAGTCGGGCGTCCGGTGCGAGACGAGGTATGGGCCGCTCCGATGCAACAAATGCCAAAGCTTGCTGAACAGCTGCTTGATAACCCATACGGCCTCGCGCGCAAGGCGCGATCAGCCGTTACGGCCCAGTCATCAAGGTCCGCGCATGAAACAAAAGCTCAGCTCGCTTTCGTTTCGACAATCGACCAAAAACCAGGATCAGTTGAGCGAGTTCAGAGTCTTCTGCATACAGAAAGGCCACCGGCACCTTGAGCACGGCAGCGAGACGAATTGCAAATGTGTAGTCAACTTTATGGACACCCAGTTCATACCGGTTAATTCGGGTGCTCGCGACGAATGGATCCAGCCCAGCCTCGATTCCGAGTCGCTTCTGCGATAGCCCGGCCTCCAGGCGAGCCTCCTTCAGTCGCGTTCCAAAAATCGAAGATGACGCCGCAGACATTCACTGGTAGCTCGTTACATACGAAGCTACGAATATCGTTGCAAAGCGTCTACTTAGATACTACGATTATCGTAGTATCTAAACGCCTCCCCCGGAAGGCTTTTGAAGCACCCCACCGTGACGATCTGCGGATAGGTGTCGCTTCAGGACGATTGCTGCGTGACCACGGCCCGGCACACAACGCCCGGAAAAGCAGGAAGTGAAAAATGCAGGACAAGCGACCGCCGACCGGCTTCGGCATTGACCTCAACGAACAGGATTGCAGACGCCTGCGCCAGCTCAACGACGAGCTGGTGCAGGTAGAAGAGTGGATCACCCGCCGCAGCAGCGAAATGGTCGCGGCGTACGGCCTGGCTACCGCGCAAAGTCGTCACACTGACCAGCTGGACGAAGACGTAGAACTGATCGCTACGGTCCTCTTCCTGCTTTCGAAGGATCATCCCGATTTCGACCTCGGGCGCCACGACCTAGTGGCGCGACTCGATATTCCGATCCTGCCTGCAACGCCTCGTGAGGATAATGTTCGTCGCAACAAAGCGCGACCGCCATGGCCGTTTCGGGATCACCGCGAAAACTGGTGCCCATTGTTCCTGGAGCTATACGAATGCGCGCTGCAGAAGGACACAGCGAAAGTGCTGAGCATCGGCACGCTATGTATCGACATCGCACTCATACAACAACAACTGCGCTCGTGGTAGACGAGCGGCACACTAACCATCAGTCAGCTTTTCTAACCACTCATGGCATTCGCTAGAGCGGCATCTATATTGCGTGAATGGGATATTGAGGCTGTGTGTTTTTCTCGAAACCTGAGCAGCCACGTTTCGCGGGAGGACCTCATATGACTCTGCTGAAACTTGCCGTCGTAGTTGGCATTCTTTTTGGTACTGCCAAGGCAATCCGGCTATGTGGTCGCCACTGCCGGGTTCGTTTCGGCCACAGCTTTTCTACTGCGCGAGAATTCTGGCTCGCCGCCATTGCGATCAATTTCCTGTGGTGGGGATACTATGCATGGGCCACGGCCGCACTCCATCACGCAACGCCGTCAGGAGGGCTTGCCCTGATGGCTCTGGGTATCGCTGCAGCGGCCTGGCTGATCTACGAAAACATCCACGCGACGAACGCTCTCTATGGCGTCGTCGGCTCGTTTCTCCAGCTCGTGCTGTTTTTTCCGCTGGCACTCTACGGCCTGCCGCTCCTCGCGATCGCCCTGATTTTCCTGCTCTTCGCGACGTACAAGGGCGCGCCCGTGTGGCTTATCGATCTGTGAACCGCCTGCCGTCGATAACAATCGTGCCTGCATGCTTCGTGTGGTCGCGCTCCGTCTTACGCCAGCACACCGTTCACATCGCCCGCAACTTCGACGTTGTCTTCGCAAGCGCACGATGGCGGGTGCGCGGCCACGCGAGACGCGGCCCTCAAGACCTGCCGACAGCGCCCGACGTGGTGAGCGGATGAGGACACCGGGCCGCGCGTCGCTCACTTCGCCGATCGGAACGGTAGCACCCTCTCGGCCGCGCTAGAGCTCGATGTTCGGATCGGGAACGTCAGGCCGACCATCGCGCTCCGGTGCCGTCCGATCCTCGCGCATTGGCGCAGGATCCCGCCTCATGTCAGGGACAACGGCGTCCCGCTGGACCGGCATCGCGCGCACGAACTGCACAATGCCGACGGCGATCGCGCGGTCCGCACCGGCTGGGGACGCGGCCATTGTCCGCGCCACCTCCCGCCACACTGCAAATGCCTTGTCGTGAGCCTGCCACCCCGCCTGGCGTTGCTTTTCGCTCGCCACGGCGCGCCAGTATTTCGGTATCTCGCCACGCTCCACCATATGCCTGACGCACTGTGCCGGATAACGTCGGGTCTCGCCACGCACCCGTCGGGGCGTCGCGTTGGCATCCACACCGTTCGCGCGGAGCTGCTCGGCGAACCGCTCGCGCCAGCGACGCAGATCCTGCTTTCGCGGATTCAGCCGCCGGCCATCCGGTCCACGCACCTGCACGCTCAGGTGAACGTGCGGATGCGCCTCATCCTCGTGTGCGGCAAACACATAGGCGCGCCCATCCCCAAATTCAACGGCCGCAAAATCCCGGGCAGCGTCCCTCACGGCCTGACGGTTCGTTCCCGGCGGCATCGACAGCAGGACGTTGAATACCTCGCGACGGGCGCTCGTTTCCGGTATCCCCCATCCGCCGAATTGCCAGGTCTGCACGAGGTCTCGTACCGCCTCCGGTCCGGCGATGCGGTCGCCATTCTGGTCTTCCAGCTCCACCTGACCGTTCCGGGAGATATATCGAAGGTGCCGGCGCAAAGCGCCGATGCCCTGCGCGCCCGATGCCTTGTTCGTGATCTTGATCATCACCTCCGGCGTGCGCCTGAGCGTGCGCGCGATCTGCTCGCGCATTCTCGCGGCCTCATCTCGCAGGCTCGCCTGCGAGAGGCGCTGTGCCCTCGCGTGCCTGAACGGCTCCTGAAACAGCCGGTCACCCCAGTTCAGAAGCATCGCGTCGATGTAAATCTTCGGGTAAGGCATCTCACCGGCTCCATCGATCCAGGTTCGCCCGCATCACATCTGCCACGACGCGCAGGTGCGCATCGATCGCCCCACGAATAGCCTCGATGTCGCCGTTCCCCTCCTGTCCGCCATGTCGTATGTGGCCGCCGCGGGCAAGTTGTGCAAGCCATCTCCCAATCGAAGCAAGCTGCAGATTCGAATCCGCCAGCAGCCGCATCTCGCGCGCGCCAAACTGGGGGTCGTGCGTCAACCGCGCACGGATCAGCGCAACGATCCAGCGGTTAGCGGTCAGGCCCAACGCCTCCGCGCGTAACTCAACCGCCTCGAGTTCAGCAACCGTCAGCCTGAGTTCGATCCGGATATGAGGATCGCCGGCAGCACTCCAACGGACATTCGCGTCGATCGCCGGATCATCATTGCCAGCCTCTGCACGCAATGCGGCGGCCACCAGTTGCCGCGTGCCCTCACCAACGGTCAGGCCCCGGCGCTCGCACCAATGATCCCAATCGCGTCTCATGCCACCAAGCTCGACACATAAGCGATCACGCACACGCATGACAGCTCCTAGCGCGAAGGTTCAACGGGCGTGTGCGCCAGCTCGGGCTCGATATCCCGCGCAGGCACACGTCCGACCGCAGCGCGTGTCCGACGATCCCGTTCCGACGGCGCTTTCGGATCAAAGACCTTCGGCCGCGGCACGGGAATGCCCTCGCGACCAAATGCATCGAGCAGCGCTTCCGCACGCCGTTGCACGCGTTCGATCGAGCGCGCGCTGAAACCCTGCTCCCGCATCGCGCCGACGAGCACGGCCAGATGCAGCACCTTATCTTCATCGGAGACACTCGAGCGTCGCGACTCCTGGCCGCTTTCGCGCTCATTCGTGCCCGCGGGTGTCGCGTCTGCTCCCGCTACGCGTTCGGGTTCTGACACAGATTGCGCCGCCGTACGCTCCCGTCCCATCACATCTATCTGCCAGGTATTCCGGTGCACATCACGCTCGTCTTCACCGATCACTACACCGTGCTCGTCCAGGATCGGTACCTTGACCGTGACGAGCCGTCGCCCCAGGTTTTCAAGTGCGACCTGCTGCCCGGGCTGCGCGCCGGACTCTCTCACCGCGCGTTCGAGATCTACGCCCCAGACGACGTGATCCGCGCCTGTCGCATCGCGGAACACGACGTAGTACGACTCGCTGCGCGCAGGATTATTCTGGTACGGCGCACCACCGTGCTCGCGCAGTTCGCCCGTATATCGCCTCGGGGTGTCGGCTTCGTCGCCTGCTGCCGGCGGTCGCTTCGCGTCAAGCGGCTCACCCCGCTGAACGTGACGTCGAAGGGCCGCAGATGCGGCGCCATCCGCCACATCCTGCGGCCCGGCGGCTGGGGCGGGGGTAGACGTTGCACGACTGGGCTCTGCTACGTCTATCGTCGAACCGGCTGAACGCAACGACGCATCCGCTTCGATGCGGTTGTTCAGACGCGCCTGCCGCGCATCGGCCAGGCGCGCCAGATCGGCGGCTTTTGGCTCATACCCGCTGACCTCGATGCCCAGCAACGATCCCTGCAGCCACACTTCGCCGCGGAACGCGTCGTGGCCCGACACGCGAATACGACGCCACGATTTGGCCGCCACCATGTCGACCATCGATTCCACCACGTCCGGCCGGTTGTGTTCGGTGACAAGGTACGGTCCGATATCCTCGAACGCGAGCTGATACGGCGCGTCCTTCAGGAAATACTGGTTACCGGCCCGCAGATAGCGTTTGCGTACGCGCTCCGGCGGCTGGTCAAGTGGCGCGCGAACAGCAGCGTGTTCTTCCTGTCCGGTTGGCGCGTCGTCGGTTGGGCGGGGAGCAGACTGAGGTGCTGGACCAGCATCGTCCCGGATGGCCTGATCACGCAGACGCGCCCGTGCCGCGTCAAACTCACGCTGGCGCCGGGCAGATACAGCATCCATGGCCGCCGCGTCCAGATAACTGATATCGCCATCACCTTTGGTGTGTTCAACGGATGGCGAACGTCCGGGAACATCCGGCTCGATCACATTAATGATCGGCTCGGCAGGCGGCAAGGTTTCAGACATGGTGGGCTCCTTTCTGATCGGTCATGCTTTCAGGCAACACATCGTTTGGTCTAGCGATCCGGCCGAGGCGGATCATGCGATGCCGACCGGTCCTTCGACTGCTCGAGCGCCGCTGTCCGCGCCTCGCGTATCCGGACCCATGACCGTGCCTGCAACTGGTCGAGCATGCCCTCAAGGTTCGGACTGAAATTCAGTTCACGGGCAGACTTCTTAAGCGAGCCGACCGTGCGGTCGAGCAGGTCACGCGCGCGATCCCACGGATAGACCCTGGGCCGATCGCCTTCGTAGCCGACCTGCAGTTCCGATCCGTTCAGCCGTGCGTTCTCATCCATCCATCGCAGCCGCTCCGAGACGAATTCCATCTGCGTCTTCGGATGGAAAACGACGCTGCGTGTCGCCACCTCCTGAATCAGGTAGCGCTCCGTATTGAACACTTCGCCGCGGTAGGGTCCGCCGTTCTCGCGCGGTGTCCCCATGCGCAGTGGCGAACCGAACCGATGTTCGGCCAGCGCCCTGACTTCATCAGGCACATCCCCTACGGCGAACAACGGTTCGCCAACCGGCGGACGAGTCGGCGCGAAGCGCCTTGGCTCAGCAGCCGGCGTGTCCCCCGCAGGAACAGCCGTAGACCGGTCACCCGCCGGTTGTGCCTCCGCCGATGCCGTCACCGGCTCAGGTGTTTCCGACGGAATAGTCGGCTTTGGTGCGCTGCGCTTCGACGTGTGACGACGCGGTGTGTCGTCCCCGGCATTGACGAGTTTTTCCTTCACGTTGCCCATCATGTCCTCCATCGGTTCGTCCGACTCTCTGCCGTTTGACCTGCCATTTGCCATGCCCGCTGGCAATCTGGCACGCTCAACGACCGGCATGAAATCGCGGCCAACGATTTCGCACAGGTGCTTGCCCACATGGGCAGACCCGGACAGCACCGCCATGTCGTTGAAATCGGTTGGCGCCTTGTCGTCAATTTGCGCGTCGACGGCGAATACGGGCAACACCACGCGCGCACGGGATGCGTCCGCAGCCTGTCTGGCCTTGGCCTCACCTGGCCCCAGCTCGCCCAGCACGACGATGTCCGCGTCCGGGAATTGCTCGCGCACGGATTCCGCGACGGGCGGCAGATTGCCACTCGACAGCGCCGCCAGCGCTACCCATCCCGTTGCGCGATGCGCCGAGAGCATCGTGGCCATGCCCTCGCCGATCAGGATCGGCGTCGTCTGGCCGCCGGCGACGGGCGCACGTCCAGCCATCCAGTACCCGCCTTTCTTGACGCCCCCGGCCAGCGACGACTTGTTGCCCGCTTCGTCAATCAGCTCGAGCGTGGAGATGGCACAATCGATCCAGACCGGCACGACCAGCACGCGCCCAGAAAGCGGTCGCTCCTCGCTCGCCGGGGCATAGCCCAGCAACGCACGCAGCTCGGGCGCTTCAAGTTCGCGCAGCGCCGGCACGGGCTCGAGACGCTTGCGCACGAGATAAGGATGTTCAGGCCCAATAGGTCGCGCCCATTGCCAGATTTCCTGCGCCTCGCGGGCCGCAGCGGCATGTCGCGCCTGCTGGCGCGCCGCTTCCTGCGCGCGACGTTCGAGCACGTCGGGAGCCGGCACGAACCCGGTTGCCAACCGGTCCGGGTAGTGACCACGTCTCAGGTCAAAGCCATTCTGTCGCGCGAGCCAGAAGAGCGAGGCGAGTGTCTTGCCACCCGACTCCTTCACCGAGCGCCAGGTCGTGCGGGCCGCCCTCTCGTCATAGTTGCCGGCTGTGCGACTCCATTCGTCCCAGATCTCGAAGCCCGCGTCACCCAGACCGTGCTTCAGCGCAAACGCCATGTCGACCCACGTGCCGTAGTCCTCCGCCGGAATTACAGCAAGGGCGGCCCGTACACGGGCGGTTTCGTCCGTCTGCGGCATACTCATCGCCTTGCTCCCTCAATGGCTGCCGTGTTCGCTCCGGCACGTGTCACCGGACCGCGCCTCTCACGTGCCGACTTTGGCGGCACCAGCTCCGCGATGTCGAGGTCTGCGACCGACAGCCGGCGTGTCGCCTGTCCGATATGTCTGGCCGGAACGCCCAGCAGCATGAAGTGCCGTTCAACGTAGGCCGTGACCTCGTCCTCACCGAGGTCGGCAAGGCGCGGTGGAAGATCGCGCGGGTCCCAGGCCTGCAGCACCTCCAGGTACTCGGTCGGCAGATGAAGGAGACCCGCGCCCTCCGGATCGATCTCGTCGGACTCGACCGCGCGTACGCGCCGTTCGATCTGTGCCGTGAAGCGTGCCAGGTCCATGGCCGGCACCGATGGTGCAATCGAGACCCGTGAAGCGAACACCGGATCGCGCCAGTAGCAGATCCGGTCGGCGAGAATCGGCTTCGTGTTCTCCAGCACGATGATTTCCTTGTCGCGCCCCAGTTCCTTGAGTTCCTGCGGCAACAGCAGCGGGCGACGTTGCTCGGACATGCTCTCGCTCGATCCGCCCCGGCCGCCGAACATCGTGTTCGGGCGACTGACGCTGCGCGACTGGTCGGTGAAGGTGCCAAGCATCTCGGAATAGTCGTTCGCATCCTTCTGCTCACGCGGTGCATAGAGGATCTGCATCGCGTGGTTCGTGAGGAAGGTGCGCGCGTCGGCGCGGCCGTAGACCGACTCGAGCTGCGCAATCGACTGCACCACGGAAAGCAGACGCAGGTTGTAGCCCGCCATGTAGGCCACGGCGCGCGCGATGATATGGATCTTGCCGATTGCCGTCATTTCGTCGAGCAGCAGCAGGCACTGGAACCGCAGCGTTGGATCCGCCTCTGGCAACTGTTTCGTGTTCAGGTTGACGAGCTGCGAGAAGATGAGGTTCACCAGCAGTGCCGCTTCGGACAGGTGATCGGGCGTGATTCCGATATAGACCGACATGCGACGCCGACGCACGTCGCGCAGATCAAAATCATTGGCGCTCGTTGCCGCATCGACGATGGGGTTTGCCCAGATCGTAAGCGGTGCGTGGAATGTCGCAAGAATGCTCGCCAGCACCTTGTCGTCGTTGGACAGGAAACGGTTCAGCGCATCGACGCATGCGCCGCTCAGCAGCGCGCGATGCTGGACGAGCGCGCGCTGCAGATACGCCTTGACCGGCATGCCGTGGCCCGACGACTGCCGCAACACCTCGCCCATCGTGACGGGGTAGTCAGGGATGGATTCGCCCCTGCCCGTGCGCCGCGCGTCACGCCACTCACTGAGCAGCAGGACGATGCCGAGAAACAGGTTACGTGCCTGGTCCTTCCAGAAGTCATCGTGGCCACCTGGCGGATAGAGGGCGTAGCCGATCGCCAGAATGTCGCCGACGCGGAACGGGCCATCGGAAATCGCCGACAGCGGATTGAACCGGTGCGTGCGGCCATCTTCCGCAAACGGGTCGAAGAGATAGACCTCCTGCCCGTGTGCCCGGCGGAAGCCCGCCGTGATCGCGTAGTTCTCGCGCTTGATGTCGAGGACCACGACCGAATCCGGGTAACTCAACAGGTTCGGAATCACGATGCTGACCCCCTTGCCCGAGCGCGCGGGCGCGGCGAGCAGTACGAACTGCTGCCCGGTAAAGCGCAGATAGCGCCCCCGCCATATCCCGACGATGATGGGCGGCGCATCAATCAGTGTCCGCGCATTCATAGCAACCCCGCCGCGCGGATTTCCGCTTCGCTCGCGAACCGGGCACTGCCATAGAGACGCCGCCGCCCGGATCGATCCCACAGCGAATACAGTCCCATCGCAGGGCAACCTACCGCGACGAGAACACCCAGCAGCGCCGCGCCAGCGAGGTGCCGGCCTCCGTTCGGTATCAGGCCGTCATGCCAAGCCAGCAGTGCTTGTGGCCAACCCATTAGTCCTGCATGGAACGGGTTCAGCCGCAGGCTCGCGTACAGGAAAAACGATGCAACCCACAGCGAGGCCAGCAGAGCCCCCGTGATTGTCGCCAGAACCGCGACCGTGACCAGGGCGACACGCACATGATGGGCTATCGGATTAGCGGTGTAGGAAGGAATTGAGGATCGACGGTTGGTGTCCATGCAGGCCTCACGAAAACGTCTTGCGCGCTTTGCACACCGGATCGAACCAGACTTCCGTCATGCCCCAGCGCTTGCCGATCTGTTTGCCCGCGTCGTCGTAAAGCGGATAGACCTCCATGTGGGCGACCACATCGATCGTCAGGGCGAGCAGGCGTTTCAGTGCGGCATCGTCGTAGGCGGCAGCTTCGGGATGCTCTTTCGCCATCAGCGCAAAGCGCTCGATTGCAACGGTCGCGCTTGATGCGTGATAGCTCGTGATCGAGCCGGCGTGGCCGGTCGTCAGCAGTTTCAGGAAGTCATAGGCTTCGGCCCCACGCAGTTCGGCGAGCAGTACCCGGTCGGGCCGCATGCGCATCGTGCTCGCGATCAGATCGGCCGGCGTCACACGCGCCTGTCCGTGACCGCCCTTGCTGTACAGCAGGTGCACACAGTTTTCGATATGCCGGATGAAGAGTTCGCGGACATCCTCGATCGTCACAATCCGCTCGGTCGACGGAATCGACCGGCAAAGCGTCTTCATGAAACTGGTCTTGCCCGACCCCGTATTGCCGACGATCACGATGTTCAGGCGGCCGGTCACAGCCCGCTCGAAGAAGGCGCACCAGTCCCGCTCTTCGAGGCACCGCACGAGCCTCCGATGTGTCGGGCGCAGCGCCGGCAATGCGGCGTCGAGTCCATCCGGGCGGTGCCACACGGTGTCGTCGAACAGCCCTTCGTCGCGGTACGCGTCGAGCGTCTTTTCGCGTGCGGAAGGCCGGCGGATCGTCACGGAAACCGTACGCGGCGGCACGACGGGCGGCACCACGATCTGGATGCGCCCGTCTCCGGGCAGCAACGCGGAGAGCACTGGATGCTGCGCTGACACATCCTGGTTCGTCAGCGTCGCAACTGCCACCGCGAAGGACATCAGGCGCTCATAGTCCAGATCAGCGCAGTTGTGGCCTTGCCAGCCGAGGTGCGTCTCGGTCAGCACGCGCTGCGGCCGGTTGATGACGACTTCAGTCACATCGGCATCATTAAGCAGCGGCGCGAACGGCCGCATCAGCTCGCGAACCGACGCATCGTCGGGAAGCCGCGCAAGCACGGTGTCGACAGATCGATCCTGCATGTCGGGGCGGAGAATCATGGCGCGCCCTCCGGCTGCAGTGCATAGACCGTTCCGAAATCCAGGTCGCGCGCGATGACGATCGTGAATTCGGCACCCTGGTTCTGGGTCAGCGTCGGCGGAATATTGATCGTGCTGTCGAGCACCCGCGTCGCCATGTCGTTACCCTGCTGCTGCGTGTTCTCGTAGACGACGGACCCGTTGCTGTTACCGCCTCGCGTAGCCAGATACCCGATCGCGTCCTGGGTGATGCCGAGCAGCATTGCGGCGCCAATTCGCTGCCGCCAGTGGTTGTCGACATAGCCGTCAATCCCCATCCGGCCGAGCGCGTCCGCTGCCGGCGAATCGATCTGGACGGTCACGCCGTGAGGCGTCTCGATACGGGCCGCGAGGATGAACGTCCGCTTCTGTCCGGGCGACAGATTCGAACGATACTGGCTGTTGATCTTTGAACCGCGCTCGATCAGCACAACGCGCCCATCGTCAGAATAGACGTTCTTTGTCACCGTGCAGGTGGATAGCCCCGCTTCCGTCGAATCGAACGCCGTGTCGCCTGCGCAATCGATCTTGGCACCCTGCGCGAGAACCAGGCTGCGGTCACCGAGCGTGCCGGCATGCACCCGCAGCGTGGCGGTCGGGGTCAACGCCTGGGCAAGTGCTCCTGTCCCGCCCTGGCCCGGTGTCGTCGACGGCCGGCCGGATACCGATGCCCCTACCGAAGAAGCTGCGTCCACGACGTTGCCTGGAACGCCCCCCTCAGCAAGCCCGCCCGCCAGGCCTTCTCTCTGGCCACTGGCGCCAGGCGTACTACCGACCGCAAGTAACGGCGCATCGTAGTAACTCCGGGCCAACGCCGGATGCTGAACTGCGACAGGCGGACGGGCGACAACCGGGCCCGAGGCCGCGGCAGGCGCATTTGCCGCGACTGGTGCGGACGCCGCGCTCGTGACCACCGGCGCGTCCCTGAAAACGCGCCCCTGCGTCGCGGTATCCTGCACCGCATCGCGGTGCGCTTTCGCCTCCGCATCGTGGCGCGCAAGGAAGGTGTGAACCGTCCAGACCGCACCAGCGCCCGCTACAAGAACGACGACAAGTGGCGTCAACCACCAGGCGCGCGGGCGTGTGCCCCGGTACTGCCCGAGTGCAGGCATGCCGCGATCAAGCAGCTCCGCGGACCCGTTCATGCCATTCGGGCTAGAGCCATCCGGACGACGGCCGGACGGATCATCCGGTTCGATCGTATTGCGGATATCGTCACTCATGATCCGGACTCCGCAGGACGCGCTTCACGCCGTTCACTGTCGTGCCGTCACTGGGCGGCACACCGTCCATGTCGTACGCGTCATTCCAGATGCCGACAACTTCATCGCCGAGCCGCAATACGAAGCGCTTCGCCACTTCATGTACGACGATCGTGTCGTCCTCCATGTGCTTGTCGACCACGCTTTCGGTGCCGTCATCCGCCACCCGGAAAATCGCCGGGATACGCCGGTTGGCCGAAATGCGGATGCAGGTGAACCGCCCGTCGTCCCACGCCGCGACCGGCGCGATATCGTCCGAATGCGGCATCACCTGCATCGAGTACCGGGTGTTGCGCACCACGGACGGCTGGGCAAGAAGCTGCGCCATCAGCGCCGCATCTGCTTCAGCATGGGTCTGAGCCTTGAGCTCGTCCGGATAGACGAACGTCACCCGATATATCTCGTCGCCGTTGCCGAATTTCGCCTTCAGGGGCAGTACCACCAGGTCGAAGCTGTAGCTGCGTTTATCCGTACGGATCTCGAGATTCGAGTTGTGCGCGGCGAGCTGCGGTTTCAGGTAAACGTCGTGGTCACCCCTGTTCGCCACCACCTGCCAGCCATCGCGATCGCCGGGTGCGACTACTTGGATCTGCTCGTGCGGGTCCAGGGCGATATGGGTGGCGAACCCTCTCTGTGCATCGATGCGCACGACAGCGTCAGGCGCATATGCGATCTGCCGCACCCGTGAGTCAGCCGACCAGCCCGGCACGGTCCAGGCTCGTGCGACCGGACTCAGAAGCAGCAGCCCCACAAGGCAGAGCACCGAAACACGAAGCGCTTTCATGGCGCACCTCCCGCGCTCGACGACGATGCCGGCGGCGTATATTCAGGATCGCGGCTGTAAGCCGTCACCTTGAAGCCGAACGGATTCGCAACGGCCACGCTTTCGCGCGTGAAAACCGGCGGTCGATAGGCGTAAGTCAGCGTGACGACAAACCGCTGCGTCGGCTCGGCGTTCGCCTGACCGTTTTTGAATGTCGTGCGCTCGATATGCACAACCGCGTGCCCGGGTTCATCGGGAGGCAGCGTCGTCGAGAGAATCCGCACGCGCCGCTCGGTGTTCGGGCCAAGCTGCCGGTCCAGCGCATCGGGGCCGCTGTAAATGCCCCGGTAGTCGCGCGCGACCACGTCATCGCTCATGGCGAGCACGCTGTCGTAGTCCATCTGCAGAAGCCCCCAGTCATAGCGTTCACGTTCGCGCACGTACGCCTCAACCCAGTGCTTGTCCTGGATTTCCCTCGTATGCACGTGACGCGCATCGAGCACATCGATCACCTGCGATTCACCCGTCAGGCGATCGACCTCGATCGGCAACGGCACTACCCGGTAGAACGGCACCATGACGGCGAGCGCCATCACACTCAGCACGGCCACACCAACCGCCCCGTACGCCACGTGCCACGCGCGTCGCTCGGATTGCTCCTGCAGGTGTGTCAGTGATGCCTCAATGTCGAGCACGCGTCCATAGTCGTCGTCCGCGCTCATGATCCGGCTCCCACTGCCGACGCGGCGGACGGCACCGGCGGAACGGGAAGTTCGCGGTTGACCGGCACGCGATGCAAACCATCCGGCAAGACCGGTTTTGGAGGACTCGAAGAGCATCCACTGATAAGGATGACGAAATTCATAAGAAGCGATGCAACCAGAAAACTCTTCATGATCGCCCCCTCAGTTACCGAACAACGCCGGCACCATCTGGTCCTGCAGCCGGACGGTATTGCCCGCACGGCGCAACACCAGTTCGCTCTGCTGCTCTGCGACGAGCCGGTCTTCCGTATCGGCCAGCATCCGGAAGAGCTGCAGCTTGGTCATCTCGTCAGCGACCGCCGTGGTCTCGGTCTGGATGCGCGCCTGCAATTCCGCAATACCCTTCGGATCCTGCGTGACATCGATCTGCTGCATCAGGCTCTGGATCTGGTTCAGTTCCTGCAGTTCTGTCTGGTAGGCCTGCTGGCCAAACGCCTTGTCCTGGAATGGCTTGTTGAGCGCGCGCTGGCACACCTGCTGGTCGATGCCGGCCTGGTCTTCACAGTTATAGATCTCGCTGGCCGAACGCAGCGCCTGAGCGCTGCCAGTCAGACCCGCGTAGCCGCCGTTCTGGACCGCCGTATAGACGCCCTGCCAGTTCGACGGCAGCGAATTTCCCACCACCGGATTGTCCAGCAACGCACCGAAGCCCCGCGTGCCAATCGTCGACTGGTAGATCTGGATTTCTTGCTGTACCTCCTGCTCAAGCTGCGCGACCGTCGCAATGGCCTGGGCCACGTTCTGCGCGTCAAACACCGGAATGCCTTGGGCATAGCTCGCCGGAGAAACTGCCACCCAGAAGAGCGCAGCAGCGGCTACCTTGAATCGTGTCTTCATCTTGATTACCTCTCTCAACTACCCTGCTGTCCGAGATTGGCGTGCGCGGCGCGCTGGTAAGCCGGCGCCACGCCACCTGAAGAAATTCCCGGTCCGTCGCCGGAGCCTGTCCGGTCACGGATCGTGCCGCCAGGACGCGGACCGTTCCCGCCGCGCGTAAGCACCTGACCGATCACGGTCGCGAGACGCCGCGACGCCGCACCCGCCACAAACGCACCGAAGCCGGACACGGTCGCGCCACCGGACAGGCCGGAGGCCACCGACGGCAACTGCCAGCCGACCATCGCGAGGAAAATCGCCGTCGCAAACATGCCTAGCGCCGCACCCCACGCCGACGCAGCTTCGAGCGCCGCCTGACTGGCCGCCACCAGCGCTGCCGAGTTGGTACCGGGTGCGGACGTCGTCACCTGGAACGGCGCGAGCTCGGTGGAGAACGCCGTCAGCGCCATCCCGAGGAAAGCCGCCACCAGCACCTGCAGCAGCGCATAGTTCGCGACCTTCGCGGTCCACGCTTCGAAGAAGCGTGCCGTCGGCGCAAACGCGGCACACGCAATGAAAATCGGACCGATCCCGAGCACCAGGTCGAGCAGCATGCGACCCATCACCACCTCGAACGCGAGCACGATAAGGAAGATCGAGCCGCCGACTGCCGCGATGAATCCGCACACGATGTCGCCGATGGCGGCAGCGAGGCCGCTTGGACTGAGTCCTTCATGGGTTGCCTTCTCGGAATAGGCATCGAGAACCAGATCGATCTGCTGGTCATAGCAGTCGAGCGTCTGGTAGATACTGGTTGCGCTCGTCGATGTCACGCTGCTGCCGCTCACCGATCCGCAACCGGGGTTGCCACCGCCCGTGGTATTGGCGGCGTTCTGGATCGTCTGGGCCAGACCCGACGTCGCACCGCTGACGGCCATCACGACCTGCTGCTGGTAGATCCCGCTGCCGAGCGCGAACGCGAGGATGGCCGCCACTTTCAATCCTCGCCACGCGAATGCGGGCACGGCTTCATGCGCCTCGCCTCGGACGATCGCAAGGCCATAGGCGATGACCCAGATCGTCACAGCCGTCGTTACGACTGGAACAAGCGCGCCCGATAGCGCCGATGAAACGTTTGTGACATATGTCGACATTCCGTTCTCGAGCGTGCCGCCGATCGCGGTAAAGAGGCCGCTCATTGCGCACCTCCTGCACGGAGTGCCTGGGTTTCCCGGGTTGCCAGGGTTGTCCGACGCTTCGCCAGTTGCGCGTGAAATATCGGCAGCCATACCTCGGGGTCGTCCCCCACCTGAGCACGGATCGTGTCGAGGAGTTGGATGTTGTCGGTCGTACCCGAGAGGACATCGAGCACATCGCCGAGCCCGGCGAGATCGAGTTTCCCGATCGCCGACCGATGCCCCTGCTTGACCAGAAACATGCGGCTGTTCTCGCCGAGGTTGCGTACGATGTTGAATTCGGCTTCGGTCAGCTTGAAACCATGCACGTAGTCGTCGTAGTCGGCCCGAGGATTCGGCAGGAAGAAGAAGGTTGCGCTCTGCTCGATCAACGCACGTGCGATATCGCTGCGCAGCACGTCCGCCGGCGACTGGGTATCGAAAATGCCTAGCCCGTTCTGCTTGCGGATCGTCTTCTGCTTGTTCTTCGCAAAGTCCGTGAAGACGGGGTCCCCCAGCCGCTTCCAGAATTCGGTCATCACATAGATGAAGCGCCGGCCATCGATCAGGCTTTCCGTCAGGTGCAGCAGGTACATCGTGACGGGCGTCGAAACTTCCGCGTCATCGAGCAGTTCGGTATCGTCGAACCCGAAGAGGTTCGCGCGTGCGAGATCCACGGTGTCCGCCGGGTTGTCGAGTACCCAGCCCAGACGCCCGCCCGCACACCATTTCGCGAGACGTGCGTGCAGGCTGTTCTCGCCCACATTCGGCAGCAGTTGCCGAACCATCGACAGCCGCCGCAGTGGCTTTTCCATGCGGGCAACTTCACGCACCGCGCGCGAGATGTCGAATTCCTCTTTGGCGGACAATGGCAAACCCGTATCGACGAGCTTGCGCACCAGCCGCTCCCAGAAGTCGAGCACGGACTCGTCCGGTGTCATCTGGAACGGATTGAGCCCCGTCGCTTCGCCGCGCCGGAACACGGTATAGATGCCGCCCATCGCACGGATCGCGATCTCGGTGCCGCGGTCCTTGTCATACAGCACCGCAGTCAGCCCGAACTTCGTCGCCATCGCGAGCAGGAACAGTTCGAGGACCGTCTTGCCCGCACCGGCCTGACCGATGATCTGTGTATTGGCAAGCGCCTTCTCGTCGGCCGAATCCTGCTTCTCGGGCGTCGCGTGGAAATTCAGGTATAGCGGCTGGCCGCTCGGCGTCTTGACAATCGTGATCGCCTCGCCCCAAGGATTGCCGTCGCGTTTGCCGGTTGCGAAGTTGTGCAGACTCGCGAGACCACAGAAATTACGGGACGTCAGCTTCGCTTCGCGTGGCCGGTAACGCCAGTTGGCCGGCAACTGCGCGAACCACGCGGCGTCCGCCACGAGGTCGATCAGTGCGGTCTGGAAACCGGCATCGGCAAGCTGCGTGCGGGCCCTCGCAACGTGCTTCGAGACGGCCGCGGGGGTATCGGCCAGCACCGCGAGCGAATAGTGATATTCGCCCAGTACGAAATCGCCGTTGATCAGATCGTTGAGCGCACGATCCATCGCCTCGACCTGGGAGACGGCCACGTCCTCGCCGGCGATCAGCTGGTTACGCTGGCGCTCAAGTGTTTCCTTCGCACCGGGTTTGTCGAGGATCGTGAAGCTCTGTGTCTCGATGTACTCGAAATCGCCATACAGCAGGCCATTGAGCGTCCCCGGCTCGGTCTCTTCGGGATAGTCCTTCAGGTCCAGCAGCGCGGCGTAGCGCGTCATGGCTGGCATGCGCATCTCGACCTTCTCTACACCCACGAACAGACGGGAAGTCGGCAATGCCTCCCGAATCACGCCAGAAGGCACCGGCTCAGGCTCCCAGACGGCGTTGACGAGATAGCCGAGCAGTTCCAGCGCAGACGAATACCGGCGCGGCCGCTTCGTGAACGGACTCGTCCTGAGATAGACGCCAAGCGCCACCGGGTCATAGGGCTTCAGCCCCGACTCGACCTGGGCGCCGAGTTCGTCCATCACTTTCAGCGCTTCCTGTTCGTCGTGCCGGATGTCCTCACGCGTGCGGCGCGCCGCGCGGCTAAAGGCACGCCCGAGCTTCGTGCGGTTGGGACGATAGACGAGTGTCAGATACAGTTCGTTCGCCATCATCCGGTAGCCCGCGAAACTCGCGTAGTAACGCGTGGCCAGTTCCTGGCAGAAGCGGTTGCCATAAGACGAGTCAAAGTGGTCTGACACACGCCGGCGCAGACGGTGTGACCAGAGTGCAGTGTGCCCACCGGGCAGCGCACGCACGAGCTGGTTGAACCCATCGTGACGAACGAGGACGTCCACCGGATCGGCAGCCTCGAATCCGATACCAGCAACCTTCCAGATTCGCAGGAAATCGCCCTCGCTCGTCCTGATCACCTGATCGGTAACATGCGCCGAGTAGGGGATGTAGTCGGCAAGCGCCACTTCGCGACTGGCAACGGCGCCGTGGTTCGGACCGTGTGTAGGATCAGCCAGCATGTCGGCCCCTCCTCTTCAGGCGAACCGGCGTGTAGGCGCGCGCGCTCCAGAAGCGCCGATTACCCTGCCGCAGGACCATGCGCAGGCGCAGCGCGTACTGCGCGAGACGCTGGTCATCGCGACGTGTGACCACGCGCATGGCGACGAACACGGGGATCATCAGGAAGAGAAGCCCGACACCGAGCAGTGGGCTGGCAGGCAACGCCCATATGGCGGGGATCAGCATGCCGCCACCGATCATAAGGAATGGCACAAGCGGTACACCCCAGAGCATCGCGGGCCGCGTGCATCCCTTGAAAACGGGGTCCCTGAGCCGATTAATTGACGAATTCGTGATCGGGTTCATGGTTGCTCGCGCTGGATCAGCTCGTCGGAATCAGCATGCCGGCGATCACCGTCGCGCAGCCGACGAAAAGACCGCCGATAAACACGTTGGCGATATCGCCGAATCGCGCATGCTGGAACATCATCCGGAAGCCCGCCCAGATGATCGAAATCGAGCAGATCACACCGCCGACACCCAGCAGGGTCGTCTGGATCGTGCCCAGCAGCGTATTGACCTGCGACAGTTGCGCCCACGCGGGCGACGCCACGAGCAGCGCAGTCGTGATGACAGCAACCCACTGCGCCATCCGACGGTCAGAAAGCGTGATTGGCACGCGTCCCGTTTTCGTCGTTCTGATATGGATTCCTAACTTCATGATGAACTCCTTTCTACGTGAACTGAATTTGCTATCGAAGAGAGACTGGGCTAGAACACCACCGCACTACCGCGCGGATCATCGGCATTCGTGCCGGATGCGGTATCTCGCGGACCCGGCAGCCGGTGCCTCGCTGATTGTGGGGAAGTCCGGGCATCGGGCATGGCCCTCTCATCAGGACCAGCCGGTCCAGTCGGAACAACCGGAATGGCTTCAATCGCCGGTACGACGGTATGTGAGGGAATCGACGCGAGCAGGCGGGCGTTATTGACCACGCGCTGCACATACCCGGTGCGATACCCCGCCGAGAAATTGCCGCTCGCGTAACACGACAGGCCCGCGCGCAGCGCGGCCTGTGGATCGCGCCGACCATCGGTCCGCGCAGCCCGCGCTGCGGTAAAACAGCTCTCGAGGATCGCTGCTCCCGCGGCCAGGTTGCGGCACGGATCGAAGGCGCGCTGCTCGTTCAGGCCATACGCCGCCCAGTTCGCGCGATTGACCTGCGCGAGACCGACGCTGAAGTTCCAACCGCCAGCTGCAAGCGCGCGGGCGGTGGCCTCGGCTTCAGTCTGGTTCGCCGGCTGACGCACCAGTCGACCGTGCACGACACCGATCGCATACGGATTGAATCCGGACTCCGTCCGCACGATCGCGGCCATCGAGACCGGCGAGACCTGGGGGGCGCACTGCTGCACGAGCGTGGCAAAATCGAGCGGCAGCATCAGTGCCCCCTGCCGCCGGCGCTGTTCTGCTGTTCGCTCTGCCGCAGGAAGAGCGCAGCAGACTGCGATGGGTCGTATGGCATCTCGGCGGGCACCTGAGACGGCACCTGCGTACTGCCGGTGCCGTAGTACTCGGTGACGGTCGATCCCGCATCCGCGACATCCCACCAGACGCGGGTATAGAGCTGGTTGTCGATCTCGACATTGATCGCGCCCGCGGCACGGCACATCAGTTCGCTCTGTTCCGGGCCGCCCCAGTAGAGGAGGTCTTCCCGGCAATAGCCCCCGCTCGCGAACGTATTCGTAGCGAACGTTCTCTGCGGCCCACCCGCTCCCAAGTCACAGGTCGGGAACGCATCGCCATGCCGCAGCGCACTCCATAGTCGCTCGATCGGTGGCACGCATGCACCGTACTGCTCCGGGCCGCCCGGGTTGGACAGGCAAAGCAGCACCAGACAGCCCCAGTCATCCGCGTGCGCCACGCCCGGCGCGAGAACGGACGTGCCGGCGAACACTGTCAGGGCAAGCGTGCACCGATGCACGATGCGGCGAATCCCGTTCAGCCGCCATCCATCAGTTTTCAACCGAGGCATATTCATGATCCGCTTCCTTCCCATCGATGCGACGCCGACGTGTCAAACCGGATGGGGAAAAAAGGAACCCGCGGCGCCGGGGAGGCAAACCGCGGGCTCAAGGGGGATCAGTCGTTACGATCGGGCAAGTAACAGAAGGACCTGCGAACGCTGATCCCGGATCGGAAAACGACCACCATGCTCACACGCATCCGTCGATACATCGGGGCCGCTAATGCGTACTCGGCCGCGTATGTCACACATAGGCCGGAACAGGTTGTCGAATTACTTCCAGAGCATTACTGGCGAAGCGCGAACTCGTTCCGCAACGATCAACCGCACTTTTTTCAACATGGAGCCCGACACTTCAGGTCACGACTTCTCTGCAAGCAGGCTCGCCAGTGCCCGCTTTGCGGACGACAGCTCAAGCTCGTACCCGTGCCAGGGATGTCGCGGAATTTCTAACCGTCGACATATCACCTCGCGACCGGCACGCCACAGATACGCCATGCGCAGCAGTTCACGTTGACGTGTAGCCAGACGCTGCCATGCATGCTCGACGCACTGGGCATCGAGCGGATCGTAAGAGCCGCGACTGGCGCTCGCCCAGTTATCCAGGCGCGCATCGATAGAGCGCTGCTTGTCGTTTTCAGGCATCGCGGCTCTCATCGGCAGGCGACGAGACGCGATACCCCGCCGGGTCCTCAAGGAATCGCTCTATGTCCGATGCGCGCCAGCCAACCGCGCGCTCGCCGAGACGGACCGGGCGCGGGAATGTCCCTTCCTGCATCCGCTGATAGATTGTCGAACGCTTCAGGCCAACTTCCCGCTCGACCTGCCCGCGTCGTAGTATTGCGCCTGTTCCCCTTAACTGGACCGACATAGCCAACCTCCGCTGTCCTGTTCGAAAGAGTTGCTGCATGGGTCTCATTCAAGCAGTCGAGGAGCCTGACGGGCAATTCCGTCATATCGGCGGACCTCCCCGTCGGAAGGCCAATTCAGCGATGACGTCCATCTGATTCGTTGACCGAGTCCGGTCTCAGTGCGGCGGCGAAGGTTTGCGCACTACGCGACGCCTCGCCGTTGGCCTGCCCTTTGAGCCCGAGTCGCTCATCGATCGCGCGCGCAACGGTTGAGGATTTCGGCGGGCGATCCGGCTCCCACTCCGACCAGTACTCCCGCATGACCTCAAAGAGCGCCTCGAGCGTTCGCGTCAGATGAGGAAGGTGTACTGTCACGCCGCGCTCTTGCGCGGCTTTCACGGACGGTGTGTCGTCCCCGACAGTGGTAAGCGCGAAAGGCAGGCGCTCGAGTCTGCGTTCAAGATGTGACGCCCAGACGTGATGCATCACCACGGTCCGGGAGATCGCAAGCTCCAGACGGGCAATACGGCGCTCGCGCCCCCTCAGACGCGCTGTCAGGCGCGCAATTAGCGCCTGTGCTTCTTCACTACGCTGCTGCCAGTATTCAAGCTCAAGTGTCGAGCTCTGATCCTTTGGTCCTTGCGCCACATGGTCATTATCCGATTCGAACATCCTCCCTCCTCTCCAGTGCGGCACGGGAACGTTCGATATCCACATCGATGCCCCAATCACGGCTTGATCAGGACTCACATCCCCCGTTGCAGGGGCCGCACCCTTCCCCTGATCTCCCATTAATCTATTGATTGCGTAGCCGCGCAGCAAGCCAGAGCCTGCCCGGGAAACGAAAATTGCCCGGCGTATAGAAAAAATAACGAGCCGGATTTCAAAGCCTTTACATCCGGCCAGGTGCGCGTCAACGAGACGAAGCGGCGATTTCGAGCAGGAGCGTCATCGCTTCTTCGGCTTTCTCGACGGGCACGAGGATGTGATCATGGTAGTAGCCCGCAATCACATTACATGAGATGCCCGCCCCGGCGAGCTTGCGGCTGATCACCGCGATAAATCCCACCGCCTCCAGACTGGAGTGGACTGACAGGGTGATGAGACGGGCGTCGTAGGTATAGGCGAGTCCGCGCCGCAGCGCTTCATCACGCTCGATGATCGCTGTCAGGCCTTCGCGCTCGCGAATGATGCAGAAGGCCAGTAACCCGGTAGGCACAGTGAACTCTGGAAACGAACAATAGACATAGGTCGCCTCCGCCATGACAGGACTGAGCGTCGCACACAGCTTTGCAAGGTCCTTTTCACTCAACTTTCCACCCTCCGCTGATGGTGACGTTATGCCATGCCTTGCGTGGCACACGGGTCATGAGTTTAAAAATGCTACACACCGGGCAGCATTTTTAACTGCCGCCGCCCGGACAGGATCGACCGACTAAGATCAGATCAAAGCTTCTACTGAACAGATACGCATTCAAGGATCGGGGACCCGCCGGGGTTCACATAATCACAAGGAGCCTGCGATGAGATCACCCGCATCATCATCCGTCATTGCCGATCAGGCGGCCATGCACGCCGCCCTGGATCTAGCAGGCATGGACTGGAAAACCTCGCGCGCCAGAACGTGGCGATCGCTCTCGGACATCGTCACGGACTGGGCAATCATATGCCTTACCGTCTGGATTGCCTATCGGATTGGGGTCTGGGCAAGTATCGCTGCGATCTTCGTGATCGGCAACCGCCAGCGGGCGCTGGGTAACCTCCTGCACGAGGGCGGACACCAGAACCTGAGCAACAGCCGCGACGTGAACGACCGCATCGCCGGCGTCCTGCTTGCACCACCGCTCTTCAACGAGCTGACGCTTTACCGCCTCCAGCATGCCTGGCATCACGGTTCGCTCGGCGACCCGGCTCAGGATCCGGACTATCTCTCCAGCGTCACGCACGCCGGTGATCATTGGTTCAGCGTCTATCTGCGCGTGCTGACCACCCCATCCATCTGGGTTAGCTCGGTCTTCGGGCATTTCATCAACAGGCGCCTCGCGCTGCGTCAGAAGCTCGCCATCGTGCTGTGGTGGGCCGCTTTCGAAGCACTGCTTGACGTCACCGTCGGGGCGCATTTCGCGCTGCTGTTTTTTGCGCTATGGATCGCCGCGCGCGCGACGGTGTTCCACGCCATCACAACGTTTCGCGAAATGACCGATCACTACGGGCTCGAACCGGGTGGAGTTTTTTCGTATACGCGAGACATTCCGGATCACGGACTCAGTTCAGTCGTCATGCATCCGCATCACAACGGTTATCACCTGACACACCACCTGTTTCCGCACATCCCCTACCTTGACCTGCCCGAATTTCACGCCCATCTGAAACAGATTCCCGCGTTCAATCGACGCGCGATCATCTGCGATTCCTACATCAAAGGGGGTCGTGCCAGCGTAACGAAGTGGGGGGCGGCCCATGTCTGACCGCACCTTGAAATCGGTTCAGGTTGCTAGCCTGCTCGTTTCCACAAGCTGCGGTACGGGCTTTCTCCTTGGCACCGGCGAACTCGCGCTCCGAGAAGGAATGGTCGGCTGTTTCTATGCGATCGCCAGCGCTCTGGGCCTAGTCGCGCTCGCCGCATGCGCACGTGGCCTCTCGATAACGAGACAATCTATCTGGACGAGGCTCGACCAGATCTACGGCACTTCAGTTGGCCGCGCAGTGGCCCTGCTCTCCCTTGTATGGATGACCGGCGTACTCGCTGCACAGATCCGGGGGGGAACAGCGATACTCACACTGGCCGGCATCGGTCCGACTTCCGCGCTCCTGCTCGTCAATGTCTTATTGATCTATCTTTCGACATTGCGACTGTCGTGGCTTGCCGCAGCGTTCGCGATCTGCATGCTCGCATGCAATGTCGTGCTCGTGCGCGCGCTATTCCTGACCGGTGGACTCGACGTGTGGCTGCATGCCCCCGTCCAGTTTCTGGATGGACTTCAGGGCGCGACGCTGGACCATACAGGGTTCACGGTCGCGTCCGTCGTGCTCATGGTCATCTGTGGCGCAGACTATCAGCAGTTCGTGCTCGTGGCGCGCACGCCAGCGATGGCGCGAAACGGTTGTCTCCTCGCAGCAGGGTTCGTGTTCCTGATCGGCTTCCTGCCGGCGTCCGCGGTCATTGCAGCTTCCCCCGTATGGCATCTGCAACGCCTTGTCGACCCGATTCAAGCGATACCCGTTGTGCTGATTCACACCCTCGCCGGAGACTCGGCCAACACCGCAAGAACGCTGGTCATCGCTGTTTTGCTCACAACCGCGCTCGGTGCCGGCTGCTCGATTCTGAGAGCGATGGCTGACGCTACGGCCTCTCTCGGCCCGAACTCTACCGCCCGCCCGATCTGGTCACGCATCCTGCTGATCACGTTTGCTACGATTGTGGCGAGGCACGGACAGAGCCTGGTCGACATGATGATCGATCTGAACGTGGTCTACCTTACCGCCGTTGGCCCTTTGTTAGGGCTCACGCTGCTGAATCGTCGGATTTCCGACAGGTGCGCTAACGCGACGTTGGTAATCGGGGCCGGCGTGGCAATCGCGGTCTATCTCGCGACATGGACTGGACTGAAGGCAATCTCCCAACTCAGCGTCTTTGCCATTTCCATTCTTCCCGTGCTCCTGCTTGCGTTGCTGTTGCATTCCCGCTCGGCTGCGTGTCAGGAAAACGAATAAACCATCAAGCCCTGACGGACAGGTAGCAAAGGTTCGCCGATCGCATAGGCGGCGTGCTCCTCCCCAACACCGCGTGTCGGCGTCGCGCATTACGAACCAATGAATGTGCTGTTTGCCGATGACCCCATCGCTTCTCGCATGGCAGCAACGACAAGTTGTAGTCTACGGCCAAACGAACTGTGGAGCGGCCATATATCATTGCTTCTGTGCTTTGTTGCATTCGAGAGCACCCTGTCTGCATTGGACACACAACCGGCTCACGCCGATTTTTACGAGGCAAACTCCGCCGCGAGGATGTCCATGCTCACCGCGGAAGTCAATTCTAACCGGGAAAAAGCCTCTCGAACCATATTGTGCGCGATGCATCACTGCTCATCCGCACCTTCCCAACTTCGACCAATTGACACAGCATCTCACAGATCTCCGCCGCCGAAGTTCCAAATTGCTCTGCCAGCTCGGCGGGCGTATACGCACGCGCCACCTCCATCGAGCTCAACATCATCCAGATCCTCAGTTCCATCGGTTTCCCCTTGGCGCTGAACACCGGCGTTCAACCGCGCGCCAAACATCTAACATGCGCAACTCCAATCGTCCTCTTGATGCACAACCTCTGCGAGATGACTTAAAGCAACGGTTCTGTAGGTTTCGTGCACGAGTACGTCTTCTCACCCCCGATACTTCGCACCTTCACGACGGGCTCAAACTGTCAGCCTCATGCGCATCCGTCTCCCGGAAAATCAGCGGGAACCTGACGCAATACCTGACGAGCCTGGCGTATAACCTCCTCGCTGATTGAGGCAGCAGTCGGCGGCGAGACTTCCCAATGGTGCCAATACAGATTGACAGAAAATTTCCCGCCCGGTTTCAGGACAATCAGTTCACCGGATTCGATTAAGGGCTGCGCTTGCATCGACGGCACAAGGCCGTAGCCGGCACCGGATCTGACCGCCGCAAGCAGCGCAACCGGTGACGGAAAATAGTGCCGAGGGTAGCCATCGACCCGAAAGCCAAAGGCACGTTTCAGGAAGGCGCCATGCAAACCGTCTTTCTCGTTGAAAAGAACGGCGGGAGCAGCAAGAAACTGATGCAAGCTATGTCCGCCAGAGAAGTATGTCGCCGAAAACGCCCGAGCAGCCACGCATTCATATTCCATCGCTCCGAGATGTTCCGCGACAAACCCCGTTGGTGGAGTGCTGGATGTAGAAATGCATCCCATAGCCTGCCCCCGCGTTAATACAGACAGAGTGTAGTCTTGGTCATCCACCTTGAGTTCCAGCGCAAAGTTTTGCCTTGCAATAGCGCACGCCACCGGCTCGAACCAGGTCGCTAAGGAATCTGCGTTCACCGCGATGGTGATTCTTGTCCATCCCTGACTTTCAGGCTTGATCCGCCGCAGAGTGTCAGCCTCAAGAACCTTCAGTGCCTGAATATGATTTAAGAGAACCTCGCCGGCCGGCGTCGGGACAACCCCATCGCGCACAATCAGCGGCGTTCCCAGAGCGCCCTCCAAGGCGATGATTCTCTGGGATACAGCACCCCGACTTATGTTCAAGGCCCGAGCGGCTCGCCCGAAATGTCGCATATCAACGACTATGGAAAATGTCTCGAGCTGCTGCCTGTCGAGATTCATAGGGCTCAACCGTTTGACGTTCGTTCTTCAAAATCGATCAGCAGACCCGACCAACGGGGAGAAGCAACATCAAATAGCAGCGAGGTCTGCGGTAAGCGTGATCCGCCTGCGTCCTCCCCGATAAAATCCTTGATGCCCTCCCCGTGATGAAGGCTTCCTGAAAAAATATCGCACATTCGCCGCCCCTGACATGCTGACAGGTACCGCGCATGTAGAGGTTGGATATACTGAAGCAAAGTGCAACCAGCCTGCGTCGGCGTAATTCCGTCACGCACAATCAGCGGAGTGCCGAGAACTGCGTCGAGCGCAATCATTCGCTGAAACACCTCACAGCAGGTCATACTCAATACGTCCGCTGCTCGGCCGCGACGCCGAGTCTCGGCAACAGCGTTTGTCCCACCTGAGTCATGCTGGGAAGTCAATCACTCTGACGCATCTGTTTTGGGTAAGCGAAACACTCCTACCGCTTTCGACAACATAATCGCGTGCCCCTTAAGAACATCGGCGACAGCGGACTGTTGCTCAACCAACGCCGCGTTTCTATGGGCCACCTTATCTAGCAGGCTGTTGAAATGTCCCTTCTTCAACACGAGCTCTCTTGTTCGAACGATCTAGCGCGACACGGTGTTCGAACGAACTGTGCGGAACTTCGTTGACTCATGTACTGCCGGTGTCGGTTTCATTCCCGCTTACCATTTATGCTGACCAGGTGGCCAGCATTCGCATACTGCTTCAAGTTTCAGGCTCAATAGCCTACTCCACTTCTCGCATATTCCTGCGGAGTACAGATCAGTCCAAAGTGCGGGTCAGCGGGTTTCACCGAACGATATTTCAGCGAAAATAGAAACAATCGTTAGACCATCAATTCGCTAGCAGTACTCTTTGTTTGAATCGAACGCGTCATCGAGCAAGAAGTTAAGCGTACCGGCTATGAATTGCTGAGGAGCTTCGATCATCACCCAATGACCGACGTGTGGCAACACAAATCCCCACGAATTCTCCAGCAACTCCAAGTAACCGTATGTTCTTGCAAGCACGGCAACCTTGTCTTCCTTGCCTCCAACCACCAGCGTTGGGGTCTTCACCGAAGCGATCTGATCATGTTCGTACGTCAATTTGGACCGGATGATGTATTGAATCGCTCGCTGTGCATCTTCATTCTGCATTATCTCGTGGCGATACTGAACGAGATCGGGATCCACTACGTGGCGCGAACCGACCATCGCGTCCATGATTCGCTGCATCCCCTCAAGGGTATAGTCATAGCCTTGAAGGTTCTTCATGTATGAGGGATCCGGGTTGGCAATGTTCAGTCCGGCACTACCCATCAGCACCATCTTCTTGACCAGTTCCGGATGAGAGATCGCCAGGCCCAGTGCAGTTGCCCCGCCCATCGAATTGCCGATGACCCTGACATCGTCAAGACCGAGCGCCTTGATGAATCCGAGCAGATGCAGATTCCGATTCTCTTGAGTGTACTGATACTCATCGGGTGAGGGTTTTGTCGTTCGACCAAATCCGGGCATGTCGATTGCCAACACTCGAAAGTGACGAGCATACTCTTCAAAACAGCTGCGCCAATTACCCCAGCTGTCGGCTCCGGCACCTCCCCCATGTATGAGGACAAGTGGATCACCGATTCCCATATCAAGATAGTGAGTCTTGATTCCATTCACATCGACAAAGTGACTGACAGCCTGGATATCTGCAGGCAGGGCAGGATAGCTCATTGACGGGCCTTATTTCAAGAATTCAGAGAGATACAGCTTGGGACAATTTTTGAAACTTATTAACTACACATAGTCATCAGAATTCCTCCCATTCCCGTCCACCATGCAGTCATTTCTTCGTAATAGACCAGTTCACCGGTACACCCGCCTGTCGCCCCGGCCATGAATGCCCAGGCCGCGATCTCGAGGCCACCATTACCACCATCTCGCATGATCGAGTCAAAAGACAACTCTGCAAGCCCAACTCCGTCGCCTGAGACGATTTTCTCGATCAGTTGCAAGTCCCACGCGGCGTTGACACGTCCAGAATCAGGCAGGCAGATCCAGTGTGACAGCCCCCCAGTCGCGACAATCGCGACCCGTTCATGCGTGGGTCGCATGAATTCGACGAACTCGCGCACGACCTTACCAAGCGCATAACTTCGCGCACAGGTTGGGGCTGGGGTCATCACCGTGTTGATGTAAATCGGTACGACTGGGATGTTTAGCCCGCGGTTGATGATCGCGTTCGGCATCGAAAGCCCATGATCTGGTTTAACATTCTCGACCGATGCCAGATCGAAGTCCCTTTGCGCGGCAAAGGCGACGAGTTCGGCGGCGAACGCACGATTGCCGGGGAACGCTTTGCGCGGGACGCCCAAGTCACCATACGGAATCCACTCGTCCGAGATGCCAACTGCCAGGGGAATCTGGACGTCGAGCGAAAAGTTGACCAGATGATCACTGGTAGCGATCAGCATCACATCAGGATTCGATGCGCGGATCGCTTCGCCGATCCGGTCGATTCCGTCAAATATGCGTTGTGCCTGCACTTCAACACCCTCTGGCACGCCAAACGTGTGAGAGGTCGCCGCCGCACTAACAATCTGTCCCATCGCCAAGGCCTCGCTTCTCAAGATACGGGTAAATCGATGCCGGAGCGAGCTTCAGCAAATTGCGCGCGCCAAGATACTTAAACTGCAGATTCGGATGAACCTCGATATCACGGAGTGCCTTTCGGGGATCGGCCAACAGTTGTGCACGCTGGTCCGCCGAAACCCCGAACTCCTCGTGCACCTGATCAGGTTCCTCTCGCAATCGAATTACAAGCTCCGGACGGCGTACGAGCTCGCTGATTAGCCGATGCAATTCCACGGGGGGGCGTCGCGGTGCGTTCATTGGACCTGCCTCACGTCCCGACGCGCATCGGTGCTGTCATCTTGCGCAGCAGTGCGAGCACGCTTTGGGCTGTGATACGACCTGTCCTCGGGTTCTCGGTCGGAATGTTCTCGATCGACATCGACAACAACGCCGCGTCGGACTCGACGGTAATGGTGTGCATGTTCCGAGAGATATCCGGATCGGCCCAGATTTCCAGCTTCGTTTTGTCAGGCCCGATGCCGGCAAGCGAAAGTGCGACTACAACGTTCAAATTGGCCGGGAAGCCTTTTGCCGCTTCCCGCGCCGTGCCGGAGAAGATCTTGGTCCTCTCGACAATCCCGTCGATCACGATGCCCTGCTCCGTGAGATAGGGAGCACCCAGCAGTCCTTTGACCGGCTTACGGGTTACCATGTTCACGGACGTGATCCGCCCCTCTGCCGCGGCCGTCACTGCGTCAAGGCCTAGCAATGCACCACTCGGAATAACAATCTGCCCACCGTGATCACGCGCGATGTCGATGAGCCCGTCGTTGTCGAGAAGCGCCCCACAACTGAGCACCACGATTTGCTTGCCCACCTTGAGAACGGGTGACGCGATTTCCGACAAAAGATGTGCTGGCGCACACTCGATCACGATGTCGCACAGCTCGGCCATTTCCTCAAAGCTCGCGACCGCAGGCTGACTCCGTAGCGGGGCTGTCCACTGTTTCGCAGCCTGCACGTCTCGCGCCGCCACTGCGACCAGCTTGATACCAGGGATACCGTCGTCCAGCGCCTTGACTAACGACTTACCGACCGTACCCAGAACAGCCACTCCCACCCGCTTTGTTTGACAGCCTGTTCTCGTTTGCATAGTCAATTTTCCGAATCTATTTATCCATGAATTCACAGCGAGCAGTGCTCCACACCGCTCCGTCACTACCGCACCCTACGACCAAGTCGCAAAGGCCATTGCGCATCCTGTGCCAGCGGGGCTTCGGTAGCACGGAATGTAGTCGATCAAGTCCATCTTCATTCCGTCAACAGCGCCAGCCAACGCGGACCAGCAGCGAAACTCAGAATTTCCGGATTGCAACTTTTCCAAGGGCAGATCCACATGAGGTCGCGGACCACCTGCCGCAAGTCGTTCGAGAAAATTTCTGTCAAACTCTTCGTCGACTACGAAGTGGCTAAGCCCTCCTGTCGACATCACCACAACGCGAAGGTCCTCGCCCCATGATTCGATCTGACGTCGAATCGACTCCCCAATGCGATAAGCGCGCAGCGGCGACACATTGTTTGGCGGGTAATAGGTGTTGATGCTGACCGGGATCGCCGGAAAGACTCTTTCGGTCATCAACTTGTAGTAGACGTACCCGAACGAATGGCTCATCGCCTGACCGTCCTTGAAATACTTGGACTGAGCGACATCGAAGCCATCGTCCATCATTCCGCGGATCAACCGCTCTGCGTACCCCGAAGCCACGGGGTAGTCCTTGGACTCTTGCGGATACCACAGGTCCTGATCGAGATTGGGATCGTATTTCCACTTCATGATTCCAGTTGGACGATACGGAATCGTCTCGCCCCAATACACAGAAAGTGACGGCATGTTGTCGTCGTGGAATACCTCCTTGTGATCGTCGCCGATGATCACAACGATGTCCGGGCTTACCTCCTTGAGAATCTTGGCAAGACGTCCGACAGCTGCCTGATTCTGCTGATGTCGCTGCTCCAGCTTGGCCGGCGTAATTTCATCCAGGATCGCGGGATCAGCCTTTTCAAGCAGTTCGCTGTACGTCACGCGGGCGCCCGCCCGATCGTGCAGCACAAAAAAGTTTTGATCGTCGCTTGCCGCACGTGCAAGCCACGCCGAAGGCTTCATTAAAAGGGTCGGACTGTGCGAGGAACCGATGCCCATCACAATTTTTGCCATAGAGTTTTCTCTAGTAACGAAACCATTGAGTACTGTATACAATCAACATCGTCAGCGACCGACGTATCGAGTCCCGACACCGTCTCTGTGCCCGTTCTTGGCATGCCGAACACGCTGATCTGTCGGATACGAGTCTCGATGGTAGAAGCACAGATTGCCCTCAACAAACGATTTTTTCTGCGTCGGGAATGTGCATTAAGTAATGCATTATGCGAAGTGATGCTTCCCTGTGGCACACACCTCTTCGCACACCACGAACCTGGTACCCCATATGAACTATCGCCTCCCGCCCCTACTTTCCCTCCGCGCCTTCGAAGCATCGACGCGGCACCTTTCTTTCACCAAAGCTGGGGAGGAGTTGCATCTGACGCAAGGGGCAATTTCAAGACAAATCCGGCTACTCGAGAGCTTTCTCGGACAGAAACTCTTCGTCAGGCTCACGCGCAAGATTGAGCTAACCCCGGCCGGGTTGGAGTATTGTCGCTCGGTGCAGGAAGCGCTAGACATCATTTCCGTTGCCACTCGGCGCGCCGTACGGGACACACACCGCGTCATCACGCTTGATGTTTTGCCGACTCTGGCAACATGGTGGCTGATGCCACGGCTTGCACAATTCACGGAAGCACATCGAGATATCGAGGTGCGGTTGATCTCGTCTATCGATCCGGTCAACCTTCATAGCGAGGAGGCAGATGTCGCGATTCGAGTGGGAAAGATTCCGGGACAGCGCCACGACCGAAAAGCACCGCGAATTGATCTTGATATGACGGAACACTGGAAGGGTGTCTATGTGGAACAACTTTTTCAGGACGTTCTTGTCCCCGTCGTTTCGCCGCAGCTCGTCGAGTCAATCGGTCCGATCAACTCGCCTGAGGACCTTCTGCAGTACCGCCTGATCAATACAGCGAGTCGCCGGCACGCATGGTCCGATTGGTTAGCTATCTATGGCTTGCGAGTTCCAGTCGACTCGAACCCACTCGATTTCGGGCACTTCTTCATGACCTTGCAGGCAGCAAGAGACGCCAAAGGCATTGCTATCGTTCCGCAGGTACTCCTTGCTAACTACGAGGGACGTGATGAGCTGGTTATGCCATTGCCGGCGGATATGCCAAGCGCAGGGGCGTACTATTTGTTGATGCGCGAGAGTGCGCAAGAGGACAAAGCGATTCGTCTGCTGTGCGACTGGCTTATTCGCGAAGCCAGTCGCCTGCCCACCATTGAGAGTCAGACTACGTTGGTAAAAGCTGACGTACCGGCATGAAAATCAACACCGTGATCGAGAATGGCTGCGGTCGATCGGACACGATACCACTCAGGATGCTTCGCGACGTCAAGTTCCCCAGCACTCTCAAACTGGCTCGCGAGCTTCAGTAGCGATTTTCGGAAACTCACGATGGCCGCATCGCCCGACCCCAGATTCTCGAGCGAGCGGTCAACGATCGTGCCCATGCTCTCCTGCACCGCTGTGTCCTGCATACCGATGCCTTCGATACCCGTTGAACTATGCAACCGCTGACGCAGTCGATCGATTCCATAGTCCGTGTCCGCGGATATCAAAGGACGGTATGAGCCATCGTCCATCACCTCTGAGTGCACGGCACCGTGATCAAGCTCCTCTTGGCTCAGAGGGCGGTCACTGTTCCACGTCATGGTAAAGACCCAGCAGTTGTGATCGTCGATCGGTGTCCATGCGTGCCCCATGTATGCCCGGCCCTCGCGAATGGGTGCGATCATCGTGTAGAAAGGCGTC
Source organism: Paraburkholderia sp. BL18I3N2 (assembly GCF_003001875.1). Classification (NCBI taxonomy): domain Bacteria; kingdom Pseudomonadati; phylum Pseudomonadota; class Betaproteobacteria; order Burkholderiales; family Burkholderiaceae; genus Paraburkholderia; species Paraburkholderia sp. BL18I3N2. The sequence continues at coordinate 72,139 of NZ_PVNC01000015.1, forward strand.
AGAAACTGCGTCACACGCCAGTAGTACGACGACTCAGTAGCATTGCGACGTGCACCGATTGCCATACCGTAATCGGTCGGACGGACGAAAAACTTCGGCGCCGTATCCGACGCCAGATAGGGAATTGCCAAGTTCGGCGAGACCTGCCGCTGGCGAAACGGCAATTCTGGATGCTTAGCATCCAGATGACTGTGCAAAATCCCCACATGGCTTGAATCGATTCCGCCTTCTACGCCCTGCGCGTAGTTCGTGCGTTGCAGCCGCTTCGTGATGAAGCGGAATTCAGGAGGCACCAGTCCCCACTCAAGTTCAGGAGGACAGGGAGGCATTCGATCCCGGTCCCCCATGTATGCCCAGATCATGCCTCCCCATTCGACCACCGGATAGCTTTTTATCCGAGTACCGCTTTTCATTCGCGTGTTGTCCGGTTCCGCCGGCATGTCAACGACGGTGCCTGACACATCGAACTTCCATCCATGGTAGACACAGCGTAACCCGCACTCCTCATTGCGCCCGAAGAAAAGGTCAACGCGTCGATGTGGACAATAGCGGTCAAGCAGACCGATCCTGCCATTTGTGTCACGAAACGCCACCAGATCCTCGCCGAGCAGGCGGACCCGGATCGGCGGACAGTCCGGTGCGGGCAACTCCTCCGGCAGAAGGAACGGCATCCACATGCTTCTGAACGCGTTGCCCATCGGGGTGTCGAGGCCGACTCGACATAGCCTCTCATTGTCTTCCTTACTGAACATGCCTATCACCTCGCAAATTGAACCGATGCCTTCTGCCTGACACGACCATTCGGTCGCAGATCAGTCAATCAGACCAAAGATCTCGTCACCTTCCTCAACGACACGGTATGTCTTGAGCGGAACGGTGCATGGCTTTTCAACCGCGTCGCCCGAGCAAATGTCGAATGCACCGCCGTGAAGCGGACAGTAGATAGTGGTGCCTTGCAGGTCCCCTCCCGACAAGGCCACCATCCCATGCGTACAGAGATCCTCTGTGACATAGAACTTGCCATCGGCGTTGTACACAGCAAGTCCATCGGCAACCTCTTTGGGACAGACCTGAATGACACTTTCACTGGGCACATCCGATTTGCGGCACAAGAAAATTTTCTTTTCCATGAGACTTACCTATTTCGATCAATATCCGCGCGAAACATCCGCCCTTCCGGTGGGAATCCGACCGAGCTCAATTTCGCCGATTTTTGCCACCACCTGGTCGACGCTCTCTTCCATCCGCGTTTGCGCAGAAATATGCGGGGTCACAGTAATTCTGGACTCTTTCCAAAACGGATGATCATCAGCGAGCGGTTCGCCTTTGAAAACGTCAAGAGTTGCTCCGGCAATTTGCCCCTCCCTGATTGCGGCCACCAGGTCCTCGTCCACCAAGTGCCCGCCGCGCGCCAGATTGACGATGCACGCCCCCCGCTCGAGCCGCGAAAACGTTCGCGAATTCAACACACCGCTTGTCTGCGGTGTATTCGGAAGAAGATTGATAAGAACGTGCACACCTTCCAGAAACGACTCCCAACTATCGCTCCCGCTAAAGCACCGCACACCCGATATCGACTTTAGTGACCGGCTATAGCCGCGAACTGTGAAGCCGAACGTGGCTAGCTCCCCAGCCACCGCGGCTCCCAGGCTGCCAAGACCCAGAACACCCACTGTGAAATCGCCGGTAGCGTATACCTTGAGCGGCCTCCAGATCCCTTCGCGCTGTTGTCGCTCGTACTCATCGAACCGGCGGAAATATCGCAACGTCGCGTAAGTGGCATACTCAACCATCTGCGACGCCATGCCCGCATCCTCGATTCGGTAGATCGGTACATCGCTCCCAGAAACGTCTGGATCGCTTGCCATAAGCTCAAGAATCCAATCAACACCCGCCCCCATGTTAATGATGGCCTTCAGTCCTGCACGGTTGCGCAGCACTGCAGGCGCCGGCTTCCAGATCAATGCGTAGTCCGCGGCGTCGACATCACCCTCTTTCCATTCACGCACATCTGCACCAGGCAGGGCGCGCCGGATAGCGGATATCCAAGGGGCCGGGTCTTTGCCAGTCATCGAAAACAGGATTCTCATCTCTGTCCTTTAGCTGGCAAAGAGTTGGGACAGGTCAGCGAGTACCTTGAACTCAAGCGCATTGAGAGATGGGTCCCGGAAGAACATCGTGGCCTGCTCTCCGACCTCACCTTTGAAGCGGACCTGAGGTTCGACGATGAACTCCACGCCCTTTGCGTGCAGACGCTCTGCCAGTTCGGTCCAGTCACTCATGCACAGAACGACACCGAAGTGAGGAATGGGAACGGCGATCCCATCCACGTCATTACAGGCCGCCGCCTCGATCTTCGGTGTGAGGTGGGTCACAATCTGGTGCCCAAACAGATTGAGATCTATCCAGTGGTCGGAACTCCGCCCTTCCTGACAGCCCATTACACCACCGTAGAAATCACGCGCCTTTTCGAGATCGTCTACGGGAAACGCGAGATGGAAAGGTCGTAATTCGGAATACATCTGTTTCCTCCGTTTGATTTTTCGTTAGCTGCGGGATGGGCGTATGTCCAATCAATTCCGCTCGTTGAACCGCGTTCATGCGCCTTCTGCGGCCCGCCACTTGGTCAGATCCGCCTCGGAATCGATGAGCACGGCAGCCGGTACCTTGGCCGCAGTTCGTACAAATGCCTTGCCGGTACGCATGTCGCGAGACGCATTCACTGAACTAACTCCCTTTACCGCGCCGGCCTGCAGATGGAAAACCACAAACGAACCGCTTCCGACGTCTCCTCGCACAACGTCGTGCTCCCCGATCGGGATCCCAAACGACTGAACACTGAAATCGTATTGATCCGACCAGTATCCACTTATTTCTTGGTAGTCCGGACCACTGCATACCATCGCCCGCCCAACGTGCTCTCCATGAGCCACTGCGTGATGCCAGTTCTCCTGCCTCTCGGCGTGACCGATCCTCGCGTTGTAATGGAACGCAACTTCCCCCGTCGCGTAGATGTGCTCGTCCGAGGTGCGCCCCTGTCCGTCAACACACACTCCTGAAGCGCAGACCTCAAGCCCGGCAGAATGCGCGAGCGAAATATTGGGAGCCACACCAATGCCCACGACTACAGCGTCCGCGTCCAGTGTGCCCCCTCCCGAAAGCCTGAGGCGGTAACCGGATGAAATTTCCGTCACGTCAATAATCGTGACGCCTGTCCGGATATTCACGCCATGCTGCATATGCCGGCCGACGACGAACTCACAGACTGTAGGACACGCCGCCCGCGCCATCGGCCGGGGACCAGCCTCCAGAACGGTCACGTCGATTCCCATTCCATTTGCAACGGATGCAACCTCAAGACCGATCACACCGGCGCCGACTACGACAAGCTTGCGAACGTTCGGTAACGCGTCGCGCAGCGCAACGGCATCCGCGATTCGTCGAAGATAGAAGACACGTGGCATCTCTGGACAAAGCAGCGGCAACGTCCGCAGCGAAGATCCGGTAGCCAACAGAAGCGAGCCATACTCCAGCGTCGTTCCATCCGCGAAGACCACCTGACGAGCACGTCGGTCAATGCAATCGGCTGCATTTCCTAGTCTCAATTCGATGTTGTGTGCTACATAGAACGCGTTGTCCCGCAACGAAATTCGCTCAACCTCCCTTGGCTCCTGGAGCACCTTCTTTGACAGTGGCGGGCGATCGTAGGGAAATTCTCGTTCGTCCCCACACACAATAATGCGGCCATCGAAGCCGGCCTTTCGCGCGCTTTCGGCGGCATAAACCGCAGCAATACCCGCGCCGATAATCACGATCGGCTCCTTGCTCTGCACATTCTTCATCGCCCACCTCTCGCCACGGGGCTTCGGCCGCTCACATGTGCTCCGGCTTTTGGACACCACGCGCATTGCGGTGACACAACTCTCGCCACTTGATAAGAGGGGAGTCCCCTTCGATCAGCATCTCATCCAGCCACGCGGAATCGCGTTTGTAAAACGTCTGGAGCGCGAGACGGGCCTGAATATCCTGCGCATTGAAGTTCTCAAAGCCGATTGGTTTCCAGCGATTCCAGAACTCGTGATTGAAGTGAGCACTTTCCTCTTCTGTCGACACACGCTTGCCCACAAGCATCACGTAGATATGGCGAGACTCCGTTACCGGAACATAGAACTCGAACTGCGTGATGTCCTGGTCGGGGAAGTCATCGACGCGCAACCCACACGGCATCCAGAGCGACGCAGCCGTCGTACGGGTCGGCTTCTCCGACACACGCTTTGTCCCGGTGACGACTACCTGGCCCTCCACTTTTCCTTCCCAGATGCTCGTATGGTTGGCAAATGCGTCGTAGACGCCCTTCGGCGCCCCCTCCTCCTCATGGACTTCCACTTCACCCGACTTCGCCAAATGGCCAATCGGCAACGAGCGCTGCGTATCAGGAACCAGCTCCGACGAACGGTGGATGTACACATGGAGACCGTCAAATCCGTTCTCACATCCCACGCGCCAGTTCGACTCGACCTCGTAGATTGCGCAATGCAGTTCCAGGTCATCGTCAAGAAACGTCGGCGGTACGTCTTCGCTGAGCGGCGGTGCCTCGAACCCCTCGTCGCCCACGAAGACGAAGACGAGTCCCTTGGCCTCCTGAACCGGATAGCTCTTCACGTTGCGTCGTCCAATCGCCTTGCTGTCAGGTGACGCCAAGATGTCGCACAGCTTGCCGTCGTTCCACTTGTAGGTGAACCCGTGATACCAGCATGTAATCGTATCGGGCGTATAGCACTCGACCTTCTCCGAGAGCTTCACCCCGCGATGCAGGCACCTGTCGCGAATAGCCTTAACTTGGCCGTTCACCCGCTTAAGGAGAATCTCCTCACCGCAAACCGTGGCTTGGGAGACCTTCCCCTCGAGCACATCGCCGGAGAGCTTCACCGGGTACCAGTGATTCCTGAAACCAAGTTTCGCGGCAAGATAGTTGCGCCAGCGCGGCACCCTGTTCAGGAAGGTGTCATCTACAAAATGTGCCTGTTCACTCATCGTGGTTGCTCCGGTTAATGACCTCTGTGTACTGTATGCAATGAGTTTTGTTCGGCTATCATGCTCAAAGGGCCGCCCATCCGATTCCCTGCACGAGCACACCGCCGACGAGGCTCGATTACCCTATTGCATTCAGTATGCAATGAGAGAGAAATTTTTCGTCGCATACCGACAACTCAACCCGGCCGCGCGACGTGATTGTCATCGTAAAGCCATGACTGGCTGCCAACAAACGATTTCAAAATTACTTATGCATGAGCCTAGCGAATGCATCCGGCGGCACTCGCGGGACAAACCCGCAGCCCCGGTTGTGACGGCAAATTTCGTCGTAGAATCATTGATGGATCAACCTACTGCAGAGAACCATGAGCACCACCCGTCGAGTCGTACAGAGCGATCGGCTGCGCGATCAGATTTACCAATTGTTGAGGGAGGATCTGCATGGAGGCGCCATTCCGGCGGGTGCGCGGCTCGTTGAGCTGGATCTGGCCGAACGATATGGCGTGTCGCGCACACCCGTGCGTGAGGCGTTGTTCCAGTTGGCTCGCGAAGGTCTGGTCGTCCGGACGGATCGTGGCTATTCACTAATGAAGGACACGCCGAAGGATTTCCTGCAACGCATGGAAGTCCGACTTCTGCTTGACCCAGCTCTCGCCGAGCACGCAGCCAAATATGGTTCCGACGAGCAAATCGACACGCTTTCACAGGTCTACGAGAAGATGAAGAAGGCGGCAGAGACGTCGAAATTCACCGCATTCGTCGCCGCCGCACATCAGTTCCGTACAACGCTGCTAGAAATGAGTCACAACACTGCACTGACGCGAGTATGTGCGGTCCTCGAAGATCAGTTTCTGCTGGTCCGTAACGAGCACTACAAGGAGGAAGACAATAGAGCCATCTCCGTACATCGCGATGGCCTGCTGCTAGACGCGATTCGCGCGCGCGATGTCAAAGGCGCTGGAAAAGCGGCCAAGGAGTACGTGGAAATGCTGATTGAAACGCATACCGAGGGTCCAGCACGGCCAGCACGAAAGAAGGGCTCAAGCCCAACTGCGCCCACGCGCTTCTAGAAGCGTCCAATCACCGCAGACAGGATGCGCCCGGATGGAATCATCCGTCCGGGCTCGCCGAAGCTACGCCTTGCGCCACGCTAAGTGGACAATCCTCGAGATAGCTTACCGCTTCCTGACATGAATTTGACAACTTGGAAATGAACGATCGCGTCAGCACTTCAGCAGCTGAAGCATTACCCGCCTCCATTTCCTGAACAAGCACCTTGAGATAATCTGACGTGATCAGACGGTTCCTTGATGCACGAAACAGCAATGGTCTTGCGGCAAGAAAATCGTCTTCAGCCACCAGATAGCATCGCGCTAAGACCGGGTTTACACACATACCGCCGAGCGATTTCTGGAACCCGTGGACCGCGCTGGCCAACGCGAACGGCGATTGGTCCGCAGTCAGCATGCTTCTCGCCTCGTTGGCCAGTGCGACAAGATGCTGGATATGCTCAGGAGACCCGATTTCCAGCCGAGCAAGCACCGACGACATGGGCATTTCTTGCAATCCATAGCCCCGCTCCAATGGCTCGAGTAACCCCTCTCTAGCCAACTGGAAGAGTGCCTCGCGCACTGGTGTACGCGAGGCACCAAACCTCGCAGCAAGTTGTGGCTCTGTCAAACGCTGCCCAAGTTGGAGCTGGCCGCGTTCGACGAGATCTCTGATTGAATCGTAAATCCGGTCGCGCAATCGTTGCGCACCACCTCGCGGAGGTTTGCCTGCCACTATCGTTACGCGGCCGGGTTTGCGCGTCGGCCAAGCAGGTCGAGCGCGACATCCACAATCATGTCCTCCTGGCCACCCACCATCTTTCGACGTCCCAGTTCGACAAGAATTGACACAGTCGAGACGCCGTATTTCTGGGACGCCAGTTCGGCGTGGCGCAAAAAGCTCGAGTAGACGCCAGCGAAGCCGAGCGAGAGCGTTTCACGATCGACACGCACTGGACGATCTTGCAAAGGACGGACCAAATCGTCGGCTGCGTCCATAAGACGGAAAAGATCGCAATCGTGAATCCAGCCCATTCGCTCCGCGGTCGCCACGAACGCCTCCAGAGGAGCATTACCGGCACCTGCTCCCATCCCGGCAAGACTTGCATCGACCCGGTCACACCCTTCCTCAACCGCAACAACCGAATTCGCGACGCCAAGGCTGAGATTGTGATGTGCGTGGATGCCAGTCTCGGTTTCTGGCGACAGCGCGTCCTTGAACGCACGCATGCGTGCACGAACACCCTCCATCGTCAATGCACCGCCTGAGTCAACCACGTAAACACACGTCGCACCATAGCTCTCCATCAGGCACGCCTGCCGTGCCAGTTCAGCCGGCTCGATCATGTGGCTCATCATCAGGAAACCGACCGCTTCCATCCCGAGATCGCGCGCCATCCCGATGTGCTGGCGCGAGACGTCCGCCTCCGTACAGTGCGTGGCAACACGTACGATACGGGCACCCGCGTCGTACGCATTTCTGAGGTCATGAGCGGTCCCGATCCCAGGCAACAGCAGTGTCGCAACTTTTGCGTGCTTAACCAAATCCGCAACCGCGGCGATCCACGCGACGTCGCGATGAGCACCGAACCCGTAGTTGAAGCTGGAACCGGCAAGTCCGTCTCCGTGAGCCACCTCGATCGAATCAACCCGCGCGTTGTCCAGTGCGCTTGCGATCGCCCTGACCTGGTCCAGAGAATACTGATGGCGCACCGCGTGACTACCGTCTCGCAACGTGACATCCGAAATGTAGATCTTCGTCATATCAATTGCTCCAGGACAGTTCGGCAATTTTTTCGGCACAGGCCAGCGCTGCGGATGTCATGATGTCGAGATTCCCAGCGTAGGCCGGCAGGTAGTGTGCGGCCCCTTCAACCTCCAGAAAAACGGTCGTCTTTAGGCCCGGCCCAGTTCCGCCGCAATGGAGCGGCGCAACAACTTCGTCGAACTGAATATTCTGCTTAAGCCTAAATCCGGGTACATACCGCTGCACGCGTTCTACCATCGCGTGAACAGAGTCCTCAATCAGTTTCTTGTCGACCAGATCGCTCAGCGTATAAACGGTGTCGCGCATGATCATTGGAGGCTCTGCCGGATTCAAGATGATGATCGCCTTTCCACGCCCCGCCCCTCCGACAACCTCCAATGCTTTCGACGTCGTCTCGGTAAACTCGTCGATGTTCGCCCGAGTACCCGGACCGGCCGAACGGCTCGAAATCGATGCGACAATCTCCGCATAGTGCACACGGCTAACTGATGAGACTGCGGCGACTATGGGAATGGTCGCCTGCCCACCGCAGGTCACCATGTTGATGTTGGTTGAAGCCAGATGTGCCTCGAGATTAACCGACGGTACCACGAACGGTCCAACGGCCGCTGGCGTGAGATCGATCACGCGCACACCATGCTGCTGCAGCAACTCGTTATGCTGGCAATGCGCACCGGCCGAGGTGGCATCAAATGCAACCCTGATTTCCGGGAAGTTTTGCATCGTCAGCAGCCCGTGGATACCCGAGGCCGTGGTTACAATTCCCAGTCGGGCGGCTCGCGCAAGACCATCGGAGTTTGCGTCGATTCCGACCATGGCGCCCACCTCGATATGTCGACCATGGCGTAGTATCTTCATCATCAGATCGGTGCCGATATTGCCCGATCCAATGATGGCAGCGCTGACCTTTGAACTCCCTGACGTGCTCATGTTCTCATTCCTTTGCGCAACCATGCGCCTACCCGCGAGTTAAATGCGTCCGGTGTTTCGAAATACGCTGAGTGTCCCGCTCCCTGCAGGATGATTAGCTCCGCGCCGGCGAAGCATTCGCACACGTCTGAAACGATCTTTGCGGGAAACAACACATCCTCTTCGCCAACGACAAAGCCAACGCGCACTCCCGTCGCAGCAATCTGTTGCGGCGTGTACGAAGGCTGAGAACCGCCAAGCGTCCTTACCGTGTAGCGATTGAACCCGGCAATTTTCAGATACAGTTCAGTCATAGCCGGAGCACGAGCCAAATGCGTCGCCCCAAGCACTCGCTGAGGCTGAGACAAACTGTTCGTGGTGGCCTGCACCTCGCCCATCTGCGACGCGAGTGGCCCTGGCAGCGCGATTCCGACCAATGAATCTGCGAACAGAAGGGCATTCACGCGCTCCGGGTATCGATATGCAAAATCGATGCCGGTACCAGCGCCCATCGACTGCGCAACGATCGATACACATTTCAGACCGAGTTCATCCAGAACAACAAGCAAGTCGTTCGTAAATTCAGAGCGCCCCGCAAGTTCGGCGTCCGTCGATTTTCCGAATCCTCTGGCATCGATCAGGACCACCATGAACTCCGCTCGCCATGCAGCCACCTGATAGAACCAGCTCGCATGGTTGCCTCCCACGCCATGTAGCAAAACGACTGGTGGTCCATTGCCATGTACTTCGTAGTACAACCTTGTATCGCGATGATCTAGATATGGCATATTTATCTCCCGTCTGCAGATCGCGCTTTGCTCAAACAGCACCACAGCGTCGGAAACAGGCTCTCGCAGCTTGTGTCAGCCGGGTCTGAAGAGGATGGCATGCTAATCCTGTTAGCTACCGAACGTCACGGAAACCTCTCCGAGACCGTCTACCGAAGCACCGTAGGTTCCGCCGTTCCGAACATTGACCATCGGTCCAAGCGCACCACTCAGAATCAGTTCTCCAGCGCGGATCGGGTGACCGACTTCTATCAGCTTCTTCACCAGCCAGAATGTGGCCAGAAGCGGGTTACCCAGGCATGCGAGACCGCTACCGCGCGAGACGGATTGCCCGTTTTCCAGCATGTTCATCTGGCAGCTCACCAGGTCGATTTCAGAGTTAAAGTTTGTCTTCTGGCCGATGACGAATCGCCCGGAAGATGCGTTATCAGCAATCGTTTCGACGATGCCGATCCGCCAGTCAGCAATGCGGCTGTCGACAATCTCAAGCGCTGGCGCCACCCATTCAATTTTTGCGGCGAGGTCCGACAGTTCGAGCGTCGAATCGTCAACGTCAACAGCGAATCCGAACGCGATCTCAGCCTCGATCTTGGGTTGCAACAGACTTGCCACGTCCGTCTTGGCGCCGTTTTCGATCGCCATGTCCTCAAACAGCACGCCATAGTCAGGCTGATTCACCCCAAGCTGCTTCTGGACAGCGACTGAGGTCAACCCGATTTTGCGCCCCACAATGCGTCGCCCCTGAACCTTCTGGGCATGTTCGGTGTTATGGCTCTGGATCCGATAAGCAGCGTTGATATCGCCATCTAGATCAGGCGCAAACGGTGCGATCGGGCCACTCGTGTAAGCATCACGCAATCTCGACGCGATTTGCGCTTCCAACTCAGCGTTATTCATCCGGCCTCCCAAGGCTAAGCCAGCAAGCACGTCACCCATTCGACGTGTTGCAGCAGAAATCGGTAGTCTTGTGCACTGTATGCAGTGTGTCAACGATCCATGCACGCTTTATTTGCCGTGCCCGCAGTAATCACCGTAATGCATACGGCGGGACAGGCGTCCCGAGGTAAACCGCCTGCCACTCCCCAGACGCATGCGCAAATCGACCGCCGATCAAAGAGATGCCGCGGGACCCGAAACAAATTGATCTAGCAAAATTCTGCTCTGTCGACAAACGATTTTTCAGCCCGTTCGGGCGAATTTTGTATCGCTCGTCAGATGAACAACACTGTAATAGAAACACGGCTCGGACTAAGCACGTTCGCGCGTGGCGCGATCGATCAAAATAAAGGGAGAGACCATGAGTGCGCGCCGTGGGCAGCCGCCCCTGGACGATAGCCTCGACTATATGATTACTCGTACCAAAGAGACCAAGATTGTGTATGCGTATCCGTCTTTCGCGGGAGCAGTTGGATCTCCGCTTGACGAGATCGTCGGCCCTCCGTTCCTGCGGTATCTCGACGCTCAGACGCCGTGTGCGATCGATGCTGTCTCGTTAATTTACTATGGACACCTATATATTTTTCAGGGGAATCTGAATCCGTTCTCCGCGTTCGCGCTTTGAACTACTGAAGTGGGTCAACGGTCCTGCGGCCCAAACTCAGGCATGACCGGCCATGTGGATGTGAGCTGCCGCACCGAGTTTTGCCGGCACGTTTCTTAAAAGAAAGTGCGCAGTCCGGCAGCCACCGCCAATTGCCTGTTTGTCGACGACGGTGTCAGTGGGAACAGTACTGCAGACTGAGTGGCACCAGACGCAACGGCCAGGCTAACCCCCAGATAGATATCAGTCCGCTTGGACAGAAACTTGTCAATGAAGAGACTGTAGTTAGACAGGCGACCCGAGCCCAACGCGTCACGCGCGTAGCCGAGCGTAGATTTGAGATCCGGCTGAAACTCGTAGATCACATCTGCCGTTGCGCTGCGCAAAGATTCGTATTTTCCGAAGCCTGCGAACGCAACATCCGTATAGCTCAGCCCTGCGGTCCACTTGTCGGCAATCGTGTACGACGCGCTCGCACCATAGATGTTCTGTGAGTCAACTGCGTACGATCGATATGGAGTCACCGTCTGCTCAAGAAACGTCTTCATGCCCGCCAACGTTGGTGTGAAGTTGACGCCTTTGATCTTGGTGGCAACAGTCGCCGCCCGCAGCCTCTTCCCTTCATAGATCAACGCGAAGCTGAACGCACGCCCACGGTTGTATGTATCAGATGTGCCGCCGGGCAGTGCGTACAACGCCGAAAAAGTAAAGCCAGACATCGTCGGCGAGCGATAGGTAATTGCATTGTTTAGGTAGCCGCCCCCGATATGGTCGGCATTAGCCGGAGTCTGAGAGAACGTCGAGTTGAACCCGGGTGAGTTGGCGAGCAGCAATATGGAGTAGTCGTTGTGATGTCCAAACGTTACTTTACCGTACTCATCTTTTGACAACCCTACCCACGCACTGCGGCTAAAAAACGTGTCGGAACGGAACATCTTGCCGTTTGACAAGTTGAAATAGCTAGCAAGATCAAAGATTGCCTTCAATCCACCGCCAAGATCTTCAGTTCCATTTACACCGAATGCCGTATTCCAGTGATAGCTGTCAAGCATCTGCATTGTGTGAGCACCTCTCGCGTTATTCGCGTAGACGACAGCTTCATCCAGTGCACCGTACAGCGTCACGCTGGACTGCGCCAGCGCACTGATGGATAGCAAGGATGAAACGGCAAAACAGGCAACATTTTTTTTCATCCGGATCTCCAATCCATGGCACTTGCTCTCCTCGATCATCGGAATCGATGACGGGCCCGACCGATTGTTCGAATGCACCAGATGTCGGCCGCCATTGCGCGGCCTACATGGCTGGACACATCGCGCTCGCATTTACGCGACGGCAAGCCACCGCCGGGCGCGGGCAGCGGTAACAGCGGGAGAAATTTCACATATCGGATCGATGACGGAAAGGTAGGCAGCCATTTTTCCCGGCACAATCGAAAAAAACGCCGCGCATACCCCACGCGAAATCATGCACTGTGATTCACGTTGCTGTGCGATGAGAGGTCGACGCAAGCCCTACGGGTTAACAACCATTCTGCGAGTTCTCCCCAAACTTGTTGAAGGCATTCACGGCTCGTTGGCTTCAGGCGCCGCAACGAAGCGTTATGAGACACCGCTAACGCCGCTTGAGCGCGTACTGCGTTCACGGTCTGTCCCTGAGGCGACCAAACAGGCGCTGCACGAGCAGTTCCACTCGCTCGATCCCGTCGACCATGCGCGAGGCCCAGCGGCGTGTTGCTGCATGCCCGGCCATGGACGTTGTCGGAACAGACGGCGCGCCGGGACACCACCGCTGTCGGATCCCGCGAACATAAAATTGCGCCGACCAAGGGCCACACAGCGCAAGGCATTTTCGGCGAGTACGTTGCTGATCTCGACGCGGCCGTCGTCACAGAACAGCGTGAGTCCATCCCAGCGGTTCAGAGAGTAGTTAATCGCTTCGACCACCGGTGCCTTCGGCCAAAGCCTCGCGAGTTTCTCCTTCGTCGACATATCGAGGACCCCGAGCAGCGGGTTGCTCCTTTCTTGCCTGACGCGTCGCCGTTCATCGGGTGGTTTGCCGCGGATAGCAGCCTCGATTTCGTAGGGATCGCCGATCATGTCGAGCCATTGCTTCGTGGTTTCCGACGGTGCGGTCTCATGGACGTTGAAGACGTATCGGCGCGCGTGATCCCAGCAGCATGCCAGGCGAACCTTGCCGCTTTCGATCGGCTCCTTGAAGCCGGCATAGCCGTCCGCCTGAAGGACGCCTTCGAATCCGGCAAGATGGGTCTGGGGGTGGACGCCTTTGCGGTCCGGCGAGTACGCGAACCAGACCGCAGCGGGTACGCTCGAGCCAGAGCGTCGATCATCGTGCACGTAGACCCACAACCGACCGGTTTTTGTTTTCTTGTTGCCGGGCGCGAGCACCGGGATCGGCGTGTCGTGCGCGTGGAGCTTCGCAGCCGACATCGTGTAGTGACGCAGCGCTTCGGTCAGCAACCGGCAGAGTTCTTCGCATTTTCCGACCCAGCGTGCCATGGTGGCCCGCTCGAGAGGTACCCACTATCCTTGCTTCACACCACTTTCTTAAGAACACATCATGCAAATCCTTCACCTCGATTCCAGCATTCTCGGCGACACATCTGCGTCGCGAGGTTTAAGCGCGACGATTGTCGATGCACTGCTTTTTGACGAACCAGATGCCGTCGTCGTTTATCGCGACCTGGCGGTCGATGCAATTCCTCATCTGGACGGCCCTATTGCGGCAGGGTTTCGCGGTACCGGTTCGGCCGGCTTCGACGTGCTTACGCTTGCCGAACATGCCCGCTCGGCAAACCTCGTGGACGAACTGCTCGCCAGCGACGTGATCGTCATCGGTGCGCCGATGTATAACTTTTCTGTCCCGAGCCAGCTTAAGGCATGGATCGATCGCATCGCCCAACCGGGCCGCACCTTTCGTTATACCGAGAACGGACCGGTCGGTCTCACAATCGGCAAGCGGGTGATTGTCGCCTCTACACGCGGTGGCATGTATTCGTCCGGTCCGGCGGCGGAAACGGATTTCCAAGAGGCTTACCTCAGGGCCGTGTTCGGTTTTCTAGGCATCAACGATGTGCGATTCGTCCGCGCGGAACGTATGACGAAGGGCGCCGACGCGCGCAAGGAATCGCTCGACGCCGCGCGTGCTGCCGCACGATCCGCGGCAAAGGCGTCCACGATCACCGGATAAATCGTGGAAATGGTGCATCGCGCCGAGTGACTGGCACTGCGCTTATAAGGCGCGCGGCACTTGCTTCAATAGGAACACGAACCGTGTACAGAACGCACCCTTCAATATCAGGATAATTCATATGCTCTACGTCGTTGTGCTCCGCTATATTCGCCCTATGGAAGAAGTCCAACTCCACCTCGACAGTCATCGGGACTGGCTCGTCACGCATATGAAAGCCGGATGCATTGTCGTTGCCGGCCCAATGCCATCCCGCGATGGCGGTCTGTTGCTCGCCCAATCTGAGGACCGCGCGGAACTGGACGCCGTCCTCGCCCAGGATTCGTTCCATGTGCATCGAGTTGTGGAATATGACATCCATGCTTTCGAGCCCGCACTCCGTGCAGCATCCTTCCCGGCGAATTGGGCGCTAGAAGCCAAGGCCCTATAGAGTCCGGGCCCCATGCGTGCGCCGAGTATTTGCTCGATCGCTTGAATCTGCGCGTCTCTGCGTGGTGTTTTCCATCAAGGCGCTCGATAGTTGTTCCAGTCCCGCTGCGGCCTCTTGCCTTCGTCTTCATGGATCGCGTCGCGATCAGATCCAAATTGCGATCCGATTTGCAACTTTGCAGTTCATTGTGGAGATGGTGCTGGCGTACCGCCTCGACCTTTAATTGCTTTCGGCCAGAAGTTTCGTCGTGGCTTCAATGACAAACACAATGACTCCAGGTGGCCGCCCAGCATCTTGAAAAACCGGGCGGTAGCTCGGATCCGTTCAGACGTTGCCGGAATACCCGGAGCGTTCATAACCACTCTAAGGCGCACTGTCGGGGGTGAATGGGCTAATAGTCGTGCTCGCTACTTCTGATTTGGTGCAGCAATTAATAAAAGCTTGCTGCGCATCACCGACGGCCTTGGCGATCTCATTCACAGAAAGCTGCGGCTTTTTTGCACGCTTGTTCTGTTTGCCTTGCTCAACCGCTCGATCACTGTCGTTGTGAGGGCATTAGGGCTAGCGCCGCGCAAAGCGAATCATTCAGGCCGGACGAGGTAACGCAGCGGAACGCTCCAGCCGACCCTCCAGACGCGCAGCGTCTGCGACAGCGAAGCGATCGAGGGCACTAGGAACAGGACGATTTCACGCGGCTTGACAAGCTTTTCGGTGATCACCGGGGACGTAGGTCTTACTGGTCCCGCACGCGATGATGACCTTGCCCCATCATAGGACGCGAAGCCTTTGACAACGTCAGCCAAAGCTTCCTGCTGGTGCAGGAGAGGCGTCTCTTCTGGCGCTTCCCAAGCTCTTCGGGCTTGTCGAGGGAAAACTGTAACCAGTCGATCGGAGCCTCATCGCGGTCTCCAGCGTCAACAGCTCGGCTGGGATCGGCTGGTCGCCCGGGGTCGCCGCCGCGTGCTTGCTCAGCGACGTCGTGGCGATAATCATGCGCTGCGTGAAGCTACCCTTGCCGGAGAGCGTGAAGAAGTTAGCCAGGTCGCTCATCTGGATAGGCGTTTCGTAGAAGTTGCATTGGATCGCACAACCCCCCTGCCCATCCTGCTGCTTGGCCACCGAGTCAATCCCCGTGTCCGGGGCGTTTTGTAGTCAGCTCCGTCCGCTGAGGCCAGTCCTTAGTCAGTCATCCGAATTCAAGGAGTCCCCGCTCGAGCACTCTCGTCCGAACGGACGATGCCAACGAGCTTGCCTCGTTCGACCATCTGTACCTTCAATAACAGGAGAATCACATTGTGACCGCCGATGATTACGCTCAGCTTCAGAACCTGATCTTCAAATACGCTCATTTACTTGACACTGGTAGATGGAACGACCTTGGCGAACTTTTCTCGCACGCCGATGTGTACATTGCCGGTAAACTTGCGTCCAGTCATAACGGAGCAAAACTCACCGAGATGTGGAAACGTTACGTCCTACTTTATCCGAATGGGACGCCGCGCACCCACCACATCATGTCCAACGTTACTATCGAACCGGACGGCGAGAATCAAGCGAGGTCGCACAGCTACGTGCTAGTGGTACAACAGAGCGACACACTCCCCCTTCAACCAATTATCGCTGGTGACTATCTTGACCGATTTATAAAGGTCGACGATGTCTGGCGGTTCTCCGAGCGGCGGATTGGCAATGAACTGTTTGGAGATCTTTCTCAGCACCTTATCGTATCCATTGAAGCTCCAAACGATCGGCTGCCACAAAGCTGGACGTAATAGCACTCGCGGTACGGCCGGGCTGGCCCCGACGCCGGTTGAACGGCGCCTTTTCATACCGTTGCTGTACGGAAAATCACCACCCAATGACAGCATCCTCGGATACCTGTGCAGTGAGCGCAGGTATCGGAAAAGAGCAGACTCTCCCAACGAGAAGCTTGCGGAAGTGTCGGCAATCCAGTTGGCAGTTACCGGCTCATGTTTTCAAAAATAACGGCAATTCCTTGTCTTCCGCCGATGCACATTGTGGCCAGCGCATAGCGCCCCTTAGTTCGCAGCAACTCATACATCGCCTTCACCGCGATAATCGTCCCGGTAGCGCCTATCGGATGTCCTAAAGAGATACCAGAGCCGTTCGGATTGACCTTTGCTGGATCAAGCTTCAGAGACTTCGTAACTGCACAGGCTTGAGCAGCGAAAGCTTCATTCGATTCGATTACATCCAGGTCAGTGATCCGCAAGCCAGCGCGTCGCAAAGCAATTTGCGTGGCCGGTACGGGGCCGATTCCCATGTAAAGCGGGTCGACGCCAGCGTGCCCATAGGCAACAAGACGCACGAGAGGAGCAAGACCTCTTTGTTCAGCCACGCTACGTTCCATCAATAACGTCGCGGCCGCTGCGTCGTTGATGCCCGACGCGTTACCGGCGGTCACAGTGCCACCATCCTTTTGAAACACAGGACGAAGCCCGCTTAGCTCCTGCAGGTCCAGATCGCTCCGCACGTGTTCGTCGCTATCAAACACGACGTCCCTGCCCTTGACCTTTCGCGCCACCGCTACGATCTGCTCTTTGAAGCGTCCCTCGGCAACGGCGCGCGCCGCCCTGCGATGCGACTCCAGTGCAAGGGCATCCTGGTCCTCTCGCGTAATATCGTATTTGCGAGCGACATTTTCTGCCGTTGCACCCATATGGACTTTGTGGAAGGGATCGTTGAGAACTCCCACCATCATGTCGATCAAGCGCGTGTCCCCCATGCGCGCGCCGAAGCGCGCATCGGTCGAAACATACGGCGCTCGACTCATGCTTTCGGCCCCTCCTCCGATCGCAATTTCGGCGTCTCCGAGGAGGATACTCCGCGCTGCAGACACAATCGCCTGCAAACCGGAACCACAGAGACGGTTAACTGTGAGCGCCGGTGCGTTCTCTGTTACCCCGCCATCCAGCGCCGCCACCCGCGCGAGATACATGTCCTTTGGCTCCGTGGAGAGAACATTCCCGAAGAAGACCTGCCCAATCTGCTCGCCGGACACGCCAGTGCGACTCAACAGTTCACGCACCACAGTCGCCGCCAGCTCGGTCGGCGGTATGTCTTTAAGGCTCCCGCCAAATTTGCCAATGGCGGTGCGGACACCGCCGACAATAACGACTTCACGTTGCATCCGCGAACTCCATGTTCGGGTTAGAGAAACCTGCCTCGCTTGCGGTCACGTGAACGCGCGACACGATGCGACAGTCGTCCACATTTCGTCAGGACGGGACGACTGCCACCGAGCAAACAGGCCGCCGGCCTCCCTTCGGTTAGCATCCAGAAAGCGTTGCATCAAGCCTTGAAAGACAGGCAAAGGTCAACGACGAGGAAAGAAAAGCGGCGACTTGTTCCGGGAACATCCAAGACCGGTCTGCGCGGGTTCATGCAGCGACGGAAGCCCGCACATTAAACCGGTCCAGACTTTTGCACATAGCGTCACACCGACCAAATGCGTTTTCAGGTCAAGAAGCCGCCGTCGACAGGTACGCAGGCACCGTTGACGTATTGCGCGCCTTCACTGCAAAGCCATGTCATTACACGCGCGACATCCTCCGGCGCTGCTGTCCTCCCGAGCGGGATTTTCTCTTCGAGTGCGGCGCGCCACGTATCGTTGGAAAGAATTTCGCGGGTTAATCCCGTGTTGACGACCCCAGGAGCGACGGCATTGCATCGAATACCTTGCGGGCCATACTCTTTTGCAATGGCTTTCGTAAGTCCGAGGACTCCATGTTTCGCAGCCGTATAAGCAGTCGTCCGAGGGAAAGTGATAAAGCTCTGCAGGGACGCCGTGTTGACGATGGCGCCGCCGCCTGTCGCCAAGAGAAGCGGGAGCTCTGCTTGCAAGCAATAAAATACGCCGCTCAGGTCAACATCAATCATCCGACGCCAGACATCCAGAGGCAACTCGTGGGTCGCTGGCGGGGCAATACCGTCCGCGATACCCGCGTTGTTGCACGCGATGTCAAGGCGACCATATTTCGTCTTTATGAAGTCGACAAGCGCTGAGCATTGATCCGGCTCCGAAACGTCAGTGCGCACGAACACCGCATCATTGCCTTCAGCCCTGAGATCCGAAGCGACTCGCTCGCCGTCTTCAGCGTTAATGTCAGCGAGAATCACGGTTGCTCCCTGGCGAGCGAAGGAAGACACACTCGCTTTTCCGATTCCGCTCGCCGCACCGGTCACAAGTGCGATCTTTTCAGCAAACTCAGATTGTCGATTCAAATCCGGCTCCGTGCGCGTTGTGCTTTGGATGGGACATCAACTCACAGACGCGCGTTCAGATGAAGTGACCAACAGTGAACAACAACGCGCTACCTGCGATGCCACCGGCGAAGGCACAGGCATCCTCGCCGACGAATCGCACACGGCGGCCGATGGCATACGCGCTCCACCCGCAGATCCCAACGAGTCCCAAGGTGAAAAGCACCCCGCAAAGCATCAACAGCGCTACCCGGGCTATCGGCTCTACGTCGAACGAATACACGCCGACCAGCATGGCCAGGCCGCACATCCCGGTGAACGATAACCACCCATACAACTCGCACTTTTCATCCAGCCGTTCCATTTGTGCCTCCTTGACTTTCGGGAATATGTGTGCCGGGCTTCTCCCCAGGTAGCCTTCAGATAATTGCTGACATCGGAAGAATGGGTGATTCGGCTAGGCACATTAAAATCCCTCTGGCGGCATGGCCCATCCTCCAAATGGACTAAGTGAGGGATCGGTGTATACCCTGCCGAAAGTAGCAGCTTGAGATCGGACGCCAACTGTGGAGGATTTTAGGGGCCGGCAGGAAGGCCCCGGCATCCAGGCGGGGCGCAGCACGTCCGGAAAAAAGCGCCGTGTTGTGGCGCTTCACGCGAAAGCGCAGGGTGAAACGCAGTCCTATAAGTCCCTTCAGGGCGGAGACATCGACGTCAATGCCTTTGCCTGGAACCTGCGCAGGCGTCCGGGGGCGTGCGAGACTCTCTGAACCCGACGCCGCATCCGATTGCGAGCGCAAGAACGAGAAACAAAAATCCCACCGCCATAAATGCGCCTTCCACACCGAACCAGTTACGAAGCGGGGCTACGACCCATGGGTTGAGGAATTGACCGAAGAAGACCGCGCTGAGTAGAAGGCCCAAAGCCCGCGATCGCATTTCCAAGGGAGAGCGCGCCATGATGAGCGTGGCGCAACTCGCCTCGACTAGACCCGCCCCAATACCCATCAGTGCGCTCGCACTACCAATGGAAACAATTCCATTGAGCCGCGCAATTCCGATGGCTCCGACTCCGAAAAGAAAGGCCGTCGCCATCAGCAGGTTTCGGGGACTCACGTAACGCACAATGTAACCGTAGCTCGCGGCCGAGACAGCGGCGACGAGTGCACAGGCCGCTGCAACGGACCCTTGGACCTCGGCGCTTGTCACTCCACGCTGCGCCAATAAGAACGGCCCTTGGATGCTTGGCATGAACATCCCGATGGTCAATAGGACAGCAATCGCATAAACAGGCCAGAGAAGGCGCACAGGAGCGAACAGATTGTGCTCGCGGCCGCCCACGTGCGAATGAGATTTGATGCTAAAAACCGCGAGAAGGAGGACGGGGATCCCTGCCAGATACAAGGTGAAGGGTGCGCGCCAGCCCCAAAGGTCGACCATACGCCCGCCTGCTATCAGGGCCACGACGGCCATCGTCGATGAGCCCGCAACCATAAAGCCAAGCAGACGCTCCCTCGGACCGCCCGACGGATAATCGCTAACCAGCGCGAGACTGCTTGTCTGAATCGCGCCACCCGCTGCTCCCAGCAGTAGCCGCGAAGCAATCAGGCCCCATTCGGAGTCCACGAAGAGCGCGGCGCCGCCCGAGAGGACGAAAAAGGCGAGTCCCAGAAGCATCACCGTGCGCCTTCCGATGATTTCCGCGACGATCCCTGCGAGTGGCGCGACGAGTATCAGGATTATTGCGGGAATGGTCATCACCAATTGAGCAAATAACGATCCACTGCCTGCCCCGGGAAAATGTGCCGCCATTGCAGGCATCGCCGGGGCTGCGGCCATTGGAATCAAAGTCACCATGGTAGGACCCGCAACCAATACGGTGCTCTTTAGCACGTTGTTCTCAGCCGCATTCACTTCTAGCGTTGCTGCTTGCACCAGATTTCTCCCGATTGACAATCGAAGAACAAGATTAACGTCCCACACCTAACGCCGAGCTACCGCGAGAGACACGGGGCGCGCTTAGGTACAGGCTGCGATCAGCTTTCAGCATTAAGGACGCGCACGAGGCTACCAGCATCGTCCGTTTGGGGTAACGCGGAGTTACCGCCAGTTCTTTCGATAGTCTGATTAGACGATGCCGCGGAGCAACGCATCGGTGAGGATGCGCTATCCCTCAGCCGGCCCGCAGCCTTGGCCGCACACCGATTCATCGCTGTCGTGTCGTGTCGGTCACATGGTGATGGCTAGTCCCTAGAGGCCGCCTTTTTGGACGTCCGGGAACTGAGGGTATGCACCCATCCTCAAGTTCAAGGATAAAAATGGCTTGCTACTACGCTTTCAATGGTGACGCTGACGGGCTCTGCGCCTTGCAGCAACTCCGGTTGGTCAACCCGGGCGAATCCACGCTGATCACGGGCGTCAAGCGCGACATCAAGTTGCTCGAGCGCGTCCCAGCGGTCGACGGCGATGTCGTGTATGCCTTGGACGTTTCGCTGGACATCAATCGTGACAGCCTCGTGCGACTGCTCGACGCCGGCGCGAAGGTACACTATTTCGACCATCACAACGCAGGTGACATTCCGGCCCACCCCTCCCTCATCTCGCAGATCGATCTCGCGGCGGATGTTTGCACAAGCCTGCTCGTCGATCGCCATTTGCAGGGACGCCACCGATTGTGGGCGATTACGGCGGCGTTCGGCGACAATTTGCCCGAAGTCGCCCGCTCGTTGGCGACCGCCGAGGGGTTGTCCGCCAGCGACACTGAAACGTTGGAGCGCCTAGGCGTCTGTCTGAACTACAACGCATACGGAGAGACGATCGACGACCTCCACTTCGACCCCGCTCATCTCGCAGCGGAAATGTTGCCTTTCGAGGATCCGCGGGAGTTCACGGGGCGGTCGCTGGCTTGTGCGCGACTGTTCGCGGGATATCAGGAAGATATGGCGCAGGCGCGAAGCCTGACACCGTTCCGGTCCTGCCACGGCGCTTCCATCTTGTTACTACCGGCCGAAGCTTGGGCCCGTCGAGCGATCGGTGTGCTCGCTAATGAACTCATGCTGAAGTCGCCAAGCAACGCCTTCGCGCTTCTCTCGCCAAACGCCGGCGGCGATTACACCGTCAGCCTTCGAGTCCCGGCAACAACGCAGACGGGAGCCGGTGATTTCTGTCGCATGTTTGATACCGGCGGCGGTCGACGCTTGGCCGGTGGCATAAACCGTCTTCCTTCGCGCGACATCGACTCATTCGCTGAACGGTTCGAGGCGCAGTACGGCAGTCTCGTTCAACAGCCGTAGCTTCGTCGTGACCTGCGACGCCCCTGACCCGGGCGTCTAGCTCATCTTCGCCTGTCTGGCCGGCGCATCGCACGCAACTGCGGACTCCCCTAAATTAACCCTGTTTCCTCACTCAAGTTTCACAGCTACAGACGACGCGACGCCGATGCCTCGGTGAAAACAGCGTGGTTGCAACCTGCTCTGTACGCATTTATAGAAGATTGGCACGCCGCTTGGGGCCCAGGTACTGGCACCGGTTGAATGCCCCCAAAATCCGTGTAGTATCTAACGATATTGAAAAAAGCGTGCCAGCCGCGAGCACGCTGCTCACGGAGACGTTTCAAATGGGTGCACACACGGAATTGACCCGTACGGGCGCAGTACCTGACGCCAGTCTGCTTCGGGCCGCGAAGTCCGGCGGCAGAGCGACGAATCCCTCTCCTCGGTCCACGCCGCACTCTGGGTCGGACTCCTATTCGAACCTTCACTTAACATTGTCGCAGTTAGACAAACTGCTCGGCGCGATCTACCAAGGATGCCTGGAGGTTCTACCGTGGTCGACTGCGCTGACTGATCTCCGCAGTGCACTGGGCGCTAACTGGGTCACGTTGATTCTCAGACCAGCCTCGGATGCATGCAACGCTCTTATCGTCAATTCGGGGCCCGAAGGCGCCTTTACGGAAAAGGGCAAGTTTGTGACGCACACCGCGTTCATGTTAGACCCGTTCAGCGGCTTGCCGCCCGATCGCATAGCCACCGTGGACGAAGTGGTCGGTCCAACCGAATGGCAGAACAGCGAGTTCTACAAGCAGTTTGTCGAACCCTACGACATCCGCTATATGATCGGTGCCGACCTCTTTACCGCCGACGGGTCCGAGTGCCGATTACGCATTTGCCGGCCCCAGTCAGCAGGTCATTTTTCAGAGTCGGATAAAGCTATCTGCCAACAATTGTTGCCACATTTCAAGCGCGCAATTGAACTCCACTCTCGACTTGATCGCATCGAGTCCGAACGTACGCTGTATGCGACGACCGTGGACCGAATGCTTCTCGGGACCGTTGTCTTTGACGAGACCGGCGCGATATTGCGAATAAACCATGCCGCCGAGGAGATTCTCAAAGAGAATGACGGCTTGAGTATTTCGGGCGGCTTGCTTCAAGCCAACTACCCCCAGGAGAACCGGCACCTTCAGACGCTGATTCGCAGAGCGCTCGCCGACAATCGGAGCTCGGCGCCAGGTATCGGCCAGGTCATGTCGGTCACGCGCCCCTCCGCGCGTGCGAAGCTGGGAATTGCCGTTCGTTCGATCCCGATAAGCGAATGGTCAGAGGGTCGTCACCGCCCGGCCGTCACGGTGTTTATTCGCGACCCCGAGCAAAAATCCGTTGCATCCCGAGATGTGATTCAGCAGCTATTCGAACTCACGCCGGCTGAAGCATCGCTTGCCCTTCTCTTGGCCGACGGTATGACGCTTGATGAAGCGGCGGACCAACTGGACATCCGCAAGAACACGGCTCGCGCGCATCTTCGTTCAATCTTTGCGAAGACGGGCGTTACCCGCCAGACGTCCCTCGTGCGTCTGCTGCTCGGTAGCGTGACACCATTAGATTGAGGCACTACGGGGGCGCTTGTGCTGCGATAGGCACGAAAGTCGAACTGAGCGCCGTGGCCAGCTCGACGGCGCGGTGCCCTTGTTGTAAGACGTTTCAAAACAAAAAGCATCGGCCAGGCGCTATTTCGCGCTTCGCCGATGCTACGAGTCCAGAAAACTGTCTTCTCGACGATCAATCAAAAGCAATTTAAAAAGACATTCGGGATGCACCCTACCGATTGGGACTATCGCTGCGCCGCCGTTGCATAGAGCGCCTCCGCCTGCTTTTTCAACGCTCCTGCGATACCGTCGAATCCCGCTTTGACCCATTCTCCGAATGTTGCCGTGATCTTGTCAGCGTTCTCACCGAGAAATTGATCCGTCGTGTAGTACGCGCATCGCTTTTCGTCGATCTCTTGTATAACTTGGTCACGACGTGCAGCGTCGGCACAATCCTCAGTTGGCCGCTGTTCCCAAGCAAGCAGTCGGGAAGGCTCGTATGCGACCAAGTGCTCGATAACGTGAATCTCTGCGCCTGGATTGGCCGGATCAGCGATGTAGAGATGGACGGGCTCGCCAACCTTTAGCGTTGATTCCACCCTAACAGTAAACGGATTCCATTCCGAGTAGCGCGGCAAATCCACCAGCACCTCCCAAACGAAAGATGCGGGCGCGTTAATCTCCACGCGAACGGAACTTACCTTGTTTCTGTCTTCGCTCATAGAAAGTCTCCTTGTTGGTTATGCCGCCATAAATTCGCCACCGTTTGCATCCAGCCACGCGCCGGTAACAGCATTCGCATAATCGGAAACGAGGAAGAGTGCCGCTTTAGCGCAATCGTCGTCGGTGGGAATTTTTCCCAATGGGATATTCGCCGTCACCTGAGCAACCTGGTCTTCGAGTGCAATGTTCCGTTCCGCTTCCACGGCCCGCATATATGACTCCACGGGCGCCCCCCACATCCAGCCCATTGACACTGTGTTCACTCGAATTCCATGCGGACCGAGCTCCGTGGCCAGATACTTAACCGCGACCCCGAGCGCACCCTTGGACGCTGCGTAGCCTGCCTGCCCTACCAACGGCTTACGAGTCACCAGCGAATTGACCATCACCATCGCTCCAGATTTTTGAGCCTGCATTGGCACTGCCGCTTCCAGGGCAAGGTTCATGGTGCCGAATACATTTGTCTCAAAAATAGGTTGCCAGCCATCGGTGCCCGTCGTCTCCAACGAACCCATCACGTTTCCTGGGTTGTAGGCGCTATTCACGAGGCTGTCCACGCGACCAAAGCGCTCAATCGTAGCGGCGATCAAGCTACGGCACTGGTCTCTTTGGGTAATGTCAGTCGGGACTTTCAATATCGCAGCTTCGCTAAACTCTTCCCTAATTCTGCTTTCAGCCGCATCGAGCTTGTCTGCGCTGCGGGCCGCGAGCACCACACCTTTCGCGCCTTCGCGTGCCGCTTCGAGTGCCAGCTTGATTCCAAGTCCAGGCCCAATGCCCGAAATGATTACAATCTTGTCTCGCAACAACATATGCTTTCCCCCTGCCAAATTGATCGACGCTTTGTAGCCCTCTTCACCCGTGTCGGGGGAGAATGTAGCGTTCGCGATATTCCGCGAAGTCCTTTTTCAACTGAGCTTCGGTGAGTCCCATCTTCTCAAGGGAATATGCGTGAGGCGCGCGCTTGTCCCGGCTACTGTGTTCAACCCAGCTACGCATCTCTCGTTCAGCCTCGTCCGTAAGCGACATTCCAATGAACGGATATATGGCCTTGGCGACTTCTAGTGGCTTTGCGACCGCATCCAGATACCACACGTCGAGGAACCGGTCAGCCGGCATGCGATCACGCACGGCGATCGCGTCCCGAAGTCCCTTCGCGAACTTGGTCGACCACAACATCGCGGCGTCGCGAGGATCAGCAACGTCACTGTACACGCGCCAAATCGTGTAGGCGAAGCTACTCATCGAGGGGATAGTTTCAAGTGGATCACGGTGAGTTTGAATGATCTTCGCATCCCGAAACACTTTGAATAGCACGTCCATTGCATGCGTATGATGCGGCGCTTTCAGAATCCATCGCTGCGCGACTTCTCCACGTTGGCGTTTTTGCCATTGCAGGAACTGCAGTTGCCGCTTCAAATACTCATATGCTGGTGTCTGATCCTGCCTGCCAAGCCATTCCGTATAGGTGGGCACATTGGCGTACGCATACATTGCGCTCAAGAACGAGTGCTCCATCAGCACCACCTCTTCGTCCGGGAGCTCGGCATCGAGCGGATGCATTGTCAGCAGTTCCGGCATCGCATCAAGCATCATCTTGACTTCGGACTTTGCGAGCTTGATTCGAGGGTCTTCACCATCCGGCGCGGTAGGGCCTATCGGCACCGGGAACCGCACCTCCCACCACATCGGGGTATAGAAGCGTGAGTCCCGCGCGAGCACCCGGTGCAACATCGTCGTTCCTGTTCGCGGCAACCCAATGATGAAAATCGGGTCCTTCAACTCCTCTGCGAGAATTGCCGGATAACGCTTCAGGTTGTACTCGAGCGCCAATCGTGAACTAAGGCTCTCGACCAGCCGGTCCGCGAAGATCTCCGCACCCTTTTCTGAAAGCCTTCCCTCCTCGTTGATCGACTTGACGAGCATGTCCAAGGCGGGCCTGAAGCTAGCGTCGCCGAAGTCTCTGAGTCCCCCACTGCGGTGCATCGCAGCAGCCAACAAAGCTTGCGTCTCCGGAATGTTTGCCATTTATGAGCCTTCAAATGAGAGCGTCGAGCGTAACGACCTCGGTCACAGGGTGAACTGGATCGCTCGCCCCGACCCAACGGAAGCACATCGTTCCGCTCGAGTGCCCCGCGGTCGACAACCAGTTTGGCACTCCGGGATCACGATGGGCAATGACCACCGTGACACCACCGTCAGCGTCTAATTTGGCAGTTTCCTTATTGACGCAGACGTCGAAGTAACGGAAGTCGAGCGATTCCATCCAATAGTTCTGTACGACCAAGTTCCAGTAGTCACAGGAGGGCAGCTCCGGTATGCGTACAACGAGTGCCTCCCCGTCATCAAGGCGCCAGTAGCCGTGGTAGTAGAAGATGTTAGGATCACCACCAACTGATTGGCACAGCGCCTGATCTGCCGGAGGGAGCCTGTTCACATTGGGCTGATAGCTCTTGGTCCAGTCGCAAAACATTCGCGCCGTGTTCTCGACAAATTGCGCCGCGCCCAGCAGTTTTTTCTCAAACAGAAGAGGGTCTAGTGGCGCCGGAACCTCGCCGGTCGAATGGAGGCGTTCGATGGTAATCTGCGCCGGCTTCTGCTCCCTGCGTCGCGGAAGGTACTGCCGAACTAAAACTTGCGTCGTATCGGGGGTTACCTTCAACCAGTTTTCGGAGCTTCTCTCCTGAGAAAGCGTCAATTCGAAGCTCCCGTCTGCTTCGAAGTGCATGTTCTTCGCCTCGAGGAGATCGCTCAGAATGAGCTTTCCGCTCGTGTCGTAGCCGCCGCGCTTGGTGCTGAAATTGATATTTTCAACCGCACCGCGAATCCCCCGAATCCGATAACTGTATTTCCCGTTAATCAGTGCGACCTGGTAATAGTTGTCTGGGTTGTCCGCGCCAATCTTCGCAGTCTCGTGCGAAGGCGCCATAAATATGGGGAATTCCGCAGATCCGCTCTCCACCTGCATTTCGAGCGCAATTCGCGTCAGGCGGCTCAGATACCTGTATCCTTCCGCGCGGTTGAACGGGTCGTTTGGCGCTTCTGGCCGCAAGATCTGCTTCCCGGCATGCTTAAGCATGTCGCAAAATCGGTCCCACACGACCTCGTGTTCCGCGTTATCCGCGTGCGGCTTTGACATGACCACCTCCTGATGACGCTACTTTGAACGGTCACAGGTTAAGTGGTCCGCGCCCTGCAATCATCGTCCTTTCGGACTATCGGAGATCGATCTGTCTCTCATTAAACTAGCCGACCGTTGTGACCTTTGGAATCAAGCCGAGACGATGATCATGGGCTAGAGTCGCGGAGGAGTATTAAGGTCCACCCTTCCATGACCATGATCACGCCTCCTTCGTTACTCACAACCCAACGGGTCTTGACGAGTCCTCTGTCGGGTTTGGAATTGGATCTTCTCGTGGCCCGTACAACCGTGCGCACCGTAGTGGTTCACCGGGCCCCACTGGGCGCAGCCACCGTAGGCGTTCAATACTAGGTGAACCAAGATTTGCCGTCTCAGAAAGATAGAAGTCGCACATCATGCGCATGACCTTCGCACAGATATGCCAACCATTAGCCACGATATGACCTGGTGGCGATTTGGCAGCCCAAGCCGAATCGATGTGCGCCGGCTGTGGGTCGAACTTTTGCGAGAATTCGACCATCTCTGCCTCGCATGGCGCAAAGCCTTGAAATTCAAAAGTGCGCCCTACCGGAAAGTCCTCCCAGTAGTATCGAACACTATCGGACATTGACTATCGGTAGGGTCGCCTTCTGTTGCGCGGAAAATTACGTTGTAGCCGCAGCAGACGACGCGGCCGCACTGGATTGCGACGACGCGCTCTTGGCTCGAGCCATATCGAGGGCCGCGTCTTCAATCATGTCTTCCTGCCCGCCAACCATGCCCCGACGGCCGAGTTCCATGAGGATGTCGCGAGCTGGCACCTTGTATTTCGCCTCTGCTCGCTTCGCAAACAGGAGGAACGAAGAGTAGACTCCCGCATATCCGAGCGTCAGCGAATCGCGGTCAATACGCACGATATGGTCCATCATGGGCAGCACGATGTCTTCGGCCACGTCCATGATCTTGTACAAGTCGACACCTGTTTCTACACCCATCCGGTTGCAGACAGCGACAAAGACCTCGAGGGGCGTGTTACCTGCGCCAGCGCCCAGCCCGTTCGTCGACCCGTCAATTCGGATTGCACCGGCCTCAATAGCGGCGAGCGAATTCGCGATGCCCATCGCCAGATTGTGGTGGCCATGAAAGCCGATTTCGGTGTCAGGTTTGAGTGCCGTCCGCAGCGCGGCGATCCGCGCCGAGACGTCGTCGGGCAACATGTAGCCTGCCGAATCAGTCACATACACACAGTTCGCGCCATATGACTCCATCAGCAGCGCCTGTTCCACCAGTTTCTCCGGTGGTGACATATGCGCCATCATCAGGAACCCGACGGTATCCATCTCAAGCTTTCGCGCCGCATTGATGTGCTGCTCCGCGACATCGGCTTCGGTACAGTGCGTCGCAATTCGGATCGTATGCACGCCAAGATCTTTGGCCATGTGCAAGTGCTCAACCGTCCCGATCCCAGGCAGCAGGAGAGCCGACGCCTTCGTATTCTTCAGAACGGGGATAACTGCGCGCAAGTATTCCTCGTCTGTATGCAACGGAAAGCCATAGTTTACCGACGAACCGCCCAAACCGTCTCCGTGCGTCACCTCGAGAAGAGGCATGCCTGCCTCGTCGAGCCCTCGCGCGACTCCGACCATCTGCTCAATGCTGATCTGGTGACGCTTGGGATGCATGCCATCGCGCAATGTATTGTCATGCAGCGTGATTTTCTTTCCATTGATATTCATGTGTTTCTCCGGGAAAGTCGTTACTGGGTCACCGCTTCGAGCGTAAGTGCGCCATTCAGGATCTCCGCAGCGAACATCTCCGCGGTGCGCGCAGCAGCAGCAGTCATGATGTCGAGATTGCCAGCGTATTTCGGCAAGTAGTCGCCCAGTCCTTCGACTTCCATGAACACGGACACCCGATTTCCATCGAACACGGGCCCGTTCTTCAACCTGTATCCCGGCACGTACTTCTGAACCTCTTTGACCATCTCGTGAACTGAGACAACAATTTCGTCCTGTTTCGGTGCTGTTTCGGTCAAACAGTGAATCGTGTCGCGCATGATCAGCGGCGGCTCGGCGGGATTGATAACGATGATTGCCTTGCCCTGCTTCGCACCGCCCACCTTCGAAACCGCGCCGGCTGTCGTACGCGTGAACTCATCAATATTCTTTCTCGTACCAGGTCCCACCGAGCGAGACGATACAGTCGCGACAATTTCGGCATACGATACCGGTTGTACCCGCGAAACCGCGGCCACCATTGGGATGGTCGCCTGACCTCCACAGGTGACCATATTGACGTTCATTTCTCGGGTGCCCACGTGTTCTTTCAGATTTACTGGCGGAACGCAATATGGGCCGATAGCGGCAGGCGTCAGGTCAATCATCATGACGCCAATCGCATTCAGCTTGCGAGAATTCTCGCGGTGGACGTACGCCGACGTTGCGTCGAATGCGATCTGGATACCATCTTCGGCCACGTGTGGCAGAAGGCCATCTACTCCTTCTGCAGTCGTTTTGAGACCGAGTTCACGAGCCCGCGCGAGCCCTTCCGAAGCCGCGTCAATTCCTACCATCCATACTGGCTCAAGTAGTTCGCTGCGGCGAAGCTTATAAAGAAGATCGGTGCCGATATTGCCGGGGCCAATTAATGCACATCGGATTTTTCGCATGGCTCAATCATGGAAGATCCACCGTCGGTGGTGGATAGTTTTTGGAAACCGTTATTCGACGAATGCAACGGACGCACTGCCGATGCCTTCAACGGTCAACTCGAAGCGATCCCCGGCTGTCACACGCACGAGCGGGACAAGTGATCCGGAGAGAATGACTTCGCCGGCACGGAACGGAATACCGAAACGTCCGAGGGTATTGGCGAGCCAAGCCACTGCTTCCGCTGGATGCCCTTGAACTGCTGATCCAAGGCCGGAAGCGATCAGTTCACCGTTACGCCTGAAACGCATCTGCGCTGCAGCGAGGTCCAAATCGCCAGGGGGGACCCGGCTGGTGCCTACAGTAAAGACCCCGCACGACGCGTTGTCTGCAACCGTATCCTGAATTCTGATTTTCCAGTCGTGAATGCGCGAGTCGACGATTTCGAAGCACGCAGCGACAGCTTCGGTCGCGTCGATGACGTCTTCGCGCGAAAGCCCAGGCCCGACCAGATCTTTTTTTAGGAAGAACGCGATCTCGCCCTCTGCCCGCGGCTGGATCAGCCCGGCCTTTGAGATACTGATGGTCGCTCCATCAGTAAACCGCATCGCATCGGTGAGAAATCCAAAATCAGGCTGATGCACATCAAGCATCTCTTGCACAGCCTTGCTTGTAACACCGATCTTCTTGCCAATCACCCGCTCACCGTCCGCCTCACGCCGTTGCAGAAAGCGAAGCGAGATATGATATGCGTCATCTACCGAGATCGAATCAAACCTTTCACTAAGAGGCGAAAGAGTCGACCCGCTTCTCAACGCTGCATACAGTTCATCGCCAAGCTCACGGATTTGGTCCGCATTCAATTGAGCGTCATCCATTGTCAAGAAATTCCAGGCATGTCCTATTGAAAAGCTCCCTGTGCTCGACCATCACCCAGTGACCGCACTGGTTCACAAGCAGGAAGCGCGCATCATCACAGTCTCGAAGCACCTTCAGTGCCCCTTCTACCGGACAAAACTTGTCGTCACTCCCCCAGAAGCCTAAGACTGGGCACTTAATCTCACGGAGTCGATCTGACAGATTCGGAACTCGCATCGTCGAGAGAACGGTCTTGGGCTGCGTCGCACAAACAGGAACACGTTCCGAGAGCAGCTCGTCCGTGACGTGCGATGAATCGAAAACCAATATGGACAAGAGCCGGCGCATGCCCTCGCGATCGAGGGCATCCATCGCAAAGTCTTTCATCATTCGTTGAATGCCTTCCATCTGGAAGTAACGTTCGCGCTCTTCAAGTCCACCAGGCCCCATCAACACCAAACGCGTCACACCTTCCGGTCTGTCCAGCGCATACTTGATCGCAATCGCGCCGCCAAGGGAGTTACCTACGAGGACACATGGTCCGATCTCAAGTCGGTCGACCAGTTCCTTCAGAGATTCGACGAAGAAGTCCAGTTCATACTCTTGATCTTCCGGTTTCGAAGAGAGCCCATACCCGGGAAGGTCGAAAATGATGACCCGGTAACCACGTTCGGCGAAGACGCGATAATTCCCCTTGAAATTGCTGTGACCGCTGGCGCCAGGTCCACTACCGTGGACGAAAATTACCGGAGCGCCATGCCCGAGGTCATAGTAGTGAAGGTCAAGTCCGGTCGATGTCCGAACGTACTTGCCTTCCGGGATTGGGGTTGATTGCACCATTTGGAAGACTCGCTATGCTGCGTGGCGTTGCGCGTAGGGGTTTTGAACCCCTCGATTACGAATCCATGATCGGATTCACGTCGTTGTTCAGCATCGTCCGCTCGGACTAGTCCACCCCGACGGATCTCAGGGCGCTGGCGCCTGAGGAGATTCGTCTGTCTAGCTGGTCGCCCACGCTCGCATTGCAGGCCGCTGTCTGGCGGGCGGACAGATGCCCCACGTTCTGTCGGGGTGTCGGAAGAAAAAAAGACCCACGGCGCCTGTTGGCCGCAGCATTTCCACAAATACAAACCGGGCGCGCTCGGTTGGGGTGCGACCAAATTGCCGGATACGCAGATGTGTCGATTCGCCCGGTTGCAGCCAATGATCGACCAGTTTGCGAAGGGTTGCATCGTTCGTAGCCATCTCGTGCCTCATTGCGTAGTTCGTGCAGCTCGCCGGAAACTTAAACACCAGCGTTGAACGAAGCATAGGCCCGAGGTGAGTAATGCACCTCGTCTGACCGGACTAATCCAAAACTCCCGCTTCCGATAGTCCTATCGGACGATGATGCGGGGTATCGCGGAACCTAGACTCCCCGTACACTTCGCGAACCGATTGTCTCTGAGGCAGGTTCCGCGAAGTTCCGAAACAAAAGGAACGAACCGTGAGCGAACAGACAACGATTGATCAGAAAGCATTCCGTCGGGCGCTGGGGAATTTCACCACCGGGGTGACGATTATCACGACACGTTCATCTGACGGCACCCCGGTTGGCATCACAGCTAACAGCTTCAATTCGGTTTCCCTGAATCCTCCAATGGTCCTGTGGAGCATCGCAAGGACATCGCGCAGTCTCCCGGCATTTGAAGCCAACGAATTCTGGGCCGTCCACATTCTCTCCGGCGAGCAGGAGGCACTGTCCAACCGTTTCGCAAAGAGCGGCGAGGACAAGTTCGCCAATCTGCCGGTTGCGAATGGGGTGGGGGATATACCGCTTCTTGATAACTGTTGCGCCCGTTTGCAATGCAAGACGGCCGTTCGATACGACGGCGGCGACCATATCATCTTCGTTGGCGAGGTCATCGGGTTCGACCACTCCGATGCACCGCCACTCGTTTTTCACGCCGGCCGGTACGCGCTCGCGACGCACAAGTCTCAACCGCTTTCTTTATCCGACAATCCAGCAAGCCGTGGAAATTCGGCGTTTGGGGAAGATTTTCTCGGCTATCTCCTTGCACGATCGCACTTCCAGTTCTACGCGCAGGTTCGTGAGCACCTTGACAAAACCGGCCTCAACGACACCGAGTATTTCATTTTGACCATTCTGAGCATCAAGGGCGGCAGAAGCATTGACGATATGAACCGCCTCTTCTCCTATACCGGTCACCACGTGACGTCTCAGACCGCGAGGAGCCTTGCTGACCGCGGGCTTCTGCGTGTAACGGGTGAGGGGAATTCAGCCCGGTGCGACCTGACAGATGATGGACGAAATACTACCTTACACATCATCGCAGCCGCGAAAGCGATCGAGGTCGGGATCATCGACAAGCTAGGCTATTGGGAGGCCGTCTCGTTGAAGAACCTCCTTAAGCAACTTATCTCGGAAACCGATCCGGGTTTGGCACATCCTTGGGATGACTGACGCGCGCATGGCCGGGTAGGCATTAAGGATGCCACTGCCGTTGTTCCTGCTGCGATCCTTCGGCCACCGCAGATCGAGAAAGCACCGATGTTCTCTTGCGTAGGTCGGCGTCGTCCGCCCCGGTAGCGCTAACCATCCCAAGAAGCGCGACCATGAAGGTCCAGGTTAATGCCGGCCAGTCTTCTTCCAAACTTACCTGCGGACACAAGTTTCTCAGCCGATGGCAAACCAAAAGCTTGAAACGATGCATCTGGAATAATTAGACGAGGCGGTCCTTCAATAGGAGGCGAGCCAACGCCTCCGCGTGCACCCTTAGTTCCGGGACGGCGGTCGCTTCCCAGTATCGAGCCTTTAAAAGTGGACCAATGTATCGAAGGCCGGTGAAGCTCTCTCCTTTCGCGTCGAGGCACTCGTAGGCATCCGAGGTACGCAGGCCAAGCCCCAGCATATCTGGGCTGATTAACCCGTCCTTAAGTAGTTGCGAGATCAGGCGGTCGTCAATACGACGCAGATCAGTAGCTGGGCCTGTGCAGTTAATGACGTACCCTACCCGTACATTCCTTACATGTGTCCCACCTCGCAACTGAATGCAGATGTCGACGTGGTTGAGGCTCTCCTGATAACTGGTTACGCGACCGCGAATCAGTTGAAGCAATCCCGAGGTGAGCAATCCGTGCAAGTAAAGGTCGGCCTCTGGCGCCAGCCGGTGCCGATGCACGTCCCAGTAGGATTGAATGTGTCGAAGGAAACGCCGTTGCTCCTGACGATTGAGACGCCGCCAGAGTTCCGGCGTGTCCTGACGAAGAGAAGCGAGCACGTCTCTCCAGTTCAGCCCATCTTCTGTACATACCCTGATATGCTCTCGTAGAACCCGAACGTAGCTGCGCACATCGGAGCCCATGCTGTCCACCAAATCACGCGGATCACCGGCATTAGTCGGTCCACGCGCAGTGCGGTGCGGATGAGGCAGCAGCCCGCGCCTTGAAACCGCGTAGCACTGCCTTCTCGGACCAGCTTGCGCCAGTTGTGCAGCGACGTCGACAGCCGTGAGACCAGTGCCCAATAATAGTACGTCCGCTTGCGGCGGAATCACGTCCAGCGTACCCGGCGCCCAAGGGTCACCCACATATCGGGAACTGCTGTAGAAGGATGCGTCTGCCACAGGTGGATTACACGGCGGAAAATTTCCCACTGCGAGAACGGTCTCGTCCGCGAGGATCGTTTCACCGTTGGACAGCTTGATGCTCAGACGGCGGTCTGGTCCGCTGGCGTGGGTTTGCTGGATACAAATCACTTCCGCCTCGAGC
This sequence comes from Paraburkholderia sp. BL18I3N2, assembly GCF_003001875.1. NCBI lineage: Bacteria > Pseudomonadati > Pseudomonadota > Betaproteobacteria > Burkholderiales > Burkholderiaceae > Paraburkholderia > Paraburkholderia sp. BL18I3N2. The sequence continues at coordinate 107,076 of NZ_PVNC01000015.1, forward strand.
CTCGCGAGGCTCGCTGTCGATTCGCTTCTGCTTGCCGCGCCGGCCAGCAACCACTCCAAGTATTCACCATACATGCGGCGGGAGACGAACGACTCGGGCCGAACAAGAGCGTCTACCTGCCTGCAATAGTCGAGGAAATGCCCCGGGTTAGTGCTTATCGCACTCATGTTTCCGGCCGGGACATTCAAAATGTGTTTCGCGCTGCGCGTACCGTATGCGACGCCGCGTCCTTGAGCACCTGATCGATTCAGCAGGAGCACTTGCAGCGGCTCTACCCGCGGTAGGGTGAGCAAGTGCGCAGCCAAAACGGTGCCGCTAAATCCCGCACCGATGATGACAATCGTCTTCATCAGGAACCACCCTTTGCGCGCATCGCCTTAATCATATGCAAGGGAATCGCTGTGCCCACGTTCACTCTCGGGCGATTGGCCTCGATGGACTCAAGCGCATCCACTTCTTTCATCGTTCGGATACAAAGGGACGCCAGATCTCGATATAGCGACGACCCGTGACTCTTCCACGCCACCTCGTCATCTGAAAGGCTACGAAGCACACGGGCCGGTATCCCAGCGGCCAGCGAGCGCGCTGGCACATGAACCCCCTCTTTGACCAAGCTCATCGCCGCAACGATGCTAGACTCGCCGATCATAGCGCCGTCCATGACCACCGATCTCATACCGATCAATGCGTTTCGGCCCACCCGGCAGCCGTGCAAGACGGCACCATGACCAATGTGCCCATCGCGCTCGACAACCGTATCAATGTCGGGATAGCCGTGCATGACGCAACCGTCCTGAACGTTGGCCCCTTCTTCAACCACAATGCGCCCGAAATCACCCCTCAGGCAAGCCGTCGGGCCGATGTAACACGCTGAACAAATTATGACGTCGCCTATGAGCACGGCGGAGGGGTGGACGTAGGCACCGGGCGATACCACCGGCGTAACACCGTCAATCGAGTAGACCTTGCACACCATGCGCTCAATGGACTAAGAAACTTCGACTTTTAGACGCGTCAGCTTCGACGTTTCGATGAACCAACGACCGCCAATGCACCGGTAGCTGTCTTGGTAGTGGCCGTAGCCGACCAGCCGTTGAAACGGCATGGAGGATTGCTCGTTCCACTGCAACAGGTCGTGCATCGCCCAAACGGCCATCGCCCTGTTGCCCGTCAGGACCGCGATCTCAGGCATGCTGCCTTGATGCACGGTCGTCGCACCTTTCAGGGCCGAAAGGATAAATCGCGCGATCTGCTCCGCCCCGTGGATGACCGCGGATGGATCGGCCGCACCCCCAGAGCCTTCGCTCATGTCGAGCGTCGCATCACTTGCGAAAACCGATGCGAGACTATTCTCGTCCTTGGTGTCGAGGAACCTAAAATACCGTGCCTTGAGCAATCGAACTTCTTCTATCGCCAACAGACGCTCGACGGGCGAGAGCTCACTCGAATCGTTCGGATTCTCCATCAGGACGCCTCCACCGGCTTTTCAAAGTCACCGAGCAGGCTCTCCTTGATGATGAGCGGATTCAGGTACTCGCGCCAATAGGTCACCTTGCCTTCGGCAAAGCGCAGAATTCCCAGATACGAATTGCTATATGGGCGGTCCGTCGGGTGATAGCGCGTGTGTGAGCTGTATTCAACGATCAGCATCGATGGATCAGCCATGTCGTAGAACTTGCTGATCTCGTACGCATACGGGTCGAAGGCCTGCGTGCCCGCCTCGATGAATTCCCGCAGTTGCCGGCTTCCGACGATGCTTTGTGGCATGTTGGGTATCGGAAGATAAGGCCAGTCCTGGAAGATGGTCTCAGAGAGATAGCCCTGAAACTCGTCGAACTCCTTCCTCCCGAGATGTCCAAGCATGGCAGTAAATGCAGCCTTATTGGCCTCCCGCAGCTGATCAGCTTCCTGCGACTCATTCGTCATCGACTCAAACTCCTAGATTTCACGCGCAACGCGGTTTCCGTTACGCATTGCGCCTTCGATATAGCCCAGTTCATTCGCGTCACCGACGCAATGGACCTCCCCGCATATCTCCTTGAGCTTCTCGGTGATCTCCGCCCCGCTCGGCTCGGCGCCTAGCGCCATGATTACCGTATCGGCACGAATCGTCTGAAGCTGTCCGTTGGACGTGCGGTAAGTCGCCTTCCCGGGTTTGATGAGTGTCAGCTCACTTTCCTTCAACATTCTCACGCCTAGCTTGCGCAGGGAGTCCATGATGCGCCAGCGCCGCACCATCATGAGTTCCTTCCCGAACGAGGGACCTGGCTCGATCAGTGTCACCTTTCGATGTCGCTCTGCTAGAAACTCGGCGACCTCCACGCCGACCAGTCCGCCACCATAGACCAAGACATGTTCGCCCAGCGGAAGAAATCGCTCACTAAGCCGATTGATTACCCGGTTGTTGTTGAGCAGGCCCATGCTCTTGCCGGTCCTGATCATCAGGCGCCAACGCAAATTCAGCTTCTTTTTCAGTGACGTGCCCATGCGGCCCGTCACCATCTCTCGGAGCTCATCACCGCTCAGAACATGAGGCAGCTCATATCCTGGGACCTTTACAGCTGCTCGTCGCGCACCGGTCGCGACGACAATGGTATCCGGCTTTAGCTTCGCAGCTATCTTGGGCGTAACTTTTGTGCGCAGGCTGTAGTCAATCTTGAGCTCGTGCAGTTGCGCCTTCAGGTAGTCGATCAGCTTTCCGTTCTCTGGATAAACGATCGACGAAAAGAATGCCGTTCCGCCAAGCCGGTCCGACGATTCGTATAGGTGGACCTTGTGCCCGCGCAAAGCTGCGACGCGCGCGACTTCCATCCCTGCCGGACCGCCCCCAATTACCAGAACCTTCTTGCTGACTGGAGAGGCCTCTATCGCCGTCGTAATCTCAAATCCGGTCTTCGCGTTGACGGCACATCGGGTGTGCGTTCCAAGGAAAATCTGGCTGATGCAGGTGTAGCAATAGATGCACGGTCGAATCAGATCCGGTCGACCTGCCTTGAGTTTGTTCGGCAACTCATCATCGGCCAGAAGCTTTCTGGCCATGGCGAGGAAATCGAACTTGCCTTGCGCAATAAAGGCGTCTGCCTGTTCCGGCTCGACGCGTCCCACCGTGATGACAGGAACGTCAACGTTGGCCTTAATCGCCGACGCATACGGGACGTACTTGCACGGTTGCTGCACGGTGTGTGCTTCAGTAAAGCTGATTCCTTTGCTTGCGTCTGCATACATCGTGACGTGGACAGCATCCGCACCCGCTGCGACGCCAAGCTTTGTTGCCTCGATTGCATCTTCTAGCGTAATGCCATCGTTCTTGAGATGTTCAATGCCATCGATGCGGAACCATACCGGGTAGTCAAGACCTACGGCTGCCCTGATACGCTTCACCGTTTCAACCAGCAAGCGGGCGCGGTTCTCTAACGTCCCTCCCCATCTGTCGGTCCGCTTGTTGCTCGATGGCGAGAGAAAGGATGAAAGAAGATAGCCATGGCCTGCGTGAATCTCGACGCCATCAATGCCCGCTTGCTTCGCACGCACCGCTGCCCGAGCGAAACAGTCAATCACCCATTCAATGTCTTCCTCGCTCGCTGCTTGATATTCGATCTTCACGCCCGGCTGGAAGAACACTTCGAACATGTCCTTGTTTTCCTGCGGGGTAAGGTCGGCCGCCCAGTCGAAATCCTTTGGTGTGGGGATCGACGGCACGAGCAAAGGCAGGCCACGCAGCGGTTCGTTCACTGCGATTGCGCCCGCATGCTGCAACTGGACAGCGATCTTGCAGCCATGTTCGTGCACAGCTTCCGCAACGCGTGCAAGTCCCGGAATAAACTTGTCGTCCGAGATTGCCACCTGCATCTGGTTGCCCGATCCGCGCGGATAAGCGACCCCGACGGACCCCATGATAACCATCGCGGCCCCGCCTTTTGCGCGGGCCGCATAGTACTGGGCCAGCCGTTCGCCACAGAACCCATCAGGCTCCGCCAGATTCGACCCCATTGGCGACATGAAGATGCGATTGCGGAGTTGCATCGATCCGATGCGTCCGGGGGCCAGCAGATTTGCAAACGACGTGCTCATACCCTGCGTCCCTGGTGCGTTAGAGTTCGTCGCTGTGCTCATGAGACGGTCTGGCCACCGTCGATCGAGAAATCTACGCCTGTCACGTAGCGCGCCTCGTCAGACGCCAAGTAGGCAACAGCGGCGGCGATTTCGTTCGGCTCCGCAATGGGAAAGAGCGGATAAAGCTTGTCCATCAGCTTCGGGTTGACGTCCTTCGGAAACTCGATCGTGTGATGGATATTCGTGTTTACGCCACCAGGGCAGATGGCATTCGCCCGAATCCCATTCTCCGCATACTCTACGGCGAGACAACGGGTGATGGCCACAACTGCAGCCTTCGACGCACAATATGCGGCGGTGTATGCCTGCCCTTGCTTCGACGAAGCCGAAGCCATGTTGACGATGTTGCCCTTGGACTCGATGAGGTACGGAATCGCCTCTTGACAGCTCGCGAACACGCCGTCAACGTTGATCGCCATCATGCGCTTGTATGCGTCCTCAGGCATTTCATGGGTATGCCAACCGCCAGCGATACCTGCAATGTTGCACAGGACGTCGAGGCGGCCAAAGTGCGCGGCGGCCTGCTTCACCATAGCACGAGTCCCCGACATGTTTGAAGCGTCAAAAACGAAGGTTGCGTATTCCGTATCATGTGCCGCTCGGAGCGTTTCGCCTGCACGCTTTACGGCGTCGCCGTTGATGTCCGCCAGCAGAAGTCGCCCACCCTCTTCAGCGATCCGTTTCGCCGTCGCGTAGCCGATTCCCGCCGCCGCCCCCGTTACCAGAACGACTTTGTCCCTAAATCGCAGCACGTCTCCACCTCTTCTATTAATCAATGATTGAATACCCGCCGTCCACAACGAGGGTGTGGCCGGTAACAAAGGCGCTACCAGAAGAGCAAAGGTATAGGATGGGTATAGCAATTTCCTCCGGACTAGCCCATCGACCCAAAGGTGTTTTCTCGGAAACCACTTTTTGCCAGTGCGGGTCCGATGCGTAGGCAGCGGTCATTGAGGTGCGAACGCTCCCCGCCGCGACAGCGTTGACTCTAATCCGGTCTTTCGCCCAACCGGCCGCTAATGTCTTGGTGAGCTGCACAATGCCGGCTTTGGCAGCACCATATCCAGGCAAATGAGGGCTGCCAAAATACGACATCATCGACGCGATGTTGACTATCGCAGCGCCACTGGGCAATGAGCTGCGCGCGAGCAATGGTTGCAATCCAGAGCTCACCTCATACACCGCATTCAGGTTGACCTGCACCGCCTGGGCGAACGAGGCGTCAGGCATGATGTGGCCAGCGTTGTTCACCAGAATATCGACACCGTCGATGCTGTCGACAAACTCGCGAATTGAATCTTTGCTTCTAAGCTCAAGGCAGCGGTACTCGAAGCCAGCGATGTCATCGCCAAATTCCTCCGCTGAAGCCGCCTGCCCCGTCACTAGTACGGACGCGCCGGCCAGCCTGAACAACCGGGCGGTCGCTAAACCGATGCCGGACGTCCCACCGGTCACGATCGCCCGTACCTGGCGAAAATCAAAAGTAATTTCGCTTCGCATTTCCCTTCTATCCCTCACGCGACAGTCCCGTTGCGGCGGTCCGCCGCCGCGTTCTAGGTTCCACTAGCGTACCTCGACGCAACGGGGCCAAACCATAGAGAGAATTACGCAGACAATTTGCGCTCCAGGAGTCCGCGATCTTGCAGGAACTCAACAATCCGTTCAGCTGCATCTTCCGGGGACATGGTCGTGGTGTCTACACGAAGTTCGGGGCTCTCGGGCGCCTCGTAAGGCGAGTCAATGCCCGTGAAGTTCTTCAGATCACCCCGGCGCGCCTTCTTGTAGAGGCCTTTTGGATCGCGCTGCTCTGCTACGGCCAGCGGCGTATCGATAAATACCTCGACAAACTCACCGGGACTGACCAAGCTTCGCGCCATTTCACGCTCAGCCCGGAACGGCGAGATGAAGGAGACGAGCGTCAAGATACCAGCGTCGACCATGAGACGAGACACCTCACCGACGCGACGAATGTTCTCCACGCGATCGGCTTCTGTGAACCCGAGATCCTTGTTGAGGCCATGTCTTACGTTGTCGCCATCGAGAAGGTAAGTATGCTTGCCCAGCGCATGCAGCTTCTTCTCGACAAGGTTAGCAATTGTGGACTTGCCAGCGCCGGACAACCCGGTAAACCAGACGACAGCTGGACTTTGCCCCTTCAACCGCGCGTGTGCATCCTTATTGACTTCGATTGCTTGCCAGTGAATGTTTTGGGAGCGTCGCAATGCGAAGTGCAACATGCCAGCACCAACGGTTGCGTTCGAAAGGCGGTCGATGATGATGAACCCGCCCATGTCGCGGTTATCACGGTACGGGTCGAACGCAATCGCCTGGTCGAGATGCAGATTGCAAACGCCGATTTCGTTCAACTCGAGCGTCTTTGCAGCTAGATGCTCGAGCGTGTTGACGTTCACCTTGTACTTGGGCGCAGCGATCGAAAGACCGACCGTTTTTGCACCGATTTTCATGAGGTACGGACGTCCGGGCAACATGTGCTCGTCGCTCATCCACACCACATTGGCCTCAAACTGGTCAGCCACTGAAGCAGGAGCTTCGCTCGGCGTAAGCACGTCTCCGCGACTGATGTCGATTTCGTCCTTCAGCGTGATTGTGACGGACTGCCCTGCGACGGCCTCTTCGAGATTCCCATCTCGAGTAACGATGAGGTCGACCGTACTTTCCCGCCCGGAGGGCAGCACGCGGACACGGGTACCCGGCCGGACTGAGCCGCCTACGACACGGCCAGAGAACCCACGAAAGTCAAGGTTCGGCCGGTTGACCCACTGTACCGGCATACGGAAGGCGCCACGCTGAGCCAAGTCGTTGTCGACCTCTACGGACTCGAGGTACTCCATAAGGGTCGGCCCGTCATACCAGGGAGTGCGCTCACTGCGAGCAGTGATGTTGTCTCCTTTCAGCGCAGACATCGGAATCGGAAGGAAAGTCTCGATACCGATCTGTTGTGCGAATGCCCGATAGTCGTCGACAATCTTGTCGAACACCTCTTTCGAGTAGTTGACCATATCGAGTTTGTTGATCGCAAGGACGACGTGCCGAATACCAATGAGCGAAATCAGATAGCTGTGGCGGCGGGTCTGAGTCAGCACGCCTTTGCGGGCGTCGATCATCATGATGGCGACGTCAGCGGTCGACGCACCCGTAACCATGTTGCGCGTATACTGCTCGTGACCCGGGGTATCAGCAACAATGAACTTTCGACGGTCCGTTGAGAAGAACCGGTAGGCCACATCGATCGTGATGCCCTGCTCGCGCTCAGCCGCAAGACCGTCCACCAACAGAGCGAAGTCGAGATCGCCGCCTTGCGTACCCACCTTCTTCGAATCACTCTCGAGGGCAGCTAGCTGGTCTTCGAAAAGCATCTTCGATTCATACAGCAGCCGACCAATCAGCGTGCTCTTGCCGTCATCGACGCTTCCGCAGGTGATAAAGCGCAAAAGGCTTTTATGCTGATGCGCCTCTAGATACTTTTCAATGTCTTCAGCGATGAGATCAGATACGTGTGCCATCAGAAATAACCCTCCTGCTTCTTCTTTTCCATCGAACCGCTTGAATCGTGGTCAATCAGACGTCCCTGTCGCTCCGACGTCTTTGTGAGCAACATTTCCTGGATGATCTGCGTAAGCGAGGTTGCGTCGCTTTCGACGGCCCCCGTTAGCGGGTAGCAACCCAACGTTCGAAAACGGACGTTCTTGATCATCGGCTCTTCACCCGGGCGCAGCGGCAGTCTATCGTCGTCCACCATGATCAGCATGCCGTCGCGCTCCACTACCGGCCGCGGCGCGGCGAAATAGAGAGGCACCAGCGGGATCTTCTCCAGATAGATGTACTGCCAGATGTCCAGCTCTGTCCAGTTAGAAATCGGAAACACGCGCATGCTTTCGCCTTTGTTCTTACGCGCGTTGTACAGACGCCAGAGCTCGGGACGTTGCATCTTTGGATCCCAGCGATGCTGAGCCGACCGGAACGAGAAGATCCGTTCTTTCGCACGAGATTTTTCTTCATCGCGGCGCGCTCCGCCGAATGCAGCATCGAACCCGTACTTGTCCAGTGCTTGCTTCAGCCCTTGAGTCTTCCAGATGTCTGTGTGTACTGCGGAGCCGTGCTCAAACGGATTGATATTCCGCTCGATTGCCTCAGGATTTCGGTACGTCAACAACTCCAGCCCAAGATTCGCGACCATCTCATCGCGAAATTTGTACATGTCCCGAAATTTCCACGTAGTGTCTACGTGCAGCAGGCGGAAAGGGGGTTTCGAAGGGTAAAACGCCTTCATCGCAAGATGCAGAAGAACGGAACTATCCTTGCCGATCGAATAGAGCATGACCGGATTCTCAGCTTCGGACACCGCCTCGCGCATGATGTCGATACTTTCTGCCTCAAGCCGCTGCAAATGAGTCAGAGTGGCAGCATGGTCTCTGTATTGCGGCTCTGGTTGCCGTTCCTCGACTAAGGTTTGACTCTCGATAAGCATTGACTGAGCCTCTGTGCTTAAGTGCGTGATGTACATGCGATGCGGCGTCGGTGGCGACGGGGATGCAGGTCATATCCGTGCCAATGCCAGGAATCGCTACCGCCGCGACCGTCGCGAAGAGCTATTCTTCGACCGCGTGTAGCTAAGGTAAGAGACGGCGGCGCAATCTTCATCGTCCGACCGGACTATTGGCCGCGCTGGTATGCATGAGTCGCGCGCTAACGGTCCCAGATTCCTTCGGGAGACCCTCTAGTCCGCTTGGACCATGCCAGCGCCACCTTCTTCGGACTAGGCTGACCGTGCACCCTCGGTGTTCTGCGAGCGTCGCTCCAATAAACCTCACCTCACCTATATGAAGCGTCCACTAGCTAACACGCGACCAGGATCGACTGAACTCAAGCTCGCCGACTCGACGGATCCAGTTCGAGTTGGGGACTTTATCTGGATGTCCGAAGGGTCGACAAACACCTATCTCGTCACCACTGACGGCGGTGATGTTCTGATCAATACAGGTCTTGGGATCGAGGCGCCGGTTCATCAGGCTGCCTATGCGAAAGTCAGTGACGCGCCGCTGCGGAAAATCATCCTCACGCAAGGCCACTACGATCTGGTCGGCGGCGTTGAACTTTTCAAAAGTGACGATGCGGAGGTTATTGCGCATCGGAATATCGCAGCGTGCCAGGATGACGACGAAAGGCTGAAAGCTTTTCGTAACCGACGCAACCAGCGCTTCTTCCCGGACATGGTCGAGCCTATGCTGAAGGCGGAAGAAAGAGCTCGACTGCAAGGTCACAAAACCTTCCAGGCTCGTGCGCGCCCTGATGTGACGTTCGACGACCGCTACGAGTTCTCTCTGGGTGGGGTCCGCTTTGAGTTAATTTGGGTACCGGGTGGGGAGACCATCGATTCGATCCTTGTCTGGCTGCCGGACCAGAAGGTGTTGTTTTCGGGGAACGCGTTGGGTCCGCTATTCCCGCACATGCCGAACTTCCATACCATCCGCGGCGATCGTCTACGGCTCGCGTTGCCCTACCTGCAGGCGTGCGACATCATCCTTTCTCTCGAACCGGAAACGCTGTTGACGGGTCACTTCGACCCTATCGTCGGGCGCGATTTGATCATGGAAGAACTGCGACGTCTGCGTGATGCGGTTGCCTACGTGCACGACGAAACCGTGCGTGGCATGAACGCTGGTAAGGATCCTTACCAGCTCATGAAGGAGATCCGCCTTCCGGACCACCTTCAGGTCGGCGAAGACTACGGAACCGTCCCATGGGCGGTGCGAGCCATCTGGCATGGTTATGGCGGGTGGTTCTACTTCCACTCCACCACCGAGCTTTACGAATCCCCTGTTCGCGACGTCTACGCACAGCTCGCGAGAATGGCTGGTCCTGACGAACTTGCATCCCACGCGAAAACGATGCTTGACCTCAATCGTCCGTTGCACGCAATTCACCTAGCTGAAATCGCAACGTCAGCGGAGCCATTGCATCGGCCGGCCCTCCGCGTGTACCTTGAGGCACATCAGCTTCTGCTAGCTCAAAGTCATCAACGAAATCGCTGGCAACGATACTGGCTTGAGGGTGAGATCAATGCTATGCAGGAGAAACTTGACAACAAGGGTTTCGACTGTGCCTAAGCTTATTATCCCCGACCTTGCACGACCATGCTTGACAGACGTCCAACTAGCCGCGATCGAGAAAGCCGAGGCGGCCCCCGTACAGCTCACGGAAGAATCGATCCTGGAGGCAGCCAGAAACGCGACCGGGCTTCAGGACTTTGGATCACCGGACTTTCTGGAGCGATTGGGCATATGGCTGCAAAGTGGCCTTGAGGATCGCGGCTTGAATGCCTTTGGCCGACAGGTCCTGCATTCGTACTGTGTCCGGTACGCGTCGAACCGTCTGCGGATCGAGGACCTCTATAAGAGGCATCCAGAAATCGAAGAAGTGCAGATCACTCGCCCTATTTTCATCGCAGGGTTACCGCGCTCGGGAACGACTTCGCTGGTGAACCTACTTGCCTCCGATCAGCGCCTCAGATCGCTTCCACATTGGGAAGCTGTTCAACCAGTGCCAGATGGCCAACGAGCCGGGATCGAAACTGCCGTCGACCTGCGAATGGAAAAGTGTAGCCAGGAATGGCAGCAACTCGACTCGTTGCTGCCGCATCTGCGCGTAATGCATGAGATGTCTCCGCAGCACATCCACGAAGACCTCGAGCTGCAGGCGATCGACTTCACTACGTATAACATCGAGTGGACTGCACGCGTGCCGCGTTGGCGCGAATACTATCTTTCGCACGACCGACTTCCGCACTATCAGTATCTGAAGCGAGTCCTAAAAGCGCTGCAGTGGCAGCGAGGCCCCAATCGGTGGATTCTAAAATGCCCGCAGCATATCGAAAACCTGTCAGCACTCGCCACCGTCTTTCCCGATCTCACTATCGCCATCACGCACCGTGACCCAGCTGCTGTGCTGCGCTCAGCGGTAACAGCCATCGCGTACGGTGATCGCGTCCGACGGAATAGTATTGATCTCGACGAAACCGCGAGCTATTGGACTGAGCGCATAGAGCGAATGTTGCGTGCCTGTGTCGCAGAGCGCGATGCCCTCCCCGTTGCAGCGAGCATTGATATTCTGTTTCAAGAGTACGTACAAGACGAGTTGAATGCAGCGAGGCACGTCTATGACCTCGCCGAGTTACCCTGGACGGTCGATGTAGAAACAGGCTTCCGAACCTTCCTGCGAAACGAAGAAGATCGGAAAGGTTCCGTCGCATACAACCTGGACATGGTTCCAAGTTTGAGGGCAGAAGCAATCCACGAGCGTTTCCGGTTCTACTACGATCGATTTGCCGTCCGTTACGAAAAAGCTTAACCGTCTGTACTCGCTCGAGTCTGCGGCGAACGTTGTACGCAGGCCTCGAACAACGCGATCAATGCGAACAGGCTAAGTGCGCATCCGACGATGCCGACTGCTGCATGCACGCCGAGCCACTCTGTAACCGGTGCTATCACAAGCGGATTCATAAAGCTTCCCAAAAACATAGCCGCATACATCGCACCAGTGGCGCGTCCCCGAGCGTTCTCGGGAGCCTGCGACAAGACCCGCCCGATCAAATGAGGCGTTAGCAACCCGCTGCCGAAACCTGCGAGGACGCATCCCACGGTGGCGAGGCCAAGGCCGTGCAGCCCACCAAGCAGTACATGACCCATCGCCATTAAGCCGACACTGATCACCATTTGGAAGCGGATCCTGATATGCCGGCTCATCGCACCATAAATACTCGCACCTACCGCATTGGAAAGGGGCGCGGTAGCGATGACCAAAGCCTGCATAGACGATGAAAGAATACCGTCGTCCCGCAACAAAAATCCGACCTGCGTGCTCGTGGTAAAGACGGCCGCATACAACGGGACTATTCCGAGCAGTAGCGGCAGCAACGTCTTGAGCGAACCGCGCCTTCCAGCTGAGGAAGTGCTGCCACCCATTTCATTACCACCTTGAGACAACGAAAGGGCATCCTCATCGACCGAACCCGGCACTACAATAACGGCCAGAATAAATACGACCAATGAGATGAGATAAAAGGAAAATGGCAACCGCCAGCCATTTTCCTGAACGGCATATCCGGAGAGCAGGGTGGAAAGTAGACCTATGGTGGCCCCACAGGCCGATTGATATCCGACGATGCGGGCACGTCCAGCCGCATCGAAGTGGCGCCCTACTAAGGTAAGTGCCGATGCCGCAACGCCGGACGCGGCTACCCCAAGAATGAATCGCGAGACAAGGATGGCAGTCCCGTTCGAAAGATAAAGACCAGCCGACCCTGCTGCGCCATACAGCAGCAATGTGATGAGCAAGAGTTGACGAGGACCGAACCGGTCAACGAGGAAACCCATCGCCGGTCCACCTGTCATGATTCCGATGCTTGAGATCATCATGATCAATTGCGCGAGCAACGCAGGCCTTGAGCCGCCAAGATAGCTGGCCATTGCCGGTAGTGCAGGACTCACGCTAGTGAATATCAAGGCCATCAGCGGTGAGCTCGAAAGCATCACCACGATCAAGAGGCGACCTCGGCTTTTCCCTTCCCTCGTCAGGAGAGTGGCGCTCATCGTTTAAGCCTCCGGAAGTTTTCCGGACCCCAAATGGCGGTCCAGGAGCCTATCAGGCCCTCGGCGTCAAAGCGGGCAAAGTCGATGGTCGATACTTCAAACGGTTCCGTCGCTTCCTCGCAAATCGCCACGAAAGCGCAGGCAGCGTGTTCCCCGGAAATCCTGACCTCACCTTCAGGCTCGAATCTGATTCCTCCACCGGTGTCGTTGAAACCGGCCTGGAAGAAGCTGCGAATCGCCTCCCGTCCGACGTACGGTGGTGTGCCGATCGGATCTTGGAGCACGGCACCGGGCGCAAACAAGGCAGCGATTCCCTCGGCATCACCTGCTTGCAGCGTTGCCGCATAGCGTACGAATACCGATCGAATATGCTCCGGAACAACTCTCGAAGCCTCAACATCCTTCGCAGTCATCGGTCTCGCATCCAGAAAGAGATCAGCCGACAATCGAGTAACCACCGTCGATTACCAATGTTTGTCCGGTGACAAATCCCGCAAGGGAACTTGTCAGAAACAGAATCGGCCCAGCCATGTCGTCGGGCCGGCCGACGCGACGCATTGGGGTTCTATACAACACCGGCGCGAGCGCTTTCGGATTCCCAACGTGCGCCGCCGTCATCGCTGTTTCTGTCAACCCCGCTGCAATCGCGTTCACGCGAACACCTTCACCTGCCCAGGCTATGGCCAGAGTCTTGACGAGCTGAACGAGACCAGCTTTGGCGGCACCGTATCCTGGGACGATCTCATTACCAAAAAATGAGGTCATTGAAGCGATATTGATCATGCTTGCTCCCCCAGGCCATTCACTTCTCGACAGCGCCGCGCGACTTGCCGCTGCGAGCCGGAAGGCACCGCTCAGATTGATGTCAAGCGCGCGCTCGAACGCTTCGAGGCCGTATTCGTTGCTTCCGTCGCCGGAAAGCGCAACCCCTGCGCAGTTCACAACAATGTCAAGCTCCGGGCAGGCCGTAGCGACTTGCTGCACCTGCTGCGGATCACGAACGTCGAGTTGCAGGTATCGGAACTGAACCTCTTTTGTATCCCCCTCCCTTCTATTCGCGGCAAAGCTCGCCGCGAATAACGGGTTGCTCGTCGCGTCCATGCGAGTACCCGTAACTGTTACGGAGGCGCCACTACGACGGTACGCTCGCGCGACGGCCGCTCCGATTCCGCCTGTGCCCCCCGTCACGAGCACGTGACAGCCTTGATAATTGAACGATGCGTCGCTCCAGCCTAGATTCGACATGCACTAGTCCTCGGAATTGAATTCCTTGCACTTACTGCGCCGGATTGCTTTGGCACGTCCGCACGTTGCGCTTTATCTAAACGTCGCGTGCGGCAAGCCAGTATCGCGTCATTCAAAATAGTATCGGGTGACCGTATCAGCAACGCATGCGGGCCGGTCGCCTCCCTCGATTTCTACCGTGATGCGAATAATTGCGTGAATTCCGCCCCCAGCTACTGGCTCAGTACTTACGATCTCCCCCCGTCCGCGAATCTTCTTGCCCACCGGCACCGGTGCAGGAAAGCGAACTTTGTCACAGCCATAGTTGACGCCCATCCGCATCTTCACGTCGATCAGTTGAGACAGAAAGAAACTGCCTGCGAGCGCCAGGGTGAGATAACCGTGAGCGATACACGAACCAAAAAGCCCAGACTTGGCCCGCTCCTCATCAACGTGGATCCATTGGTGGTCGCCCGTCGCTTCGGCGAAGAGGTTCACCCGCAGCTGATCCATGGTGAGCCATTCGGTCGCGCCTAACGACTGACCTTTCGCAGCCGCAAGTTCTTGCGTTGTTTCAAATCGGGTTGTCATTGATTTACTCTCACGCCCTTTGGCTGCTTGCCGAGATGACTTCGCCTACCAGGTAGGACGCGTAGTCGCTCGCGAGGAACACCGCGACGTTGGCCATCTCCCAAACCTCTGCTGGCCTGCCGAATGCCTCGTTCGCTGCGAGCGCGGAAAGCAGATTTTCGTCGGCCGTCTTCTTCAAGAATGCGTGCATCGCAATGCTCGGAGAGATGGCATTGATTCTGACGCCGTACTCGGCGGCCTCAAGCGCGCTACAACGCGTCAGCGCCATGACCCCTGCCTTCGCAGCGGCGTAATGCGCCTGCTCTTTTTGTGCTCTCCAACCTAGAACGGACGCGTTATTGATAATCGCGCCCTGCCGACGTTCCTGCATTTTTGTCAACATGGCTCGAGTCATTCGGAACGTTCCGTTCAAGGAGACGTCGATGACTTTCAGCCACTCAGCATCCGTCATTTCAGTCACGCGCTTCTGTCCCCCAAGCCCCGCATTGTTGAACAGAATGTCCGTGCCTCCGAGTTGCTCTTCGGCAGCGGCCACGAGGGCCTGAACTTGTTCTTCCTGTGTGACGTCGCACACGAGGCTGTATATCTCTTGCAGCCCGGTTTCATCCCGCAAGCGGGCGACTGCTTCGCTTAACCGTCGCTCATGGACGTCAGATATAAATAGAGAACGCGCGCCTTCTTCGGCGAATCGTTGCGCGGTCGCATATCCAATGCCTCCACCAGCAGCTGCTGTTACCAGAGCAGATTTCCCGGACAGGAGTCCGTGGCCGGATACGTACGTCGGTGTGAGGATAGCGTTCATGCAGAGTTCTCCGTCGTCTGGCGCGAAGGACGAGCTTCCTTGGGCATGCCCAGAGCTCGCTCGGCGATAATGTTCAACTGGACTTCGTTGGTTCCGGCAACGATTGTGTCGGAGCGGCTGAACAGAAATACCTGCTGCAGCCGTGTGCGCGAAAAATCGTCGATCATGATTTCGCCTTCAGGCCCCAACGCATCCATCGCCAACTTTCCAAGATCCCGGTGCCAGTTCGACCAGTAATATTTGATGATGTAGCCTTCGCGGGTCAGGCTGCCGTCGGCGCCACCCGATAATGTCCGAAGTGTGTTGTAGTGCATCACCTTAAGGCCCATCCACGCATCGGCAATGCGCGCGCGAATCAACGGGATCCGATCGGTTCCCATCTCACGGGCGGCCTTGCACACAAGTTTCAGCTGGTGCTCGAAGTGCATCTGCATGCCGATCCACGAGAGTCCTCGTTCGAAGCCTAGAAGCGCCATCGCGATCTTCCAACCTTCACCTGGCTTGCCAACCACGTTATCAACAGAGGTACGGGCACCATCGAAAAAGACCTCATTGAATTCGCAGGTCCCCGTTATCTGGCGGATCGGTCGTACCTCAACCCCAAGCTGGTCAAGGGGGACGAGGAGAAAGATAAGTCCCTTGTGCCCCTGTGATCCCGGCTCACATCGAGCAACAACGAAAATCCACTGTGATTCGTGCGCCAGCGATGTCCATACTTTCTGACCATCGATGACCCATTCCCCCGATTGCTCGTCAAGGCGCGCCCGAGTCTTCACATTGGCCAAGTCTGAACCGGCTCCGGGCTCCGAATACCCCTGACACCAGTACTCTGTGCCCGCCACAATGCCGGGGAGAAATCGTCGTTTCTGGTCTTCCGTTCCGTAAGCAATCAACGTCGGCCCAAGCAGGGTCTCTCCGAGGTGTCCGATGTTCCCGGGGCCTCCCGCACGGGCGTATTCCTCATGGAAGATGATCTGCTGTGCCACGGATAGTCCCCGCCCACCGTACTCTTGCGGCCAACCAACGCATGTCCATCCGCCCGCCGCCAGTTCCTGCTCCCACTCCTTGCGCAAGGCCGGGAAGGCATCTTCGTCACCAGCGCCGCCCCGATGCCGAAGACACTCAAATTTTCCGCACAGATGTTCGCGCATCCATTGCGCAACCTCACTGCGAAACGTTTCGTCCTGCTCGGAGAGTTTCATCTTCCTGGTCTCCTGTTTTCCGTTAGAGGGTCGCTGCGCAGGGTGCGTCAAGAAGCGACGCGGCGATTTCCTCGCGCAGTGCCTCTGGACTACCCAGCCAGTGAGACGAAGCCTGTGCACGCTTGAAGTAAAGATGCGGATCATATTCCCAAGTGAATCCGACGCCGCCGTGCAGTTGGATAGCTTCCTGCGAACAGAAGAAGAACGTATCCGAGGCGAACGTTTTTGCGCACGCGGCTTCGAGTAGTAACTCCGATGTCGAAGGATGCGTGACCGCTACACGCGCCGCTCCGAAGACGGCCGAGCGCGTAGCTTCGATTTTCACCATCATTTCCGCACAACGATGCTTGATCGCCTGAAAGCTATTGATCGTCCGTCCGAACTGCACCCGCTCGGCTGCATACGCCAAAGTTAAGTCCAGACATTGCTGCGCGCCGCCGACTTGCTCCGCTGCCAACGCAATACCGGCCAGTGCCCTGACACGCGCCATTCCATCCGCGACGTCTCTACCCTGCGACAGTAAAGACGCGCGGTCGAGTCGGACGTTTTCAAGCTGGACGTGTGCCACTCGCCGAGTCCGATCGAGAGACGCATGTTCGCGAATCGTCACGCCTTCAGCAGTTGGGGGCACGGCAAAGAGTGTGCATGCTCCCTCCAGCTTTGCGACCAGAAGCAAGAGGTTGGCTGTCGCACCGTCCGGAACGTATCCGAATGTTCCCGAGAGTACGTAGCCGTCCGAGTGTCGCTCGACCACCGCGGTGACAGCATCGACATCCCAGTCAACACCCCGAGCGCCGAATCCGACTGTCGTCGTTAGGGTTCCAGCAGCAATATCGGGTAGATAGCGCTGCCGTGCTTCCTCGTCGCCTGCCTCCATCAGAGTGGTCGCACCCAGCACCACCGTTGCGAAAAACGGCGAGCACAACAGGCGCCTACCCATTTGCTCAAGGACCAGCGTGAGTTCGATAAACGAAAGACCAAGGCCACCGTATACCTCGGGTATGTGCGTCGCTGACCAACCAAGTTCCGAGCCGAGACAGGCCCAAAGTGAGGCGTCGAAGCCTTCCGCCGTTTCCATGATCTTGCGCACGGCTTCCGACGTACTACGCTCAGCAAGAAACTGCTCGGCGGATTCCCGGATCATCTCCTGATCCTGCGTCAACGAGAAATCGTGCGTCAGACTCATGTTCCATACACCTTCTGCGGCTGGACGCTGCGTTCGATGAGCGCTTCAATCACTGGACCAAGCTCGTTAGGATTCCAACGCGCCCCCTTTTCCTCAACCGGGCCAGTCCGCCAGCCATCGGCGATGGAGATCTTCCCGCCGGACGCCTCGAAAATTCGGCCCGACACGTGCCGAGATTCCGTACTTGCAAGCCAGACGACCAAGGGCGCGACGTTCGCTGGATCCCACGAGTCGAAACTACCGTCCTCGGGTTTCTTCACGACTTCGGGCATGGCACCTTCGGTCATCGCAGTACGTGCAGCTGGTGCGATTGCGTTCGACGTAATGCCGTATCTTGCAAGCTCTGCCGCTTGAACAAGCGTCAGCGCGCAGATACCTGCCTTAGCCGTTGCATAATTCGACTGGGCGATAGACCCCTGAAGACCGGCACCGGAACTGGTGTTAATCAACCGCGCATCGACGGTTCCCCCCCCCTTCGCCTTATCGCGCCAACGCTTGGCAAGCGTGTTGGCAAGGCAGAAATGCCCCTTCAGGTGGACGCGCATCACTTCATCCCAGTCTTCTTCAGACAGGTTGACGAACATCCTGTCTCGCAAATTGCCAGCGTTGTTTACAAGCACGTGTACTTCGCCAAACCGATCGACAGCCTGCGCAACGATGCGTTGCGCGCCATCGATGGTCGTGATGTCGTCAGCATTCGCCAGTGCTGACCCTCCGCTAGAAAAGATTTCATCGACTACTGCCTTCGCTGCCGGCTCGCGGATGTCGTTGACCACAACATTCGCACCCTCTGCTGCAAGCGCGAGCGCGTACGCACGTCCAAGTCCGCCTCCGGCACCCGTGATGACCACGGTTCTCTGATCGCACATTCCCATTCGGGGTCTCCCTTAGTCGAGTCGCTCAATAATCGTCACGTTGGCTTGCCCGCCGCCCTCGCACATCGTTTGCATACCAAGTCGGCCGCCCGTACGCTCGAGTTCGTGGAGGAGAGTCGTCATCAACTTGGCCCCCGTTGCTCCAAGCGGGTGGCCAAGTGCGATCGCACCGCCGTTCACATTGGTCTTCGCATGTGGATAGCCCGTCTCAATCAGCCACGCCTGCACGACGGAGGCAAAGGCTTCGTTAATCTCGACGAGATCGATGTCCTCAAGCCGAAGCCCGGCTTTCTTCAGTGCTGCCGCCGTAGCTGGAATCGGGGCGGTCAGATGCCAGATTGGGTCGTCGGCCAGGACGCTAATGTGCTGCACGCGAGCGCGTGGCCTGAGGTTGTAGCGTTTAAGCGCCCGCTCTGACACCACCAGCATTGCTGCAGCCGCGTCACAGGTCTGGCTGGACACTGCGGCTGTGATCTTCGGATAGTCAACGCCGACGGGTTCAAGCGACGCCATTTTCTCGAGCGTCGTCTGACGCGGCGTCTCATCGTCCTTCAGATCACCCAAAGGAACGATTTCGCGGTCGAATCGGCCTTCAGAAATCGCCCTCAATGCCCGCGCGTGACTTTCTAGTGCAAAGGCCTCCATGTCTTCACGGGAGATCTTCCACTTGTCAGCAATAATCTGAGCCGCATAGAACTGGTTGACAGGCTGATCGCCGAACCTAGCCTTCCAGCCTTTGCTACCCGAAAACGGATCGGTAAACCCGAGCGGCTCGGCTGCGGTCATCGCATATGCAATCGGCACCTGGCTCATATTCTGCACGCCACCCACGGCGACTACGTCCTGAGTACCGCTCATCACAGCCTGGGCGGCGAAATGAAGTGCCTGTTGAGATGACCCGCATGCGCGGTCAATCACCGTGCCTGGGACGTGCGCTGGCAAGCCGGCCGCTAACCACGATGTCCGGCTGATGACGCCGGCGTTCGGTCCGACCGCGTCTACGCATCCAAAGATGACATCTTCATAATCTTCCGGCGGAACATCGTTGCGCTCGACCAGCGACTTGAGCACGTGAGAGCCGAGGTCGGCAGGGTGAATGGAGGCCAACGACCCGCGACGCTTACCCGTCGGCGTGCGCAACGCGTCCACGATATAGGCTTCTGCCATGTTTTTCCTCAGTCTGTGAAAGTAAAGGTGTTTGCGGGTCCAAGTTGCGCGTCCGGATTGAACACAAAGTTCGCCACCCGCCTCTTATGCAAAATACGGTCGCCCCACGACGACGTCAGCGCGAGTGCGCGTTTAACGAATATCTGCAGGTCCAGTTCCCACGTGTATCCCATCGCTCCGTGCACCTGGATACCGTGCCTGGCTGCCAGCGCTGCTGCCTCGGCGGCAGCGAGTTTTGCCGCCGAGATATAGACGTCCCGTTGTGGATGGCCTTGCATAAGTGCATACGCAGCGCGAAAGACCGCCGGCTTCGCGAACTCAATCTTCACCGCGACGTCGGCAAGGTGATGCTTGACCGCCTGAAAAGATCCGATCGGTTTGCCAAACTGCTTTCGCTCGGCGCTATAGTCAATTGACAAGTCGAGCATTCGGCTTGCAAGGCCCACCAATTGGCCTGCCGTCGATAGCGCCCCCCTATTCACCACGTCTTGCCAGAGCCTACGTCCCGTCTGCTCGCCGGCAATTCGAGTGGACGCCTTTGGCGACCACTTCACGTTGAACAGGCGCCTCGAAAGATCGACGCTTGAATTCGCAACGAGGTCGACATCGGCCCGAGACACTGCATGCACCTCGCCATCGTGGTACATGAGCAGCACGTCAGCCAGGTGCGCATCGGCTACGAGCGGATTAACAGGGTGACCCAATGAAATCCTTGCGCTGCCGTCCACGATCTTGGGAAGCCACTGTTTCCGAGGCTCGCTGCCTTCCGGTAGACCATTCAGAAGGCCTGCGGCAAGATAGGCCGTATCTGTGAGCGAATCAGGAATGGCGAAATAGCCAAGTTCATGCAGAAGGAGCACCCAGTCCACATCCCCGAGGCCGAGTCCACCGTGACCCGGGTCGACAGACAAGCCGGTAATGCCCTGCTCAGCGAACTTGTGTCGAAGCTCTTTGGAACGTCCCGCGTCGGTTTCCCACAACTCGCGCAAAACTTCGGGCGAAGCCTCCACCATCAGAAAGCTGCGCGTCGCGTCGCGGAACAGCGTCTGGTCCTGCGTAAAGGTGAAATCCATAATTACGTCCTCACGACCGCGGCATGCCGAGCAGGCGCTCGGCGATGATGTTTCGCTGAATCTCGTTTGTTCCCGCGTAGATTGGCCCAGCCTGGGCAAATAGATACCCATCAAGCCAATTGCCGACATCGCCAGCATCAGGTGACCTGGGCAAGAGTTCCGCACGGGGACCGAGAATCTGCAGCGCAGTTTCGTGCATGCGCAGATCGAGCTCGGACCAGAAGATCTTGTTGGTGCTCGATTCCGCTCCGATGTAGCCGCCTTTCAGAAGGCTACTGGCCGTCCGGTAGGTCGCGAGCGTATAAGCCTCGGCATCCATCCAGGCGCGCAACACGGCATCGCAAATCGACGGATCCAAATCCGCGGACTCCTTGTGCCTGAGGTACAGCGACACCAAAGCTTTCGCCGTTGCCTGGAAACGACCGGGTGAGCGCAGCATCAGCCCCCGCTCGAAGCCCGCGGTGGACATAGCCACCTGCCAGCCTGCGCCCTCTTCGCTCAGCCTGTTTTCAACTGGCACCCGAACGTCGTCGAAGAAAATCTCCGCGAACCCCGGGAGACCATTCAATTGACGAATCGGGCGAACAGTAATACCGGGGTTATTGAGCGGGACCAGCAGGAACGTGAGGCCGTAATGACGCTGCGAATCCGGGTCGCTCCGGAACAACCCAAACAGCCAGTCTGCATACACCGCGCGGGTCGACCAAGTCTTCTGTCCATTGATGACATAGTGGTCTCCGTCGCGTATCGCCTTCGTGCGAATCGCGGCCATGTCGGATCCGGCACCCGGCTCCGACCATCCCTGCGCCCAAATCTCGTCGCCTGACGCCATCCCTGGAAGAAACCGCTTCTTCTGCGCTTCAGTTCCGTAATCCATAAGCGTCGGGCCCAGGAGAAAAATCCCGTTCTGATTGACGCGCATGGGAGCACCCGCACGCCAATATTCTTCCTCGAAGATCAGCCATTCGATCAGGTCGCATCCACGTCCACCGAGCGCTTTCGGCCACGTGACCATGCTCCAGCGCCCGGAGTTCAGCGTCCTCTCCCATTGGCGATGCTGCTCGAAGCCCTCGGCCGTATCAAAGCTGGCGAGCGGGGTCTTAGGCACATGCCCAGCGAGCCACTCGCGAATTTCCCGGCGAAACGCGTTTTGCTCTTCGGTATATTCAAGTTCCATCACATCCTCTCAATTGCTCTCTTACCAACGCTCACCGAACTAAAATTGCACTTTGCGTTTCTCGACAAACGCGGAACGGGTTTCGCCCGAATCGGCAGCGAGGTAAGCCTCCAGCGTGAATCCTTGCTCCCAGCGATACTTGCTCTCCAGGTCGCCGTCTTCGACCCCATTCAGCGCTTCCTTGGCAAGTCGGATCATCACTGGACTTTTCGCAGCGATCTTTCGAGCTATCACCAGCGCGGATTCCCGTAACTGGTCACGTGGAACGACCTGCTCTACAGCACCGAGACGCCACGCCTCTCGTGCATCAACGGGTTCGCCCGTAAAGTACATGTGACGGACCTTCTGTACCGGGAACAAGCGCTGAAGGTGGGCCCCTCCTCCCATCGCTCCTCGGTCAACTTCAGGTACGCCAAAGGTCGCACACTCAGACGCGAGTACGATGTCCGCGGCGCCAGCGATGCCGATGCCACCGCCAAGCACGAACCCGTGAACAGCTGCAATGACAGGCACCGCGCTACGGTGTACCGCGCGAAAGGTCGCGTAGTTCCCGGCATTCACTGACGCGATAAGCGCTGGGTGGGCAGCGAGTTCCTTTATGTCCACGCCAGCACAAAAGCCCTTGCCCTCAGCCCTAACGACAATAACTCGTACATCAGGTTTGGCGCTCAATGTGTCGATAGCAGACGCCAACGCATGCCACCCGGCGCAATTAAGCGCATTCACCGGCGGATGCTCAATCACGAGCTCCGCAATACCGTTCTCGACCTTCGTTGAAAAAGGAGTCTTTGCATGCTCATTCATGCTGCACCTCGGAGGACGTCGCTTTGTAGGTTTTGGAACAATCGCGAGAGGCACTCGGTAGCCTCTTCCACAATCTCTTCAATCACTTCGGAGCAGCTCTTCAGTTCATCAATGGCAGCGGCGACCTGCCCAGCCGGTAGCACCCCGTGCTCAGGCTCACCGGCAACCATGGATGACTGGATCAACATCGGAGCATTCGCCATCATGAGGGATTGAATCAACGGTTCTCCGCTCGCCCGTCCGCTCTTCAGCGAACGAACCAGAGCGGACAATGAGTCACTGACCGTCGATCCTGACGACTTCTTCCATCGCGCCGCGCTCTGCAACGTGAACATGATTCGTTGCAAAGCACTTGAACGTTCGATACGCAGGAGCACGTTGTTCTCGATCAACCGTTGAGGCAGGCCATCTATCGCACGGGACACGCGAATCTGAGCCGGATCCGAAACCGCGAGATATCGCGACAAGGTTCGAGGCGGGACGGACGAGTCGCGCGTCATCAAGAATCGAGTTCCCATTGCGATACCGGCCGCTCCGGCAGCGAGCGCGGACGCCAGGCCGCGCCCACATGAATAGCCCCCCGCAGCTACGATCGGCACCTTCACCGCGTCAAGGACCTGCGGCAGAAGGATGCTGATGGGCGTGCTGCCCGTATGACCACCGCCTTCCCCTCCCTGAACCGTCACGAGATCCGCGCCGTATTCCACAGCCTTGACTGCGTGTTTTGCGAGTCCCACAGTTGGCATGCATAAAACGCCGCCATCTCGAAGTCGACCAATGACACTCTTATCAGGCCCCCTCCCGTAGCTAGCCGCGCGCACGCGATAGCGGATTGCGAGCTCCACAACTTGTGATGCGTTTGGCTGAAACATATGGAAATTAAGCCCAAACGGCCGATCCGTAAGACGCATAACTTCACGAATCTGACTTTCCAGTTGGTCCGCAGCGATCGTTGCACATGCCAGAAATCCGAACCCGCCAGCATTCGAAGTAGCCGCAACCAATCGGGCGTCCGCAACCCATCCCATCGCCGTCTGGATAATTGGATAGCGGCAACCCAGCAGGTCACATACGGGCGTGCGCAACAACGGGGTCATTTCGCCTCGTCCTCCTTGGAGCGCTGAGACTGAGCCATCGCCTTCGCATCGAATCCACCGAGCTTGTCTCCGGAGATGAGCTCGTTGTGCACATGCGCAAAGTGATGCCAACCAAAGGCTGCATCCATGGCACTTCGCTTTCCCATCAGCTCTTCAGAGTGATTGACCGCCTGCTTGGTGAGTGCAAGACCCATGCGAGGCATTTTTCCAATTCGAGATGCGATCCCATAGGTTTCCTTCTCGAGTTCCTCTCGTGGAACAACGCGGTTCACCATGCCCATCTGATACGCCCGTTCCGCAGACATCCGTTCGCCCAGGAAGAGAAACTCTTTCGCAATTCTCGGGTTCAATTCATAGGGGTGCGCGAAATACTCGACGCCGGGAATTCCCATGCGGACGACTGGATCAGAAAAGAACGCGTCGTCCGAGGCTATAATCAGATCGCAGACCCATGCGAGCATCAGTCCGCCGGCGACGCACGCACCGTGAACCATCGCAATGGTCGGTTTCGGCAGGTCGCGCCAGCGCCGGCACATTCCGAGATAGACTTCCTGTTCCCGCACATACAGGAACTCTCCACCCGGCTTGCCGACGTGGTCGTACCACAGCGACGCTCGATCGAAAGTTTTGTTAATGTCCCGGCCAGGGGTACCAATATCGTGGCCTGCAGAGAAGTGCTTTCCAGCTCCGCGCAGCACAATCACCTTGACCTCGTCGTCGTCGGACGCACGCTTTAAAGCGGCGTCCAATGCGTACGTCATCTGAGAATTCTGGGCGTTGTGATACTCCGGCCTACTCATCGTTACCGTCGCCACGCCATCAACCGCCTCATACAAAACCACAGCTTCGGTCTGTTGCTCGCCCATAACATTTCTCTGCATTAAGATTCGGCACGAGAGCGCTTACGCGGTTCGAATGCCTGGAGGATTGTTCTTGATCACTGTCGAGCGCAAGTTATACGGATCAAGCTTGCGGATGATCTCGAGTTGCCCAGAGGTGGGTGCTGCAGTCTCCGCGCAGCTATTGGCCATCACGAGTTCGAACCCCGTCGCTTCCTGCACTTGCTCGAAGGTCACACCGGGGTGGAGAGCACGCACGCGACATGCATGGTTTTCCCCGCCAAAATCCATTACACATAGGTCCGTGATCACGAGCCGAAGGTCAACGTAATCCGATTTCGAACCCTCTGGCCAACGCCCCGGGTTATAGCCAACGCCCGAGACCATATCGACCTCGCCTGAAACGAACACGCGCTTACTGTGGTTCGGGACAAAAAACGAGTTCGCGTGGTTGATACTGTTGCCGGGAAGTCCACGTACACCCAAAATTGCCGACTTCGGTTTCGCGTAGTCGCCGACCACGGACAGATTGGTCTGCCCAAAACGATCGATCTGGGTCGGTCCAATCATTGCGTGCCGGCGACCACCCCAGACGCACTCGAACACCCGGTCGAACGACATGTATCCGGAATACCGCGGCTTGAAGTCTCCTCGCGGGCCGATTGGAATGGGATCTTCAACAAGAAAAGACTCGCTGTCGGTCATCAGCAGTTCGGGAGAGTGCGTTAGCTTCGCGAGACTCGCGCCCAAACGAGGCACGACACCGATCCCTGACGCAAGGACCTCGCCATTACCGCGCCACGCCTCGGAGGCTGCGACGATCAACAACTCTGCTAGTGAAAACCCACCTTCCTGCAGCACAACATCTTCAGCAGTTTTGTTCATGAGTAAGCTCGCTTAGAAGATGGGCAAAGGCAGTTTGCTGATGCGCTCGGAGCCACCCACTTTGCGCACATACTCTTCCTCACCGCACATGACGAATTCGCTCGCATAGGCTTGCCAGCCACCCTCTTCCCCAGCGGACGCGTTGTATTGCTTGAGATGCTGCATATCCCAGCCGTAGTCTGGATTGCTGTAGGTGGGATGAGCTCCGAACGGCGCATGCACAACACCGGAGACCAGATAACGCTCGAAGTAGTTGAATCGCGCGGTGCTCTCATCCAGCGCAAAACGTTCGTGAAGTCGCTCAGTACTGACAAAACATTGGTTCGCAGCTCTTGCGAAGAGGTGATCGAACAGCGGGTCCGCACTCGTAATGAGCGTGTTACCAAGCTGGTCGGCTTCGTTCACATGCACAAGTGCCACATCCAATTGGAGAGCGGGCATTGCAACGTAGACCTCCCCATCACCATAGGGCGACGCAATGGTCCTAAGTTCGGGGTTACGAGCCAACACATCCGTTGCGAGACCACAGCGGGTCGGAAGAAAGGACATTCGCATACCTGCCGCACGAAGTCCCCATTCGAACATTCCCTCGTCGAACTCGGTTACCTCCAGCGCGCCAGATTCCCGCGCCTTGCGGAAATATGGCTCGAGTGGAATCGCGTCCATGGTTACAAAGCCATAGACCAGCTTACGGACTTTGCCAGCCGCACAAAGCATTCCGACTTCCGGACCACCATAAGTCACCAGCGTGAGGTCCTTAAGATCCGAACGCAAAATCTCACGGACGAGCGACATCGGCTTGCGCCTGGGTCCCCATCCGCCAATACCGATAGTCATTCCGCTGCGTAGGCGCGAAACTACTTCAGCTGCTGTAACTTGCTTCTGCATACTCGTCCCGTTACTTTGTATCGCCGGTTGCAAGACCAAGGCTCCAATCGTGTCCCCAGTAACTGATGGCCGTTGCCTCGTACACCGTGTGCCTGGACCAATCAACAACTAGTCCGCCATACCCATATTCGAGGGCGAAGCCGCCCGGAGTCGCCATGTAGAAAGAGATCATTTCGTCATTGACGTGCTGACCGAGGCTCGCCATTACCTTGGCACCCTCGGCCTTGCAACGGTCCATCGCTCGACCGACTTCAGTCATCGAAGCCACCTCTGCCATGATGTGCACGCATCCGCCTGGCGGTTGCGGCGAGTCAAAAAGTGCGAGGCTGTGCTGTCTACCGTTGTTGCAGTGGGTAAAGTAGAGCCGCTGAACGGGCGCGTCCGGCCCTGTCTGATGGCTATAGATGTCCGAGATGCGAAAGCCCATGATGTCTCGGAAGAACGCCCAGGTCTCATCGAAGCGGGGTGCCGCGAGCACTGTGTGGCCCATGCCGAGAGCGCCTGTCACAAATGAAGGGACGTTGACAGGCGAGTCGAAGGGAACGAACGCCGATTTAAGTCCCCAGACGATCTCATGACGGTTGCCTGATGGATCGAGAAACCACAGCATGTTCCGAAATTGCCGGGCATCAAGCTCTGCGTCTGTTGCGGTGGTGACTTCAACCCCGGTCGCTTGCAAGAGCCCGCGTGCCGCTTCGAATGCTTCATGGTCTTGAACTTCCCAGCCGGATGCCAGGTAGCGATCCGCCTCACCCCGCACGATTAAATAGCGGTATGGGCGCTCATCGAACTTCACGTAAGCGCCACCGTCGGGCGCATCTGCCGCCATGGCTCCCACGACCTTTTCGCCATAGCGTTTCCACCGGTCGACGTCAGTGGCCTGGACGACGACATAGGCCAATGCGCGGATATCAATCATCGATGCTCCCGATAAGTTCAACTGTTGAGGTTGATTTTCGGCGTGCGACCTATTCAAGGCATCGTCCAATGAGACTACGGTTCACAATCCAACTGGGGACGGCTGCTACGGGACTGGGTACATATCCAATCTCGCCCTGGCCACTGACGACGTGACCAATCCTTTGGTCATTTCCACGGCCGGAACTGGCGGCGGCGAACGTGGGAGATATAGAGAAGTCCGTCAGCGATTTCCGCAGACAATTGCGACCGCGAGAGAAAAAGCGGGATAGATTGCGGTGACCTTCGGTCAGGCACCTAAAGACGGAATTTGAGGAAAGGGGCGCAGAAGGGAACTCTTCGCGTTCGCTGCGCTGCCTCGTGCAAGCCGGCGTGAATTCCTGACTACCGGCTTGCGTCAACGATACAATCAGCGAGAAACAACGTCAGATCTTGTCGAGGTCACTGACAGCTTCCGGCGGAATGTCTTCTCGTTGGCTCCAGGTGCCAACTTCACGACGCCATTCGAACACATTCCGCGGACTTTTCTTGACTTCTGCGGCATCCGTATAGAACTGGGAATACCATTCCCGCAGTTGATAGACCGGCCCGTCGCCGTCGCAAAGAACGGGGTTGTCCACGCGCGTTTTGGAATCCCAGATTTCAACGTCCTGATGGAACGCATTCTGGGTCAGGGTGATGTAGTTATCTGCAACCGCCTCGTTTTCAGCATCTGACAAAGCTGGATTCTTTTCGACAATTACGCCGAACCGAAGAATGAAGTG
The DNA here is from genome assembly GCF_003001875.1 of Paraburkholderia sp. BL18I3N2. Lineage (NCBI taxonomy): Bacteria > Pseudomonadati > Pseudomonadota > Betaproteobacteria > Burkholderiales > Burkholderiaceae > Paraburkholderia > Paraburkholderia sp. BL18I3N2. The sequence continues at coordinate 135,290 of NZ_PVNC01000015.1, forward strand.
GTCCTGGTCGATCGGAACGTGACAGTTCAAAAGAATGGAGTTGAGGATGTTCCCGCCGACGTTCGCGCACATCCGAGTGATGTGGTATGCGGGGCCGAAATAGGCGTCATCCGCAACAAGCTCGCCGTCGGAAAGCGTCTCGTGCCCTCCGCGCGCCATCTGGTATCCCACGTGCCCGTCGAAGACGTTTGCAAAGTAGTCAATCTTCTGACCGTGCACGGGACCGAAGTGCGCCATATCGGCAAGGTTGTCGACTAGCTCCCGTACGTTCGTGTTGATCTTCCATTCTTCGATCTTCCAATCGGTCCACTTGTCCGAAAAACACGCCGCAATACGTGGAATCGCCACGGTCGGGTCAGGCGCATTACCTTCCGGATCATTCCAGACGAACAGAAGCTTGTTCTGCTCGACAACGGGCCAGGACTTCAGCCGAGCTTTTGGTGGAATACGTCGAGCGTACGGGATTGCCTTACAGGCACCATCGCTTCCCCACCTCCAGTGATGAAACGCACATGTGACCGTGTTACCCTCCACGCAGCCAAGACTCAGATCCGCCCCCATATGGGGGCAATAGCCATCCAGAATCGACACGTTGCCGTCTTCGCCTTTGAAGGCGACGAGTTTGGTGCCGAAAGCCTGAATGGAATGCGCCTTTCCATCCTTGTATTTTTCGGTAAGACCCAGACAATGCCACCCCCGAGCGTAACGATCGGGGAGAGGGCCTGCCTTGATTTTCTGAATTGGAACTGTGCTGATAGGCTGAACTGATGACATTCGTTTCTCCGCGTGACTTCCCCAATTGAATTTAAAGGGGCGTCAAGTTGAATCGCGCAGCACCATCCGCCAGACGGCGGAAGCAGTCAGGCTACGCCCCAAGTCTCATTCTCAGGCTGAGAGCCTGGGCGTTACATCGTCACTTTGGACTAAGGGTGGTCGCGGAGACCGTCGACCCAGTCCAGCCCAGCGCGGTTCGCTATAAGTGTCGCAAGATGCCGCCTTCGGCACGCAGAGCGGCTCCGTTCGTCGCAGACGAAAGTGGGGAACAGACGTAAGTGACGAGGTTTGCAACCTCGTCAACGCTGGCCATCCGGTCAATCAACGATGTCGGCCGTGACGCCCGGATGAAGTGCCGTTCCGCCGATTCGCGAGGAACATCATTCCGAGCGGCGTAATCGTCGAAGAAACCTTCGGCGCCCTCCACGGCAGTAGGCCCTGGTAGCACGGCGTTAACCGTGACTGCGCTGCTCTTTGAGAGTTCGGAAAGTCCCCTCATCAGCGCAAGCTCAGCAGCTTTAGTTACGCCGTAGTGCATCATCTCTCCCGGGATGTACATGCCTGAATCCGAGCTGATGAATACGATTCGTCCCCAGTTCTTCTTTAGCATGCGCGGCAACGCTGCCCTCGCCAATCGCACGCCTGCCATCACGTGAACATTGAACATCCGCAACCAGGCATCATCAGTGATGTCCGTAAAAGGCAACCATTCGTAAATGCCGGCGTTGTGCACCAGAACGTCAACGTCATCGATCAATCGAAGAATGCCGCAGCAGCCACCCTCAGACGCCAGGTCGCCGGCGGCGCCCAACACTTCGACGCCAGGATTTTGGGTTCGCAAACGGCCGACAGCTTGAGCCACCGAATCCTGGCTGCGACCATGCAATATGACCCGTGCCCCGCATGCAGCGAGCTGCCTGGCAATGGCAGCCCCAATGCCTCGCGTTGAACCCGTTATAAGTGCAGTGCGACCCTGAAGCTCAATCTGCATTATTTGCTCCATGCCTCACTTACGAGCAGAAGCGTATCGCTTCGTCGCAGTGGGGGTTTTGAGTTCCATCCTGACGGCGCGTCAACTGTGTCGGTTCATTCTTCAGATTCGGCCCACCGACACATCAGCCAACCTTTTCGCCGTGTGCTATGGGAGGTGTCTCACGCAGTTCGCGTTTCAGTACTTTGCCAGACGGGTTAGTGGGCAGCCCTTCGACGAAGTCGACGAAGCGCGGAACCTTATAGTTCGCCATATTTTCCCGGCACCACCCGATGAACTCGTCTGCCCTAAGCGCTGCACCGGGTCGCAAGACGATAAACGCGCGCCCAACCTCGCCCATCCGCGCGTCCGGCACTCCGACAACGGCAATCTGCGAGATCGCAGGATGGGCTGCAGCTATCCGCTCGATTTCGGCGGGATAGCAGTTGAAGCCACCGACGATGTACATATCTTTCAACCGGTCCGTGATCCGTAGATAGCCGTCGTCGTTGACCATACCTACGTCACCAGTGTGCAGCCATCCTTCAGCGTCAACCGTTTCGCGGGTGGCGGTTTCATTGTTCAGATAGCCTCGCATCACGTTGTATCCGCGGATCCAGACCTCCCCGGGATTACCGGCGGCAACCGGGCGGCCCAGTTCGTCGGCGATTCGCAGTTCCACTCCGGGCATCGCACGTCCGCAGGTGGTAGCCACCGTTTCTGGCGCGTCAGACGCGTCTGTCAGAGTCGCGAATCCACAAGACTCCGTGAGACCGTAGCCGGTAAGAACCACCTTGAAACCGAGTTCCTCCCTCATGCGAGCAATCAGCGTAGCCGGCACCGTGGTCGAACCGGTGATCGTAGCTCGCAAGCTGGAAAGATCTGTCGACGGGAGACGCGGGTCGTTTAACAGGCTGTGGAACACGGTCGGCGGTCCTGGCAGCACGGTGATACGCTCCCGCTCAATCGCACTCAGGATCGCTTCGGTATCAAACATCGGATGCGGAAGAATCGCCGCTCCTCGCGTCAGAGCAGCAAGCCACCCCGCCTTGTACCCCATGGCATGAAAAAACGGATTGACGATCAGATAACGATCAGAGGCAGTCAATTCCATTGCACTTGCCCAGGCGTCAATTGCGCGCAAGTTTTGCCCGTGCGTGCTCATGACACCCTTCGGATGCCCGGTGGTCCCTGACGTGAACATAATGTCCGAGACCGTGTCCGGTCGCACTTCCTGGCTTCTGGTCTCGGCCGCCGCATCCGAAACAGTCACACCTTCGTCCAGAAACATCGACCAGTCAATGTCGCCAGTACGCGCACCGTGAAATACGACGAGTTTCTCCAGCGTCGCCGGCCGATGTGTACCAAGCAGGTCCGGATAATAATTTCCGAGAAAGTGGCCAGCGCAAAAGAGAATACGTGCGCCCGCGTCTTCAAGAATCTGAGCCGCTTCAACCCCACGCATCCGCGTATTGACCGGAATGAGCGACGCCCCGGCGAACTGTATTCCCAACGCGGCAACAACCCAACGCGGGCCGTTGGGTGCCCAGATGGCGACCTTATCGCCATGTGACACACCGTTAGCAATCAGAGACGCGGCCGCTCGCAAAGCCAGTTGATAAAGTTCGCGGTACGTGCAGCGTTCACCATCTACTTCTATTGCGACGTTTTCACCGTGGCTTTTGACCGTTTGTACAAGCACGCGTGGGATGGTAATAACTGAAGGCAACATGATGTGTCTCTGGATAAACCCGTTCGCAGGGTCAAATTTCAATCGGGGAAACGGACGACAACGTGCGGACTCTCCGCGACACCTTGGCAGGCAAGTGTCCATCCTTGCGAGAGGTCGTTTTTGTCGAGCACATCATTAGTTTTCATGCGGACCTTACCCGCCTCAAGTGTGCACATACAGGTCGCACACGCGCCGGCACGGCAAGAGTATGGAGCCTGGATACCTGCGCGTAGCATGGCATCGAGCAGCGTCTCGTTGGGCGAGCAAGACACCTTATGTTGCTGCCCATCCAGGAAAACCTCGAGTTCAACCGTGGCGTCCGTGTGCGCTTCCAGACGCGGCGCCTCGTTCTCACCCGTGTCGTCCGGAAGAGACACGAACCGCTCAACGTGAATCCTTCGCTGATCAATCTCCAGTGCGTGAAGCGCAGCAACTGCTGCGTCCATAAAAGCGCCGGGCCCACAAATGAAACAGTCCGCATGTCGCCAGCTACGCGCCAAATCAGCCAGTTGCGCGACAGATGGAATGCCTTGCACGGAGTCCAACCAATGAGTCACCTGCAGCCGAGTCGGATAGGCCGACGCCAAGGCCTTCAGTTCTTCCTTGAAGATGACCGATTGCTCATCGCGGTTGGCGTAAATGAGGCAAATTCGTCCCCGCCCCGACAGAAGTGCCGAACGAAGTATCGACAATATTGGGGTGATCCCGCTACCGCCGCCGAAAAGCATGAAATCGCTGTCAAGATTCTTCGGCGAAAAAACGCCCGCCGGTTCTAGCACGTCGACTTCGTCGCCAGCCTGCAACGTATCGCATACCCAGTTAGAAGCCACGCCTTGAAGAACACGCTTCACTGTCACACGAAGCGGCTCGTCAACAGCAGGCGAGCTAGCCAGGGAATAACACCGAGGGACATGTCGCCCATTGATTGGCAGCCTCAGCGTTAGGAACTGACCGGGTCGATATTTGAAAGCTTCCGTCAGAGCAGGTGGCACATCGAAAACGAGCGATCTTGCGTCTGCCGTCTCGTCGATGACTGTTCGAACTCGCAGCGTATGATATTTGGGTGCGTTCATGTTTCTAATACCTGCGATGCCCTAACCGATCGAAGTCAGATACGCGTTGTCAACGCGAAACTCTGCTCCATTGATAAACCGCGATTCGTCCGAGACGAGATACAGGATCATGTGCGCTACGTCCTGGGGCTCACACACTCCCGACTGAGGATTCGACTCAAAGCTCATCGTCTCTTCGTCCATTGCCTCCAGCATGGCCGCAGACATTGCTGTTCGGATTCCGGCTGGGTGAATCGAATTACACCGGATGCGATACCTTTTTTGACGACAGTGCGCGGCGACATTGCGCGTAAGTGCGGTCACTGCGCCTTTCGACGCTGTATAGGCGCACAACCCCGTGTGTCCGACGAGCGCGGCAGTTGAAGAAAGATTGACAATGGACCCACCACCCGTTTCCTTCATATGAAGAACGGCATGCTTGCAACCGAGGAAGGTGCCTTCCGCGTTGACGCGCAGAACCGTGCGAAAAAGGTCCAGCGAGGTGTCCTCAATCGACTCCGCTCGGCATATGGCTGCGCTGTTGACAAGCGCATCAATCCGTCCAAATCTGGCACGAACATTCAACAGAGCGTCGTGCCAATCAGCCTCGTTCGTTATGTCTAGGCGAACGAAGCTTGCGTTCTGGCCAATATCACGTGCTGCGCATCGTCCGGCTTGCTCGTCAATATCGGCCAGCACAACAGTAGCTCCCTCACGCGCGAGCATAGTCGCAGTCTCCCTCGCGACTCCGCTTGCAGCACCACTGAGCAACACAATCTTGTCCTGGACTCGGCCCATTTCCGTGCTGCCTCCAAAAAGGTTCTACTGGCTGGTGGACACTAATAATTTTGAAGCACACCGACAACCGGTTCATCCTCGATTAGGCCGGAGCACAAAACTCATTCGACCACGGCTGCCGAAAATTCCGGTGGATCTCCAAGCATCGGCCTGTGGGAGGGCGGCTGCTTCCCGTCAATGTCTCTCACGCCGTACTCGAGCGCAAGCTCAGCTCCGTAGAAGACCTTTCCTGACCGAGACGCTCGAGCAGGGTCTTCGAAAATCGCCGCAACGAGGCGCCCTTGAAATTCGGGAGACTCCCCTAGCTCAAGCCAGCCTCCGTACTTTTCCGGCTCCAGGTTGCACACAGCGAGTGTGCGCTCGGTCTTGACAAGCCCTGGCCAAAGCGTCACAACATGTACCCCGTAAGGGGCGAAATCATGGGCCATGTCGAACGACATCTTATCGGTAGCAGCCTTCGCTGCCCCATAGGCTGGTCCATGCATGTAACAGCGCCCACCTGCAGATGAGATATTAACGATCAGCCCGGAGCCACGTTTCAATAGCAGGGGTGCCGCGTAATAGCTTGCCACGTAGGTCGAACGCATGCCCACCCCGAAGAGGTCGGTCATGCCTAAGGGTTTCTCCCAGAACGGCGCTACATCCGTGAGCCCGTCCGGAATCGCGATTGCGCAATTAACCAGAATATCAAGTGCACCGCTTTCGGCATTTACTCGCTCGAACAACTCGCGGACTTGCGCGTCAGAACCGTGGTCGCAAATTACCGGAATTCCCCGTCCTCCAGCCGCGGTGACAGCGTCAGCGGTCTCATAGACTGTACCGGGAAGCTTCTGTCCGCTAGCGTTTGCCGTCCGACCGGTAACGTAGACGGTCGCTCCCGCCGCACCTAACCCGATCGCGACCCCTCGCCCAACTCCCCGGCTAGCGCCGGTCACTACACACACTGTCTCTTTGAGCATCGTAGACTCCGGCAATATGGTTTGCTGCGATATATCCAAAGGTCATCGCGGGGCCAAGCGTCGCGCCAGCTCCCGGATACGAACCGCCCATCACCGAAGCGGACGTGTTTCCCGTTGCATAGAGGCCCGGAATCGGACTGCCATCGGCGCGAAGCACCCTGGAAAACTCGTCAGTTACCAAGCCTCCCTTGGTTCCGATGTCACCCGCATCCAAACGGATCGCATAGAACGGACCTTCCTCGAGTGGCGCAAGACACGGATTGGGTTTCACTGAATGGTCGCCGTAGAAGGTATCGTATGCGTTACCCCCTTTGTTGAACTCAAGATCGACACCTGTCCTTGCAAACTCATTGAGGCGGTCGACGCTTTTCTTTAGGCCTTCGGGGTTCACACCGATCTGCCAGGCGAGTGCCTCGAGGGTGTCGCCGCGGAAGTAGACCTTTCCTAGCCAGTGACGGGGATGCAACCTGTCCGGCAGGATCGAACCCGCTACGAGTGGACCGGCGTTGTATTTTTTCCTGAAGCGTGCGTCGAAGACCATCCACGCCGGCAGATTCGCGCCGGAATTTGCATGGTCCTCGTACATCGCAAGAACGAAGTCGAGGTAATCCTGCGCTTCATTTGCGAATCGCTTTCCGAGGCGATTTACAACGATGCAACCCGGCAAAGCGCGTTCAGAGAACAATCCTCGCGGCTTCTCTTCGCCGGGAACGTGCACAGTAGGCGTCCACCATGCATGCTGCATATTGCCGAGCGCCGCACCTGCATTCACTCCCGCATTGATGCCGTCCCCGGTGTTGCATCGCGGAGCGCCAGTCCATTCAGCACTCGTCGGTTGCGGCAGGTACTGCTCGCGCATCTGTTGATTGCTTTCGAATCCGCCGGACGCGAGAATGACGCCGCGCTTCGCACGAACCTGCAGGTCGCGTCCCTTCATCTCGACTGTGATACCCACGACCTGATCATCTTCGACAATCAACGACTTCATCGGCGTATTCAGCCAGAGAGGAACGTTTCGCTCCATCAGGGACAGCCGGAGCGCACCAACGAGCGCGCTCCCCATATTCAGGCGCCGATCCCGACGACTGACGAATCGCCAGGGCAAATCGAGCGCGTAATTGCGGATCACCCGCCACGCACACTTTCGCCACCCTGGTGCGCGAGAGAGCATGGTCACGGCTTCGCTCGTGCTCATCGTCACACGACCAAAGATCAGCATAGTCGGTGAGGTCTCGCGCATTTTCAGGATGTCGCGACCAAGGCGCTTGCCGTCGAACGGCTGAGCGTCTAGGGCCCGGTATCCCATCTTGGCCCCGGGAAGATGTTGGTAATAGTCGGCGTAGTAAGGATTTGCACGGTAGCGAACATGCGTTCTAGCTTCTGCATACCGAAGCATCTCAGGACCGAACCTGACAAACGCCTTCAACTTTTCCTCGCCAACTTCGCCCTTCGTTGCGGCCCACAGATAAGCAAGCGCGTCTTCAGGGCTGTCGCTTCCTCCATCGCCTTCAATATGATCGTTATTGGGAATCCAAAGTCCGCCGCCCGAAACGGCGGACGTACCGCCGTAAAGATGCGTCTTCTCAACGATCAAAACAGACTGGCCATTGTCGTGAGCCCGACAGGCTGCGAGCATGGCCCCTGCGCCTGAGCCGACAATCACCACATCCACCTCATACGAAGGATCCGTGGCATCCGCAACCGAAGAAGACGATTGACGTTCTGGCCCGCCGTCGACAAGGCGAGTTCTCATGAAGGCTGACATATCGATTCCCAAACTTCAGACAGTGTTGTCTTTGTTTTCCAGCCCGCACAAGAAGCCACCGAAGTTGCGGCCTACGGGATCCGCATAGTTCGCCACGTGCGCCCGCCCGGCATGTATGTCCAAGAAGAAGCGAACCATCGGGTGCGACATATAGATGCCCGATCCTCCACACGACTTCAGCAGCCGACTAACGTGGTGAGCGCAGATGTCCGGCGCCTGCGACGATTGAAAACGGTACAACAGACGGTCCTCAATCGGTGCAGCCTCACCGCGGTCGGCGCAAGCCATCATCGCGTCGAAGTTTCTGAATAAGGTCGTTTTCAGTTGATCAACCGCTGACGCAGCCTCGGATGCCACAAGCTGGGCACTCGGGTCGTTCGCCGTTGCACCAAGAAAGTTCCGACTGACCTGCTGCGCTGCGGTGCGTCGAAAAGTGTTCAGTGCGCCTTGCAGACCGCCGATACACGACGAGGACACGGCGCGAACGAAGACCTGGGCGAACGGCAAGCGATAGAGCGCGCCATTGTTGAGCTGGGCGCCAGGACGCGCGGCAGCCGAATCGTCCCTCGTCCGATGGGTGCGGTATTCCGAGACGAACACGTCCTCTACGACGATGTCATGACTGCCCGTGCCCTTAAGTCCAAACGTGTTCCAGTTGTGCACGATCTGGTAGTCAGACTTTGGAAGCATGAACGTTCTGTACTCTGGCGCGCCGCCGTCCTCCGACGGGGGAACCATTCCCCCCAGAAAGATCCACTCCGCGTGCTCGCATCCGCTCGAAAAGCTCCAACGGCCAGAGAGGCGAAAGCCGCCTTCCGTCGGCGTGACCTTACCGACCGGCATATAGGTCGACGCGACCAACGTAGACGGATCTCGCGCCCAGACTTCCTCCTGCGCCTTCGGATCAAACAGGGCCAATTGCCAGGGATGCACACCCAGAACGCCATAGATCCAGGCGGTCGACATGCACCCTTCCGCCAGAATCATCTGGATCGAATAAAAGACGCGTGGGGAAAGCTCGAAGCCGCCAAAGTGTCGGGGTTGCAAGACGCGGAAGAAGCCCGCGTCTTGCATCTCCTGGACGGTCTCGTCCGGGACCCGAGCATCACGTTCAGCCTGCTCCGCCCGCTCCAGTAATCGAGGCACCATCTCGCGGGCACTCTGCAACAGTTCCGCCTCGCTCGGCACAGTAACCTTCGGCACCGGCTGAATCGTCATGGCTCGTCTCCGTATCGCATAAGGGTAATTGCGGAGCCGAGGGCACCGCAGCGTTACGGAATCTTTTCATCGAGCGACGTGCCCAGCATCGTCCAAAAAGACTAACGATGTCTGGCTTAGCGCAGCAGCGAGCCATTGTGCTGCGAGACATTTTCCCCTGATTCGCGGGCGACCGCGTCGCTACCGAATCTCGGCAGCGTTCATGGCATCGCTCGTAGTCCGCACGGACGATGCCATTCAGTTGCGGAGGCGGATACTGCCCCCAGAGCATGGACGGTGTATTAAATCGGGACAGGAAAACCAAGTGGGAGATCGGAAAATACCCCAAGTGGCCGTGGTAACGGGCGCTGCATCTGGCATCGGACGCGCCCTCGTCCTCGCGTTGGCTCGCCGTGGCGACGCGGTCATAGCATCAGATATCGATGCACGGGGGCTACATGAAACCGTCGGATATGCGCGGGTGCTCGGTTCAACTGTGGTCCCCGTCACGACCGACGTCTCCAAAGAAGACGACATAGAACGGCTTGCGAGTCTCGCCTTCGATGTTGCAGAACGGGTGCATCAGCTCGTCAATAACGCGGGCGTGTTGCTGTCGGGAAACTGCTGGCAGACCTCCCTCCCAGGTTGGAAGCGAACGATCGACATCAACTTGTGGAGCGTCATCCACGCGACCCGAAGCTTCGTACTTCGCATGCTCGACAGTGGTGGGCACATCGTCAACATCGCATCGATGGCGGGCCTGACACCGGGATGTGATGTAGCTGCCTATACTGTGTCAAAGTATGGTGTCGTCGCACACAGCGAGTGTCTCGCCGCTGAATTGGCGCTACGTAAAGCGCCCATCAAAGTTTCCGTCGTGTGCCCTCGCGCGGTTCGAACCGGAATCGCCTCCTCTTTGCAGCAAGGTGAGAGCGTCGGTTCGACCCACGCTGCCATAAAGGCGACCCTTCAGCATGTGATTCGAGAGGGGATGGCACCGGAAGCACTTGCCAAACATCTGCTGTCCGAGGTGGACGCCGGGAAGTTCTGGATCGTCCCGCATGCAGAGGTCCTCGCCGCAGTGGAACACCGAGCAGAGCAAATACTTCGCTCATCCATCGCATCCGGTATCTGATAAAGGAGCACCATGCCACTCGATCCGCAAGCCGCAAGGGCACTCCGGATTCTCGCAATGATGCCCCCCATTGACTACTCGTCTGACGGCACCTGCGCCCGATCTGTCCTGGCGGAGCTTCCGCCTGCCCCATCGCCATTCGCGGAGGGCGATCAGGTTGCGGCTATTGAGGATCGAACCATCGAAGGGCCTGGCGGCCCATTGAAGTTGCGGCTTTACTATCCGCTGCCCAACGCCGCTTCATTACCGCTGACGCTCTATTTTCACGGCGGAGGCTTCGTCTTTGGTTCCCCTGCATTGCATGACAATGTTTGCCGCTGCCTCGCAAAACGAGCCACTTCTTTAGTCGTATCCGTTGACTATCGGCTCGCGCCCGAATTCAAGTTCCCTGCCCCTATCGAGGATGGGTGGGCCACACTTAACTGGCTGCGTGGTAATGGAACTGGTCTGCGCGGAGACCCTAACCGGGTTGCGGTCGCCGGCGATAGCGCGGGAGGCAACATTGCAGCGGCCATCGCACAAAAGGCTCGCGATCACGGCGTTGAGCTCAAGCACCAAGTCCTGCTCTACCCTGTCACAGACTGCAGCCTAGGTACCCCGTCCTACACCGAAATGGGGAACGACTATTACCTCACGCGAGAAATGATGGAATGGTTCTGGAATCAATATCTGCCAGACAATAACGCTAGACAGCATCCGTTGGCATCGCCCTATAAGCAGAAAGCGCTGGAGCGTGTCGCTCCCGCGACTATCTTGACTGCGGAGTTCGATCCCCTCCGTGACGAAGGAGAAGCATACGGCCTCACGTTGATGAAGGCGGGAGTTCCAGTCCATATGCGCCGATGGCCAGGGCAGATTCACGGATTCGCCAGCATGCTAGGGGTTCTGGACGCAGCCGACGAGGCTCTGTCGTGGGCTGCGGGGTCGTTGCATAGCAGCTTCGAGCCGGCTGACATCCGCTCCTGACGATCCTGCGTGTCACGCTGTCGCGCCGCGGAGAGCAATGTAAGCGCTCCGGGATAGGAGGTCACTCATGATTCCCCGCGCGGCAGCATAAAGACGGGAGTTCGATTGGCGACGCCAAGCACCTGACCTATGACTCGTCCGGACGCACATTCGGCCACATCGCCCTCCTATATCGGCTCGGGGACAGTCCGCACCAGTTGACGAAAGCTCTACGAAACGCCGCTGCACTACTGAATCCAAGTCGCGACGCTATTTTATCGATCGACCAAGTAGTGTTGGCAAGATAGTGCTGGGCAGCGTTCTTCAAAGATTGCTCTCGCAGCTCGTTGTAGCTCGTTCCGTCGCTCGCAAGCCGGCGGCGCAGCGTAATGCTTGTCAGGTTCAGCGCATTAGCGATTTCGGCAACACGCAGAAGCGGACGGTCAACCGCCATGGCCGCGTCTAGAAGCGAGCGCACGCGCTGCGCCGCGGACACGGTTGAAGCCGGGCTAGCGACGAAATCGAAGGGTAAGCGTTCCAGGCAGTCGTCAAGTTCGACAGGCTGGCGAATTATCTTGCTCTTCAACAGCGCAGCATCGAATTTGAAACCTGAGGAATCGGCACCCACGACAACAGGTGCACCCAATACACCCAAGAAAGCCGCGACGTCCTCTCTTTCCGGATGGGCAAGATAGACGACCACTGGACTCACCGGGCGTCCGAGCAGCCAACCAAAGAAATGAATGAAGCACAGTAAGCCCGTCACATCCAGCAGGCAGGCGGCAGAGGATGTCTTGCGCCGGACGGGGTGCATCAGGAACGTGGCGGCGCCGCTTTCCAGACGTAGCTCAAGGGTAGCAGCGCGGGGGTGCAACATCGCACAAAACTCGCGCGCAATCGTGATTGCCTCCCCGAGGGTCTTCCTTGTTGCCATGCACCGGCACATGAGATCTACCTCATGTTTAGTCATCGGCGGATGCCCATTCTCGCGCGCGACCTTTTCGTTCAAGACGTCTGCGGCGAAGCGATAAAGGTTGGCGAGGCCCGCGCCCGACGATCGGCTTGAATGCGCGTGCATCGGGACAATCGGAGTGTCACTTATCGACGCCCCACTTCGGCGAAGCTCGTGGACTAGGCGCGCCTCTAGTTGGAGAAAAAGCTCAGCAAAAGGGGTGGAATCCAAAGCTTCCATCGAGTCGTCTCCAGTTTGATCGAACAGGCATCCATCTTTGATCGTTTGAGTAACGATGCCCGGTACGAACTCACGATAAGTTTAGCCTACCGCGAACCTATGCGGCGCGACGATTCTACCGTCGCGCCACCTCGTGGATACACTGGACCGGAGACAATGCAATGCAAATACTTGATCTTCAAGATCACGAGTCCCTCCCAATGTTCGCCGTATCGCCTGATCTCACCGAGCGAATCAGAAAACATCGGCTTGAACAAAACGTCGAGGACATGGAGACGCTCGGGTACACGGTTGTCAAAGACGTCGCCTCAAACGAGTTCTTCGCGAGTCTGCGTAGCGCGATCATGCGATGTTGCAACGAAGACAGGGGTCAGTACTTCGGTATTACCAAAAAAGGCGTATCGAGCGACTTTTTGTTGACTAGGGATCCATCCATCGCAGAGGCTACGCTGAATCCGAAGATCCTCACAATGATCGAATTTATGTGTGGACGCGGTGCCCAAATCAGTCAGATCAGCGGAAGCGTACGGTTCCAGGGAGCTAATGCGATGACATTGCATTGCGACCAGTCTTGGATCCCCGCTCCGTTCCCAGAGCATAACGCGCTCATGACGGCATGCTGGTATTGCGATGACACCCTCGACGAAGCATCCGGCGCAACGAAAGTGATTCCTGGGTCGCACCGAAAGGGTCGTCACCCTACCCCGGAAGAAGTCGAGGCTGCAGTCGGCGCTGTTCCCCTTGCAAGCCCCCGCGGATCGGTCGGGATGTGGGACGGAAGACTTTGGCACGCGAACTTCCCGCGTACTCGTGAAGGCGAGCGTGTGATGCTCCATGCAACGTATTGTCGGCTCGCATATCGTCCACTCGAGGATTATGGCCCCTTTAGCGATGACCTGGTTGCCCGTTACGGTCCCGCTATGGCTGACCTGCTTGGACGAAATCATTGGTGGGGTAATCGGAACTGGAACGACGGAAGTGTGGACATGCAGAAATACCTGCGCACCGAACGGGACTCCCGCCGGTAACCGGACACAGCACCTGTCAATCACGAGCGGAGTAGCCATGCAGAGATTTTCTGAGAAGGTAGTGATCGTCACCGGAGGGTCTTCAGGCCTTGGCAGAGCCTCAGCGGTTCGATTTGCCCAAGAAGGCGCACACGTGGTAATCGGAGGCGTCGATACGAGCGACGGCACAGAGATCGCGGAAGAGGTGAATGGGCTGTTTGTCCAAACCGATGTAGGCGACCCGGCAGCAAGTGATGCGGCTAGTTGAGGCGCATTATTGAACATGACGTCGAGTCGGCCATATTGCCGCGTGGCCGTCGTGGACGGCGGCGGGGTCGCCGGACGACAGTTCGGGATCTAGAACAAGCCACTCCTCCGTAAGGAACAAGCTACATAGGCCTCCGGCGATTCATGCTTCGCCGGAGGAATTTTGCGCGCTTGTTTCGCCATCCGGGGTCATACTGCCCTCGTCGAATATCGACGGTCAGAGCGGATACGACAACCCGCGTTCTTTGGTCAAAGATTGAAACCAGGGTTCGTCTTTAAAAGGGCGAAAAGGTTGGGCGAGCCGGCGGCGCTAGAAGCGCTCAAGAACGACTTCGAACACTGCGATGATCGACGACGCGGCCGTCGCCGCCTTGACGAAGTCAAAAAGGCATCGCCAAGAATCGGACGCAGGCGACGTCATCGAACTACATACATGCATCGGACGCATCCGCCAGAAGCGGAGACTCAAACTCGTCAAAATCGCTGCGACGACACGTTGCCACCATCGACGATCATTTCCGCCGCCGTCACGTAGCTGGCTTCGTCAGACAACAGGAAACGGACGACTCGCGCGACCTCCTCCGGACGTCCGATGCGACCTAGCAGGATTCTCTGTTTCCACCTCGCGACCAGCGCCTCATCGACGCCGCGTTCGTCCCCACCCGCAAGCATGGGAGTATCGATCATGCCCGGCGAAACGGTATTCATGCGAATACCGTCCACCGCAAGGGCGTCGGCCATGGAACGCACAAGCGAGATGATTCCGCCCTTTGCGGCCGTATAGATCGGAATCATCCCGTTACCAAGGGACGCGTTCATCGACGCAATTGCAACACCGATGAACCCGCGTGTTTGCGCAGATCGGGGAGCATCGCCTAGACGATGAGAATGAGCGGCCGGAGATGCACGTTCAACCCGTCGTCCCATGACTGCGACGTTACTCCCTGCAGTCCGGTAGCCTGCACGCTTCCGGCCGCGTGCACGAGTCCGCCGATAGTTCCGATGGCATCACGGGTCATGGCAAGAGCCCCGTCGATCATGGATGGGTCCCGCAAGTCGATCCCAATCCCTGCGGCGGCAGCTCCGAAATCCCCTTTCAAGCGCTTAACGTTGTCCTCAACCGCATCGCGATTGATATCCCAAAGCGCAACCGGCCGGCCAACGGCCGCAAGTGCCTCAGCTGTCGCCAACCCGATCCCTGACGCGCCGCTGGTTACGACAACGCCGGTCGATGGTGTTGAATAGCTCGCTTGGCGATTCAAAGTTAGTTATCCTTCAGCGGAGAGGCATGAGGCGACCGAAAGCGCCGGGGATTCACGCCGCTAGACCTCTTAGTCGCATTCCGAGGTCGCGGCGGACGCTCCCTTTACGTCATCGCCACTCGTAGTCTTCCGGATCGGGCTTGCGGGTCCATTTCCAGTAATCCGCCAGCGACCAAGGCGACGTATTCACGACCCTGCCTTTACTGTTTTTGTACCAGTTGTTGACGGACGGATGGGACCAGACAAGTTGATCGAGTTCGGCAATCAGGCGTTGATTGAATTCCTGGAACACCGCTGGCTTCACGTCCATCTCTCGATGACCGTTCTCGATCATTGCCTTGATGCCAGCGAGCGCGTAACGCACCTGACATTCAGAATGGAAGATGATGCTTCCCGCGTGTGCGAGATTTGTACCCGGGCCGTAAAGACAAAACAGATTTGGAAAGCCGGGGACTGTAATACCGAGGTAGGCCCGGGGCTCATCCCCCCAGAAATCACTCAGCTTGACTCCTTCGCGTCCAGTGATCTCCATTGGCCACAAGAATTTGTTTGCATGAAATCCCGTGGCGTAGACAATCGCGTCTACCGGATAATGATGCCCGTTGTGGCCGAAGATGCCCGTTTCATCGAATTCGCGAGGAGAGTCCGTCACCAGCTCAACGTTTGACTGTTTCAGAGCGCGCAACCAACTGCCGTTGTCCTGCAGCATCCGCTTACCGCCCACAGGATACGTCGGGATCACTTTTTTCAGCAGCGCCTCGTCATCACCGATCTGATTTTTGATCCATTCGGTCAGCTTGATTCGCTCGTCGTCATTCGCCGCCGAGACCGCTCGCTCCGGATGAGGCCATGTTGGATCAAACCGCCAGTTGTTCAGTGCCACGCCGCTGCCAGGCCAGAACATGAGGAACCTGTACCAGCGAGCATAGTACGGCACATGCTTCAGCATCCACTTCTTGCTGTCGCTGACAGTTGCATGATAGTCAGGGTTGGGGAACATCCACACAGGTGAGCGTTGGAAGACGAAAAGTTCACCGGCGATTTTTGCTAGTTCCGGCACCACCTGAAATGCACTCGCACCCGTGCCGACTACGGCGATCCGCTTACCGTGCAAGTCGTGTTGCGATTGCCAAGCCCCCGTATGAATCTGCGGACCTTGAAATCGGTCTTGGCCGGGGATGCTCGGCGTCATCGGACGATTCAGCTGTCCGACTGCACTGATTACGGCATTCGCCGAGACATCATATTCCTTGCCCGTCTCATCTTTGACCGATACAGTCCACGCGCCCGAGCTTTCCTCGAAGCGGGCTGACACGACTTCCGTTTTGTAGCGGATGTACTCCCCGAGGCCGTGTTCGTCCGCAAAACGCCGAAAATATGCAGCCAGATCCGGTTGGCGCGAGAAGTATTCTTCCCAGTCGTGGTTGGGATAGAAGGAATAGGAGTAGAAGTGGTTCGGAATATCAACGCGGCAACCGGGGTAACGGTTTTCGTACCACGTCCCGCCGACACTGTCGTTCTTTTCAAAGGCAGTGAAGGGGATGCCAGCCTCCTTCAACCGCATGGCCGACAGCAGGCCAGACATCCCGCCGCCAATCACTACCACATGAAATTTGCGCTTGACTGATTCGGGCACTTCCTTAGTCCAGGCAGGAATCCGCGCATCCTCCCCGTCAAGCGCTAGCTCCTCGAGAACAAATGGTGTGTAGTCGGCCGGAACTTGCGTTCCAACAAGGAAATTCATCATTTCGCGCACCGTTTCCTCGTCCGGAGGCGGCGGCAATCGACATCCTTTGTCCCTGAAGTCTGCTAGCACCCTCAGCGCCATCTTACGCACCGAGTCCTTCTCTTCTTCGGACAACCCGCCTTGCGTTTCACCCATGTGCGGCGTGCGCAGACGGATGGCTCCGCGCAGCAGGCTGACGTCTCCCGTGATGTGAACCAACGACATCATCAACGTGGGGATGCTCGCGTCGTCAAGCATGCTTTCGATAAAAGCGTCATCTTCGGTAATGGGAAACATTGCCGGCTTTAAGTGGTTGCTCATACTGTGTCTCCGTCAGTCATTCTTTTCGCCTAAGACGTCTTAACACATCTTTGCGCTTAGTCGGTTCAAGGAAAACTTTGTGGGCGTTGAATCCCTGATGGAACCTCTTCTTTGCGCGATCAGTTCTGCGCCGACGCGGCAGCACCAGCCGCTTCTGACGATTTTCCTATTCCCATCGAGAGAATCAGGACGCTAAAAACGACGAAGACGAACCCGACTGCCACGAAGGCGCCGTGCACATCAAAGGCCGCTCGCAAAGGGCTCAGCACAACGGGATTCAAGAATTGCCCAAGAAAAACCGAGCTCAACAAAAAACCAACAGCCCGTTGACGAATATCGGGGTGCGCACGTCCCAGAATTAGCGACACCGTCACCGGTTCAACGAGCCCCGCCCCAACGCCTGTCACGATACAGCCCGCAAGTAGTTGTGCAACGCTGCCTGAAGCTGCCAGGGCGAGCGATCCGGCGCCTAGGCTGAAGGCGGCGAGCGCAAGTACGCTGTTGGCTGTCAACACACGTCTGAGCGGGCCGTAGCATGCGGCAGCGAACGCGGCAGTAAGCGAGTAGGACGATAAGATCATGCCGATGGTCGCTGCGCTATTGATCCCGTTCGCATTCAACAGAAACGGGCCCTGTATCCCTGGCATGAACAGGCCTATGGACAACACACAGGTTAGCGCATAGATCGGGATATAGCCTCGTACCGAATGCTTGCCTGCTACCTTGGCTTCGCGAACTGACGGGCCGCCGCTAACCACAAAAAAGCTGAGAAGCAATACTGGCACTGCCATGAGGTAAAGAATAAACGGTCCCCGCCAGCCAAATGCATCGACCAGTCTTCCTCCAAAGGTCATCGCGATAATTGCACAAGAAGCAGCGCCTGCGCCGGCAAACCCGAGAATCCGCTCACGAGCGTGGCCAACATAGTCTCCTGCCAACGCGAAAGTAGAGGTCAGAATCGCACCTCCCGCCCCACCCAAGACGAGCCGCGAGACAATCAGGGAGATGGCACTCGGTGCCAGTACCGGAAAGATGCCAGCTGCGACGAACAACGCCAGCGCCGTTAAAAGGACGATACGCCGACCTACCCGGTCTGAAACCCATCCCCCAATTGGGGCACCTAGCATCACCATGATGGCAGGCGCGGCCATCACCATCTGCGCAAAAAACGCCCCGTCTCCTGATTCAGGAAAAGCAGATGCGATGGCCGGCATTGCCGGTGCGACAGCCATCGGAATCAGCGCGACCAAAGACGGCCCCGAGACGACGACAATCGACTTTCCCAGCGTGTTGGCATTTACCGAAGTCATGACTTCCCCTTACCTGACCTGGAAGCTCGTCAGTAAAATTTGAGGCGACTGTCGTGATTACGATTGATTCACGCTGGCCGCCGAGAGAAATGCTGGACGTTCGCCGCCTCCATGGACAGGGAGATCGACCCCACTGATATATGCTGCGCCGTTGGACGCCATGAAAACGCATGCATCCCCGATATCCTCAGGTTGTGCCATACGCTTCAGTGGTACCGTCTCCGCGACGGCCGCAATCCCGTTAGCGTCCCCATAGTGCAGATGCGATTGCTCCGTGTGCACGAGACCGGGGCTGACGCTGACTACGCGAACCTTCGGCGCCCACTCCACAGCCAAGGACCGTGTGAGACTCAGGATGGCCGCCTTGGCCGCTGCATACGTTGCGCTCCCCGGCCTCGCCGTCGTAGCCCCAACGCTGCCGATAAAGATGATTACGCCGCCGTCCTGCTGCTTCTGCATAATCTTGTTGGCCTTCAACGCCGCCTGTAATGGAGCATGCAAATTCAGTTGAAGGATCGCGTCGTGGAAACGCGGTGACCCGTCTGCCGCCAACGCGAATGGCGTCCCGCCTGCATTGTTCACCAGAACGTCCAGGCGGCCAAATCGCTCCATTACTTCTTGAAAGAGCCTCTCCAGCGCCTCAGAATCGCGGAGATCGGCGGCAACGAAAGTCGCCGGTCCGTGCGGGCCTGCCGTTATAGATTCAGGGGCCGAGCGTCCGCAGATCACTACGTTCGCTCCTGAGGCCAGGAACTGCTCTGTAATTCCCCGACCTACCCCCTTCCCGCCACCCGTCACGAGAACAACTGGCTTGCTGTTTTCCTTTGACTGCACCATGTCACCTATCCTGGAAAGTCTTGCTGACTAGATCTCGTGAAAAGCCTATGCTGCCTTCAACATATCCTCGACAACTTTTTTCGCGTCACCGAACACCATCATCGTTTTGTCCATGTAGAACAACTCGTTGTCGAGCCCGGCATAGCCAGCCGCCATGGACCGCTTGTTCACAATGACCGTACGCGCCTTGTACGCCTCAAGAATCGGCATGCCCGCGATTGGTGACTTTGGATCATTCTTTGCCGCAGGATTGACCACATCGTTCGCGCCCAATACCAACACCACGTCAGTCTGGCCAAACTCCCCATTAATGTCCTCCATTTCCCGGACCAGTTCGTACGGCACCTCCGCCTCTGCGAGGAGCACGTTCATGTGTCCCGGCATCCGGCCAGCGACGGGGTGAATTGCGTACTTAACTTCGACGCCTCTCTCCACCAGCTTGTCGGTAAGCTCTTTCAGGGCGTGTTGTGCGCGTGCGACCGCTAGACCGTAGCCAGGCACGATAACCACGCTTTCAGCATTTCCGAGCACGAAGGCCGCGTCGTCTGCCGATCCTGACCTGACCGGCCTCTGCTCCTGGGTGCCGCCGGTTGCTGCCGCTCCCCCTTCATTGCCAAAGCCGCCCAAGATCACGTTAAAGAAAGAACGATTCATCGCCCGACACATGATGTAGGACAGGATCGCGCCGGAGGAGCCAACAAGCGAACCCGCAATAATCAGCATCGGGTTATTCAGCGAGAAGCCAATGCCCGCCGCAGCCCAACCTGAGTATGAGTTCAGCATCGATACGACCACCGGCATATCTGCACCGCCGATGGGAATGATGATCAAAACCCCGAGCACGAAGGCAATGACCGTCATCAACACGAACGGTAGCCAGGCTTGCGTCAGAAAGAACATTACACCGAGGGCGAGCATCGCAGCCGCAAGAACCAGATTGATCAGGTGCTGTCCGGCATAGACAACAGGTGCTCCCTGAAAAAGCCGGAATCGGTATTTTCCGGACAGCTTCCCGAACGCGATAACGGAACCGGAAAATGTGATGGCGCCCACCAAAGTGCCGACAAAGAGCTCAATGCGGTTCCCATACGGGATCGGCTGACCCGCGGCGGCTAGTCCAAACGCCGACGGTTCGGAGACAACGCCATAGGCAATACAAACCGCAGCAAGCCCAATGAGCGAATGCATTGCCGCTACCAGTTCCGGCATCTTGGTCATCTCGACCTTCGCCGCAACGTAGGCGCCGACAGCCCCCCCGGTTATCAGAGCAGCGAACAGTAAAGCAAGGCCCGCTCGAATGTCCACGCCGACGCCGTTGGACTGCCTTACGATCAACGCGAGCGTCGTGACAATAGCGACGGCCATCCCAGTCATGCCAAAAGCATTACCGATGCGCGCCGTCTTCGGATTAGATAGGCCTTTGAGCGCCTGAATAAAGCAGACAGACGCCGCCAGGTAGAGAAGAGTGACAGTGCTCAGGTCCATTTAAGTTGCTTCCTTGTGGCTCGGTTTACTCGGCTGCTTCTTCTTGAACATCTCCAGCATCCGCCGCGTTACCAAAAAGCCTCCGAACACGTTCACGGCCGCCAACAAGACGGCCACGGAGCCGAATACTTTTCCTGACGTCCCCACGGTCAGACCCGCCGCCAGCATCGCACCAACAATGACGATTGCGGAGATTGCATTCGTCACCGCCATCAACGGAGTATGAAGTGCTGGAGTAACATTCCAGACAACGTGATACCCAACGTAAATCGCCAATACGAAGATGATCACGTCGATCACCGTATGGTTAAGCACCTCCATCGCGTACGCTCCTATGTCTTCACGCTGCCCGGGCTAACGCCCCTTCCAAACACAAAAGAGTCGCAGCGACGATCTCATCTTCCGTATCCACGACCAACCTCCCCTCCTCGTCGATAATCAACTTTAGAAAATCCAGAATGTTCCGCGCGTACAACGCAGAAGAGTCGTGACTAACCATCGATGGAAGGTTTGTATAACCGACGAGTTGCACGCCGTGTCGAGTTACGACCTTATCGGCCTGAGTCAGGGGACAATTCCCGCCGCGTTGACCGGTAGTGCTGTTGGTGACCGCACCGCGGCCCGCGGCCATATCAACGATGACAGAGCCAGGCCGCATAGCCTGAAGCGTGACCTCCGGTATGAGCGTCGGCGCAGGTCTACCAGGGATAAGGGCAGTCGAGATGACAATGTCGGCCGCTTTTGCCCGTTCATGGACGAGTGCACCTTGACGGTCCAACCACGTTTGCGGCATGGGTCGGGCATAGCCTCCAACCCCATGCGCCGCTTCCTGTTCCTCCGATGTTTCGTAAGGAACGTCCAGAAACTTTGCGCCGAGCGACTCCACCTGCTCCTTCACAGCGGGTCGCACGTCCGACGCCTCAACAACGGCACCCAACCGCTTAGCGGTAGCGATCGCTTGCAGTCCTGCCACACCGGCACCGAGTATGAGCACCCGCGCCGCCTTAACCGTTCCAGCCGCGGTCATCAGCATTGGCATGAACTGCTGGTATAAAGTCGAAGCGACCAGCACCGCTTTGTATCCCGCCACGTTGGCCTGAGAACTCAATACATCAAGACTCTGCGCACGGGTCGTCCGGGGAGCCGATTCCAGGGCGAAGGCCGTGAGACCTGCACCCGCGAGTCTCGCGGTGTTTTTTTCGTCGAACGGATTCAGCATTCCGACCAAAACGGTACCGCGGCGCATACTGTGCAGCTCGGCTTCGGTCGGCGAGCCAACTTTCAAAACGACGTCCGCAATCAGCGCTTTCTTCGCATCCACTATTTCCGCACCAGCAATGACGTAAGCATCGTCTGTAAAAAAGGCGTCTGTACCTGCCCCCTCCCCTACGACGACCCTGTGTCCTTTGGCCACGAGCTTCTTTACTGTCTCCGGTGTCGCGGCCACTCGCGACTCGAGCGCGCCGGTCTCTTTCGGCACTCCGATGATCACATTCACCTCCTATTGATTTCCGTGTCGATTCATGTAGGCGCAAAATTTGGCGCCGCGAGCTGCTGCCGGAAGATACAAATCGCTACGTCAAAATTTACTCACCCCGAAGGTTGGATTCATCGTCCAGACAGACTACGCTGCGGCATCGCCACCACCGCACCTTCCGTGGAGGCGGCGACCTTTGAATAGGCATCCATTCCGTGTCTATGACAGGTCGGTGGAGTACTGCAAAATTTGCGTCGGCGTCGCGGCACGACGTCTGTTATCGACGAGTGGCTTTCGCGCGGCGTTTGCCGCCTCGCGGCCGCTGGACGGCATCCACTGGCGACAACCCCGGCATACGGCGGCATAGTCTCTGTTCAGGAGGGCCGTGACGGCATTGCAGCCTGCACGAAGTCAATAGAAGAATGCAGTGGCGACACCGCTCCACACGACTTCTTCAGGCTAAGCTCAGCTTTGATTCAGGTCGACCGAAGTAGAACATTGAATCCCTAAGTACCGCCTCTTCGACCCGGCGAGCGATCTTCCAGCCTTCCGCAGTGCGGCGATATTGCACCTTGTAGACGCCAACCTCGCGCGAAATAGCGGCACGTCCTTCAGTGTCAGAGGCCTTAATCGGGCATTCGAAG
Organism: Paraburkholderia sp. BL18I3N2; assembly: GCF_003001875.1. NCBI lineage: Bacteria > Pseudomonadati > Pseudomonadota > Betaproteobacteria > Burkholderiales > Burkholderiaceae > Paraburkholderia > Paraburkholderia sp. BL18I3N2. Next base: position 158,145 of record NZ_PVNC01000015.1, read on the forward strand.
AACATTACCGCCTCAGCCGTTTCACCATTGATACGGCAAGACGGCAAGTGCATCTGATGTAGGAAGAACCAGCCCAAATCAAAGGCCGCGCGAAATTCCGCCAGTGCCTTACGCCCCTCGATCTTCGCACCTTGCCCTGCAGGCAATGGGGCGACACTGACCGTCGACCGCATTTCGAAGACGCCATCCTCGGTGAACAAGCTAGCCCACTCCTCGCCAGAACCAAAATCCCAAGAACGACTGTATTCACCTTCGAGGTGCAAAATGTCTAGGATCTGAACACGCTCTTCCAACGCAACGACCCTCTTTTCGAGATCGGTGATCATCTGTCTTCTCCTTTGCGAATAGTCCTTCGGTTGCGCCCGGCGGTACAACCGCCGCAATGTCGGAATCACTCGTCCAACTGCCCAGCCGAAACGCACATACGCGTTCGCGTCGTCGCCGACGCAAGAAGCAGTGACAGCGTCGCTCCAGTTCCTTGTTTACTTCATCGAACAACGCTTTCGCCCGACTCCGTGTCGCAGCCACCAGCCATCGCCGAGCGCTTCGTGCGGCGCTTTACGAAGTAGCTGCGATGCGATCCGCTTGGTGCTGACGAGCGCCGCTTCCTCGCCGCTTTGGCTTTTCAAGGGAGCGAGCTGATGGAAGCGCTTGCGCAGACAGGATCGCCCGCATGGTGAGCACACACAAAAAAAGACCCCCTTCTCTCGAAGGGGGTGAACAGGTGCCGGTTGAGAAAGGTTACTGTCCTTTGCGTCGCAGTGCGTCAGGTGTAAAGTCGGCCGCCGTCATGTCGCCTTGGTCGACAACAGGCGCCTTGCGCTGCTGTCCAAACACCGCGTCGACAAGGTACGCGCCCGACTGGAGGTCATGATAGAGCTGCGCAGCAGGCATGATCTTTCCGTCGTGGAACGTATTGATCCAATCGACCATCGCGACGCGCCAAAGCTGCTGGTGATTGTCGTACTCGTCAGCCATCAACGGAGCCCACGTATCTTCGTCAATGTAGATGATCCGCTTTGCATACTGATGACGATAGCCCTGCTTAAGTTTCGCTTCGAGAACCCACACGCGGTGAAGCTCATAGCGCATGTAATCTGGGTTCGGCACGCCCTTCGTCTTCAGGAGATCATCGTATTTCGACGTCGGCGCATTGATGATGTAGTTGTTATACGGGACATACAGTTCGCGCTTCCCGACGATCTTCCAGTCATAGCGTTCAGGCGATCCGTTGAAAAGCTGATCGTCGTCCACGGTGCGGAAGCCGCCGGGGCCTTGCGGCATGTCGAATCCGAACGAAGGGAGCTGGCGAACACGACGCGTCCCTGGACTGTACTGGTATGCATCACGCGGTTGCGTCTCGTAGTTGAAGTAGTCAGTCGCAATGATCGCGGTGCCGCGATCGCGCTCAGGCAACTGAGTCTCAACGTAGCATAGAGAGTTGATACCCCCAACGGTGCTGACGCGCTTCTTCGGATCCGTCCGCGGAGACAGGCACGACATCTGGCTGCGGCCCCACACAACGTTACCGTTCGAATAAACGACGGCTTGGTCCACCGTCTTATTCATCGTCCAGGGTCCCCATGGATTGTTCATGTTCCAATAAAGCTCTAGTCCTGACTTCGGAATAGGGAACGGAACCGTACCCGTAGTGGCATTGATCCCTTCACCGTTGTTCGCGAGTTCCGAATTCAATGCATTCTGTTTCGCGTTCTCGCAGAACCAGTCCGGATAACCGAAATCCCGATGAGACTTGTAAACCGGTACCTTCATCGAATCGGGATACTTCTTCAAGAGGGCCTTCAGGCCTTCCGAAAGATGTTCCGCATACTGGTCCATGTTTTGGGCCGTGACTACGATAGTGGGCTTCTCGTCCGCATACGGATTCGGGAACGGTGACCCCGGGCCCTTGTAGTCCACACCCGGTGGCACGCCCTTCCACTGGCCACCAAAAGGCGGAATCTGACCATCCTTGCTACCGGCCTTTTCGGCACCAAGGCATGTCAACGTCGTGCCGAGCTTAGCTGCCTCTTCATCGGAAACTTTCGCGGATGCCGGTTGGGCATACAAGGCATACGACAACGCCAGCACGCTGCCCAATAGGGCTGGTTTAAAGCTAGCAACTTTCATTCGCTCCTCCTGATCGGACGACTGGCGTCCACCTAAAACGTATACTTTGCGTGCAACGTGACGTAGCTGCGGTCGGCCAACGGATGCGTATGAGCATTCGCCGATGAAAGGTAAAGATTGACGGCCATCCCAATCTCCAGATTGTTCAGGCGCGTGAAGTTAGCCCCGAGGCTAAGGACCTTGTCACCAACGCCGTAAAGACTGCCAAATGCACCACCGACAGACGCGTTCCCGGCAATCGCGTGTGCCCACGAGATGGGTACAGTGAGATCCCACTGGTTGAACACATTCGGATAGTGGAGGTTTACAAGGAACTCATATGCGGCGGAGTTACGACTGTTGTACAAGTCCGAGAAGCTTGCACCGCCCAGTTGAACAGCATCTACGCTGTTGACGTGCAGATATCCGACTTCCGCGGCAAGATCGACCTCGTCGGCAAGCCAGCTATGACCGAACGTCCGCACGACCGAAGCAAGCATCTGGGTTGCGTCGCCCCGAGTTGCCGTCGGTCCAGCGCTCGTATTGACCAAGATGGGAACGCCGTGGCGATAGGTCAACTCTCCTGATACCTGCGCATCTCCCAGTCGGGTCGAAATACTCGCTCCTGCCAGCTTGATATTGTCGAAATATTTAATCTTGTAAGTTGGGGTCGGTGCGGATTGAATCACAACGCTAGGATTCTTGTCGTGATAGTTCAAATAGTAGAGACCGAGGTCGACCTTAGGCGTAACCAGATAATGCATGCCAACACCGCCCTGTCCGCCAGAGGAAGGACGGATCTCGCCGCCGTAGGGGATTTTGAACCCCGGTGCTGCATACAGAAACTGCGTGCCGGGACCGACGATATCGGACGTTGAGAAGTAGCTGCCCACCGGAAACAGTTCATTCTCCTTGTACTTCAATTGGTAATATCCCTGCAGGCTCAGTTGCTGCGTAAGTTGCAACTGCAGAGAGATCTGCGGTACAGGCAGCAGAATATCCTTAACTTCTGCTCCCGGAACCACGGCCATCGTCGCATCGGCCGGCCCCTGCGCGCTCGCCACACCTGAGAAGAACAGGCTCTCCCCCCAAGCAACTACCTGATTGCCGAGACGTACGTCCAGTCGGCGACTATCGCCGAGGCTCCACCCCCCGTACGCGTAAGCATTCAGAAGCCTTACCCGACGACCCTCAAAATAACTTGCCGCATCAGTAAATTGATTGAACTGCCCCGTCTTGTTAACGGTTGCAGGTGAATCATTGTCGTTGTGAGTACGATAGACTTGGTCATAAAACGCATTTGCGCTGAATACAAAACCAAAGTCTTTATGCTTGAGCGTTGATTCGAAGAGCGCTGACAGACGATTGTTTACTAGCCCCCACTTCCTGAAGTTCCGGTCTCCATCATCTGCATTGATTTGAGCCGGCAGCCCGTTTACGGTAGGACCGTTAATCAATGCATTCGCAGGTCCCGTAACACGCATACCTGCGCCGTACGTGACAGTGGCATGGTAATCGATAGATGTATCGTCGTTGAAGTAATACTGCCCCGCCTCTGCCGCGCTGCTCATACACAGGACTGCAGCAAAGGCGATCGGTGACACTCTTCTACTGCTGGCAAACAGCGTACTGCATCTTCCGATCATCATCTCCTCCGTCGAATTCTTCTATTGTCTCTAGCGCTTTGCGATCCCGAGGGGCCGTAAATCCACCCCTCTTATCCATTACTTTGCTCCGCGTATCCCGTTCCTACATCGTCCAATTTGACTAAGAACAAACCCGTCTCAAAGATTTTTGATCGCTGATCTTCTGGACGACGTCTTTCGTCGCGGCAAATCCTCTGGGAACTCACTTAAATCCTAGGCGCATATCCCGGCTGCGATCCCAACACCTTCTTCCGAGAACGGCCGTTGAAGCAGGCACCCAGCGCTGGCAACAGAAAGACGGCGCCCAGCAGATTCACAATGAACATAAATGCAAGCAACACGCCCATGTCAGCCTGAAACTTGAGCGGTGAGAATGCCCATGTCCCCACGCCGCATGCCATCGTGATGGCGGTGAATACAGCAGCAGTTCCTCGCTGTCGCATCGCCTCGTAGAAGGCGTGCTGAAAATCGCTGGCTGAGTGAGCCATCTCATGCTGAACACGTTCGTACAGGTAGATGCCGTAGTCCACGCCCACGCCAACGCCAAGTGCGATTACCGGCAAGGTGGCGACTTTCAAACCAATTCCTAACATCGACATGAGCGCATTACACAGGATTGAGACGATGGCGAGCGGCACGATGATGCAGAGGACTGCTTTCCACGAACGGAATGTAATAAAACACAGCAAGCTGATTGCGCCGAAAATTGAGAGCAGCATTGTGACCTCCGCCGCTGTCACCGCCTCATTCGTAGCGGCAATCACCCCAACGTTGCCGGCCGCAAGGTTGAAGGACACTTGCGGAGTCGAGGTGTCAGCAGCGACGCGCTTGATCTCCGACACAATGTGTTTGAGCGTCGCGCCTTGGTGATCCTGCGTGTAGACGAGGACCTGAATTGCCTTACAGCCATCAGTGTTCATGCCGCCGTCTGGGTTCCATCCATCTGCACCTTGACTCAGCCCGCGGCTCGAACGAGGCAACGCTTCCCAGCGCGGGTTTCCCTCGTTATTTGCTGCAATCGCGACCTTGGCGAGATCCGGCACACTGACAACTGAGCGTACGCCGTACACACCGCGCATCTGCATTTCGAATCTGTCGACTGCGTGCATGACCGGATAGTGCAAACATGCGTCATCCTGGATGCCCTTGGTCTCGACGATTACACTGAGGACGTCAATACCCGTGTAATAACTTTTGATAATCGCAGCGTTGTCCTGGTTGTACCGCGACTGGTCCCGCAGCTCCGGCGCACCGCTTCCCACATCCCCCACGGTCAGATGCCGCGACTCGTAGACTCCGCCCCCTAGCAGAAGCAGACTGACAAGGAAGATCAGAAGCGCGATCGGTCGCCGAGCCGAGTTCGACATGGCCCACCACAGCGGATGTTTCCCATCTTCGTCGAAGGCATGGAGGCTCTTCGCAGATGCTTCGAGCCTCATGTGCGAGAGAAGGATCGGAAGCATCATCTTGTTTGTGATAATCATCAGCAACACGCCGAGGCATGCAGTGACGCCAAGTTCACGAACGCTAGGAATACCGATCCGCATGATCACAAGGAAACCGAGCGCGTTGGTCAGAAGCGCGACGCTTCCCGGAACGAACAGTTTGGAGAATGCTGAATGCGCGGCATCAATCGAGTTGTGGCCGTGAAGAACCTCCTGTTTCCATGCGTTCGTCATCTGAACTGCGTGGGAGACACCAATGGAAAAAATCAAGAAAGGAACAAGGATCGACAGAGGGTCGATGCCGTAGCCAATGAGAGGCAAAGTGCCAAGTAACCAGACAACCGGAAGCAACGCGACAGTAAGCGCAAGCAATGTCATCTTTATCGAGCGACAATAGATGAACAACAGGATGCCAGTGACGACAAAAGCGGCCGCAAAGAAGACAATTACGCTGGTGAGGCCGTTGACGATGTCGCCGATTAGCGTTGGAAAGCCGATGATTTCGACGTCGACGTTCGACGTACTGAATTGAGCCCGGATTTTCTCCAACCGACGCGCCACATCGACGTAGTCGACTTTCTTTCCTGTTTGCGGATCGCTCTCCTGGAGATCGGATCTAATCATGGCGCCTCTCAGGTCGCTTTGAACAAGCCTGCCAATCTCCCCAGACTTGGCGACATTGCGCCGAACGGTTGCAAGCTCGTCCGGCTGTCCGCTGAACTTTGACGGAACCACCACATCGCCGTAAAAACCTTGCTCGGTCACCTCGACGAAGCGGACATTCGGGGTGAAAAGAGATGCGACGCGCGTTCGGTCAACTCCGGGAATAAAGAATACTTCATCGGTTGCATGCCGAAGAGCGGTTAGGAACTCGGGATTGTAAATGTCGCCTTTTCCCTTCCATCTGAGATTGACAAGAATACGATTCCCGCCCGGAAAGACGTTTGCATACTTGATGAAAGTCTTCATGTACGGATGGTCCAGCGGAATCATCTTGTAGAAACCCGGATCCAAATTCAGGCGCGATGCGCTGGCGCCGAGCATCAGCGTAATGAGCACGAAGACTGACAGAAGCAACCTGCGATGAGCGATGAGGGAGTCTGCACATCGACCAACAAACGACTGGGATATTGATTTCATGGTTCATCTCTCAGGGCTTTGCCACATCATGAAGTGACTTATCAATACTAAGGCCGCCTTCGCCAGCAAGTAGCAGGTCGCCGTTGGTCAACTCACGAACTTGTGCATAGCTCTCACGACCACCGCCGTGGATCGTCGTGAAATTTTTAAGGTTCAAGTCCGATACGGTCACGGCGCCGCCCTGACCTACCAAGACGACGCGTCCATCGCGTAGCACGGTCCCGTCAAACAGTGCTGCGCTGATGTTAGTGGGAATCTCGCGCCATTCGGCGGAGCTTCCGCCGTTGAGGTACACGTGCCCCCTCATTCCGTAGACCAGCCAACGGCCGCCCGAGAGCGCCATCGCACCAAAGAACGTCCCGTTGTAGAACTTGGTAATTTTCTCCCAGGTTTCGCCGCCATCTGAGGAGCGGACGACTAAACCCTGCTCGCCCGCGATCAGCAGGTTCTGTCCATCTCCAGCAATCGCGTAGAGATGCGCGTCCTGAACACCGATGTCTCGGGCGCGCCAAGTCGCTCCAGCATCGTCGGACTCCAGAAAGGATCCGAAGCTCCCAACGGCAAACAGTTTTCGGTCGCTTACAGCTAAGAGATCGAAGAGCGGTTCAGAGCGTTGGTCGTTGTTATGCACGCGGGACCAGTTCTGTCCACCGTTGGTCGTTTTCAGGATGACGCCGTCGTGACCGACTGCGTATCCGGTCGAGCGGCCTGCGAAATGTAGACGTGTGAGTGTAGAGTCATTTGGCGGACTAACGGACGCATGCTGCCACGTCTGTCCGGAGTCGCCGCTGCGAAGAATCACTCCAAGGCCGCCAACGGCCGTCAGTTCCGTCCCCTGAACGGCTGCACCGTTAATTAGCAGCCTATTGGGCTTTATCTGCGTCGGAGGTAATATAGGTTCCGGTCGAGCGGAGAATGCAAACACTGATGAGATTGCGACGATCGCTGACATCGCAATACCGGCAAGCTTGTACACAGCACCTCCTTTGCACCGGTCTTTTTTGATCGGCGTCCAATGTGTCTCAAGGCGCACATGCGGTGCGCTGATTCCTTTGTTCAGACCCGATCCGATTGTCAGCCCCGAATTGCTCGAGTCGGTATGGTCGAAACGATGAGCCCAATGTGATTCTTGGCTCGTTTGATGGGCGCAGCATCGTCCGTTGAGACTAAGTGCGCAAGCTTTGGCTCACTGCAGGGTAGACCCGCCAAACTGTGCAGGGCGGCGTTCGAGAAACGCGGAGACGCCTTCAGCGAAATCCGGTGTACCAGCGCACTGTATGAACGCGTTTCGCTCGGCGTCGAGCTGCTCGTCGAGGCTGGCGACAACGCCTTGACGAATCAGCAATTTACTTTTGGCGACAGCAAGAGCGGGAAGCCCCGTGAGGTGTTTGACGAGTCTCCCGAGCTCTTCATCGAGCACGCCAGCAGGAACGACCTTGTTCACCAGTCCAAGACGCTCCGCTGCGGATGCGTCGAGGCGTTCAGAAAGTAGCGTGAGCTCCATCGCCTGCTTGTGACCGAGCCATCGAGGCAGTGCGTACGTTGCTGCACCGTCAGGACTCGCCCCGATCTGGCTGTAAGCGAGCTTGAAGAACGCGTCGTCTGCGCAAAGCGCGAGGTCGCAAGCAGAAAGCAAACCGATGCCGAAGCCTGCTACCGCGCCGCGAACGGACCCAACTACACAAGGCGCACAAGCATGCAACGCGCGAATCGCAGCATGCGCGTCGTCAATAAGCGCTTCAAAAGCGGCATCCCGTAATGCCGAAGGAAGCGCAGAGGCGAGACGGAACTCGTGCAAGTCTCCGCCTGCCATAAAGTGCAAGCCAGCGCCCTTAATGACGATTACCCTGGTCTCGGCTTTGGTTTCCGCGCGTTGAACGCACTCGACCAGTTGCCTCGCGAGAGAACTGTTGAGCGCGTTCAGCTGCCGGGGTCGATTTAAAGTGAGTGTGACTACGCCATCTGCTTGTTCGTAGATGACACTGGCTTCATCAAGGTCGGGCGAGACGGCTTTATGTGTCTGGCTCATTGGCCGCATACCCGTAAAGTTGCCTCGACGTGCCTGCCCCGCCGGCTGTCTGCTACTACATTAATGTCGAACGGGCCGTCGCGTGCCTCGTCAGACGGACGAGGCTTTCCAGAGAAAGAGAGTTCGTCTCCAGGATAGATCGGTAGCGCCAGCTTCACGGCAATGGAGTGGACAGAGCGGCCGAACGACTCCCATACGAACCGTTCAACGTAGCCGTTAATCGAGAGGATGTTCATAAAAATGTCCGGAGAACCAGACGCCCGTGCGAAATCCTGGCTGTGGTGCACCGGATGAAAATCACGCGTCGCAATCGCTGTCGCGATGATGCTGGTAACCGATACCGGCACGCGGAGTTCGGGAAACGGCTGACCATTGATCTCCCTAGTTAGCCCGACGCCCCCGTTTTCGCTCTGCTGTTTCAACGGGCTCGTAACATCCTGTACAGCCGGACGTACCACCAGCATTGTGAATTCTATGGAGCCGATTGACAGTCCCAACTGGTTGGCAAATTTGCACCGTACTGTCACGAAGTAGCCGTCACCGACTGCCGTTCGCTTCAGTCCGCTCATCGCATGCAAATGTGACGTGTACATGAGCCGGTCGCCGACAAGAGGCTGACGATCATATTGCTGGGAGGAACTGACGCCAATCGCCTTAGTGAATCCGTACTCACCAAGAAGCTCGAGCACGTCCCACGCATCGCGGTCGGCTGATCCTGGAGCGTGCCGGCCGGTATATCCCGCCATGGTCCACACCTGGAGCATGGCTGCAGGAACGCGCGGTCCGGTTATGAGCCCCTCGGGTCCCGGTCGCTCCCCATAACCAAATGCTTCGAGAAACTGCCGGATCATCGGCTCATTGATGACATCCCACGCGATGATTGGGCCGAACTCCCTCGCCATTCGCTCGCGCACCCTCGCCTCGCAGGTTTCAGCGTCGTTCATGGGGAGGCCTCAATCGATCTCAAAAAGGGCGGCTGCCCCCATTCCGCCGCCGATGCACATCGAGACAACGACGTATCGAGCGCCGCGGCGCCGACCTTCGAGGAGCGCGTGTCCGGTCAACCGGCTTCCGGTCATCCCGAAAGGATGACCAACCGCAATCGCGCCGCCGTTGACATTCAGCTTATCGAGCGGGATCCCGAGGTGTTCACGGCAGTAGATTACCTGACACGCGAAAGCCTCATTGAGCTCCCAAAGACCGATGTCGTTGACAGTGAGCCCGTGGCGCTTCAGTAACTTGGGGATCGCAAATACTGGCCCAATTCCCATCTCATCGGACCGGCAACCCGCGACCGCGAATCCGCGATACACACCGAGAGGCCGAAGCCCCCGGCGATTCGCCTCTTCCCGGCTCATCAAGAGGCAGGCCGACGCACCATCTGAGAGCTGACTGGAATTTCCTGCGGTGATGAATTCACCTGCCTTGATCCACTCGCCGTCTTTCCATACCGGCTTCAACTGCGCTAGTGAATCTGCCGACGTCTCGGGTCGGTTGCCTTCGTCACGAGCGAGCGTGACTTCGGCTTTGCCAGACGGATTGCCTTCTCGGTCGAACTGAACCTTTTGGACTGTCGTCGGAATGATTTCGTCGTCGAACAGGCCATCTCGCTGGGCAGCAGCAACCCGGTGCTGGCTGAGCAGTGCGTACTCGTCCTGCGCCTGCCGGGAAATGTCATACCGGCGAGAGACGATTTCCGCAGTCTCAATCATCGCAATATAAGCAGCCGGGTCAGCCTCGAGCACCGCTGATGAGCGAGCCCGATGGCTGTTCTTGTACTTGTTCTGGGTCAGCGAAATCGACTCGACACCGCCTGCGATAGCGATGTCGAGTTCGCCGCACATGATGCTCTTCGCGACCATTGAGATCGCCATCAAGCCAGAGGAACACATACGATCGACCGCCGCGCCAGGAACTGACTCTGGCAAGCCAGACGCCCGAGCCACGAGACGGCCGAGATTGTAGCCTTGGGTGCCTTGCTGCGCCGCAACACCGAGCACGACGTCGTCAATTTCTGGTGGGGTAACCCCAGCGCGTTCGACGACCGTGCGAGCTACCTGCGCGCCCAGCCAAGGTGCCTCCGTATCGTTAAATGCGCCTCGAAAGGCTTTGCCTATGGCGGTTCTCGCTGTGGAAACGACTACAGCTTCCCTCATGATTGTCCTTTGCGTCCAGAGTCGGAAATTGCGGATTTCGGATCAATATTGGAATTCCCCGCCTTTCACGTCATCGTCCGTTGGGACTAGTTAGCCGGCGCGCCGGGCGCCGGCGGACCAGCGATGCTTTTTTAGTCCAGTAGGACGATGTCGCACCGCAGCGGACCTCGTACAGTTGCCTCATCGGGCAAGACTCGCCCGTTCATTTGATTCAGGAGCAGCGGGATGAAAATCTTAGTGCCCGTCAAGCGGGTGATTGACCCCAACGTGAAAGCTCGCGTTAAGCCAGACGGCACCGGCGTGGACCTTGCCAACGTAAAGATGGCGGTAAATCCGTTCGATGAAATTGCCGTCGAAGCAGCTGTGAGAGCCAGAGAGGCTGGCGCCGCGAGAGAGGTGATTGCGGTTTCTTGCGGTCCTGCGCAAGCGCAAGAGACTTTGCGGACTGCTCTTGCTCTAGGAGCCGACCGTGCGATCCTTGTACAGTCAGACGACGAGTTGCAGCCCCTCGCTATAGCGAAGCTGCTTAAGGTCATCTTCGACCGGGAACTGCCCGGACTGGTCATCTGCGGTAAGCAGGCCATCGACGACGATTCGAATCAGACAGGACAGATGCTCGCCGCGCTGGCCGACCTGCCGCAAGCCACATTTGCTTCAAAGATCGAATTCGGACCCGACGAAGCCATCGTCTCGCGGGAAGTCGACGGCGGCTCCGAGACTATCGCGGTCAAGCTTCCGGCCGTGGTGACAACGGATTTGCGATTGAACGAACCCCGTTATGTCACGCTGCCGAACATCATGAAGGCAAAGAAGAAGCCACTGGAAACGGTTACTCCGGCGGATTTGGGCGTTGACGTCAAGCCACGCCTCCAAACGCTAAAAGTAGCTGAACCGCCCGTGCGTAGCGCAGGGATCAAAGTTCCCGACGCGAAGACGCTCATCGAGAAACTGAAGACCGAAGCAAAGGTGCTCTAGAGGAACGTCACATGACAACGCTCGTAATCGCAGAACACGATGGCCACGCGGTCAAGAACGCAACGCTGCACGCCATCAATGCGGCCCAAAAGATCGGTGGCGAGATTCATGTCCTGGTCGCGGGCCATGAGATCAACGATGCAGTGCAGAGGATCAGCCGAATCGCAGGTGTAGACAAAGTTTTAACGGCCGACGCGCCGCATCTCGCCGACGGCCTTGCGGAGAACCTCGAGACCATGGTCTTGATCGTGGCCACTCGGTATTCGCACATCCTCGCAGCGGCCACCACCCAAGGCAAAAATCTACTGCCACGGATCGCGGCGCGCCTCGACGTTGTCCAGATAAGCGACGTCACTGCTGTATTGGATAAGAATACCTACGAGCGTCCTATCTACGCTGGCAACGCTATTTCGACGGTCCGGTCCTTAGACGGAGTCAAGGTCTTGACGATCCGAACAACCGCTTTCGATGCGGTACCGCATGAAGGCGGAAATGCCTCGATTGAAAAGATCGAGCCGGGGCCCGCGTGCCCCAAAGTACGCTTCGTGAGTCGAGACGTGGCCGAGTTCACCCGGCCCGAGCTAACCTCAGCGGCCATCGTTGTATCAGGCGGACGTGGGTTGAATAGCGCCGAGAACTATCGAGCCGTACTTGAACCCCTCGCCGAGAAGTTGAATGCCGGGCTCGGCGCCTCTCGCGCAGCCGTCGACTCGGGATTCGCGCCCAACCACTACCAGGTCGGTCAAACCGGCAAGGTCGTCGCGCCTGATCTTTACATCGCGGTGGGCATCTCAGGCGCGATCCAACATCTTGCCGGGATGAAGGACTCTAAAACCATCGTAGCCATCAACAAGGATGAGGAAGCGCCGATTTTCAGCGTGGCGGACTATGGACTTGTCGGTGACCTATTTTCCATCGTCCCGGAACTGACGGCAACGCTCGACGTTTGAGCGCCCGACTCCTCAAGGCGAACTGCCGATCAGCGCAAACAACGATGAAGCCCGACGCAACCTTACCGCTGGGACACGACCTTTCCACGAGTGAATTGGGAGCAGAACTCCGTTGCTTTCCGCTCAAGGTGTCTTCCGCCCCGGGGCTTTTCGTCCGGGGACTGCAGTTTCCCTTTGCAGTCGGAATCAATGTGGAGGATGGAGAGGTCGCTTTGCGCTCGCAAAGTCGGTCGAGGCGGAAGACAAGCGGTGATCGGCTTTGGGTCCCGCTCGGGGAGGCGTTCGACATTCTGCTGCTTAAGTCAAATCTAGATTGCGCGTCAGCCGTGACCTTTCGCCTCTCAGAGCCGGAAAGCGCAGATTGTAAATACGCCTCCCTGAGAAACAAATGCGCCGTAGAAGTTTTCACAAATCCGGGCACTAGCTGGAATGTACCTTCGATGGCCCGTCGACTTGGACTCCCACCTGCGCAACTTTGCCAACGCCTTTTCGCCGAAGGAGCTGCTCTTAGCGAAATCATCCGGAAGCAACGCTGCATGAATGCGTTTTTGTCTCTTCTCGCCACTGTCGACTCTATGGACACTATCGCTCGCAACAATGGCTTTACAGGACCGCGTCAAATGGAGAGAGAATTCCACGAGACACTCATGCTTGACGCTCAGTTATTAGAGCGCCCTCTGCCTGAGGATTGCAGATCGGTCAGTTACTCAGTCAGGGCAGAACTACGAGCTCGGGTTTTCCGCATTCGAGCGTGATTTGGAAGCGAACATTGGATCAAAGGGTGATCACCGTGTGCGAGGAGAGCCATGCCGATGACACTTAGTCGTAAAGAACAAAGCGTCGTCACACGCGAGGCAGTATTAGACAGCGCCGAACATCTCTTCTCCAAGAACGGTGTCTCGAAGACCACGTTAGAGAAAATCGCTCAGCACGCCAATGTCACACGGGGTGCGATCTACTTCCATTTCCGAAACAAGAATGAGTTGTTCGCTGCCATGCTCGACAGGGCATGGCAGCCCGTTCATGAATCGCTGTCGAACTGTACAAAACATGAGGACGTATCGGTGATGTGTGCGCTACGCGAAGCAGTCGTAACGGCGATTGGAACGCTGCGATCAGACTCGCGCAACCGGCAGGTGACTGACATTCTGCTGAATAAAAGCGAATTCATCGACGAGAACGCCCGAGTGATTCACTGCGTACGAAGCAACGCCCAACTTGCGATTTCGAATATAAGACAGGCGTTGCAACACGGCGTCCAGCGGGGCGAGTTATCCACCGCTCTTGACGTCAATGTAATCGCTCAGCTAATACATGCTCAACTGTCTGGCACCGTGCATGATGTACTTCGGTACCCCTATCTTTCTCCGGTGGACAGTTGCATTTGCGCTATCGAAGCCCTGTTTCTACTAATCGGCGAAAAGTATTCGATGTATCTAGCCGATGCATCGCCTCAGTATAGTTGTACATGAATTTCCCTGATAAACCTCTCACGTTGATAGGAATCAAACCATGTCGTTTGCGAACGAAGTCGAAAAAACAACGGATGATTACTCGAATGGAGAGAAGACATCGCAACCCTTTGGTGTTTCCCGTCGTGATTGGCGAACGACATGCAACGAACCTGGAAGGCGCGGTACGAGCCCGCCGTGGGCGTGGAAGAATGCTAGCTTCGACTGGATGGACTGGCACACTCCTTTCGACGTCACAGAGTGATTACGCGCTAGCTAGGCTTTCCCGCCGCAGGATTTCGTCCGTCACCCCGTCGTTCCGCGGTGAGAAGACGAGTGACTGTGACAGTTGGCGGACGCATATCCGAGGCTGACGCGCGAGTGAGCGCCATTTTCTGCCGGGCAGTTAATCAATGGAAGCGTTCAAGGGCCACTCGCGCGATTTTGCGCCAAGGTGTCGGATATGACGCTCGCCCATAAGCCGTGCGGAACTTCGTCGCCTATTCTTTACAGAGGCTGGGCGTCGACCACATCGACATTTTGTCGACCGGCCCGGTTCCGGTCCCGACGTTCCGATCGAAGACACAGTGGGCGCCATCGCGGATCTGGTTAAAGTCATCAACGAAAACGAAGTAAGTCTATGATCCGCCCCAGATTTGCAACCCCATGTGCTTGAGGACAGGTTGGCTTGCTCAAATCTTACATGGACGCCGCCATTTGCCAAGGAAGATAACCGTGATTTCGACAGGGAAGAAGATTGCGAACTTACATCCGGCCTTCGGGCGCAATGCTTGCCTCTGACCCCTATGGATTTCGCTGGTGACAGCCCCATTTATCCGACGAGCTTGATGCTCACTGATTTGGTCGGGTTTCTGCCACCCCGGTCTTACCTGTTTGCCATCGTAGTTCTCTTACTTGCGCAACCTGTTGGCGTATCCGCTTGGTGAACAGCTTTCAGGCCGGTCCGATATTGCCGGCCAGGACGGTGGCAATATCGGACCGGAACCCTTCCTTGCGGGTCAACATCGCCCAAACCACTCGTGCCATCTTATTGGCTTGGGCAATTGCAGCAATGTTTGTGTTGCGTCGAGCCGCTAGCCGGGACAGCCAACTCCCGGCCCGCTCCGGTTTCCTAAGGGTGTGACCAAGGACGGCCCGAGCACCATGTACCAGTAGCTGACGTAGGTACATATCTCCTCGTTGATATGACTCCCGGTGTCAATCGGGATCGGTTTTGAGCTTTGTGTTCACTTTCGCTTCTGAATTTCCTGAGGGCGGCGTAGCAGTAAAACTCGACGGTGGATCACGCTGATATTCGCGGGTTGGTACCGCATTACAGAGGTCCGTCTCGAGAGCCTGCCGCTTTCTTGCTACGCAAGTCGACTGACGATGCCATTGCCAAACGAGGACGCGGGTTGCTCGAATACCGGGCTGCGCCGCCTTCAGGAAACTCTTCCCTTATGTACGCTACGCTGAGCGTGGGCCTAGCGGCGAAGCGAGAGACATCCCCAGCCGTCCGATATCCCATATGAAGCCGGTCAGCTCGCGTGCGACGGCGATGATCGCAACGTGCGCGCTCTTACCTCGGGCCACAAGCTTGCGGTATCGCCGGCAAAGCCGTAACTGTGCATCCCACGCGCGATCGATTATCGGCTTGGGTATGCCCTCGTGACGGCGCTGGATATCGATGCTCACGCGTGCCGGATGTCGGTAGCTCCAGGCTGATTCAACAAGCAGTTTCCTTGCATAACTGTTGCCTGTCTTCGTGATGCTGCCTTGCCGGCGTTTGCCACCTGATGAGTGTTCCGAGGGGGTGACACCGAGCCACGCCATTAACTGCCGAGGGTGCTCGAATCGTGACAGATCACCCAGTTCGGATGCCAGTCCGACCGCGGACGTGAACTGGATGCCGCGCATTGCTTGCAGAGCCAGTACGGCGGGATAGAAGCGCCAGTTGGGAACGGCCTCACGCAGTGCCACCTCAAGACGTTCGCATTGCGCCAGGCGATCCTCGATCGTGCGGCGGTGTTCATTGAATGCCAGTTGCTGCCATGCACTGTCGAACGAGAACGTACTCAACCAGCGTCGGTGTGTCGGGCCCCAGTCGGGGCGGCCGACGTAACGCACCCCGTGTGAGAGCAGAAACGATTTCAGTCGACACCGTGCCTGCTTGAGGTCTTCCCTAGCCGATGACCATGCCCGGGCCAGATCACGAAACGCTTCATCTTCCACGGTCGGCACATGTACGGCGGACAGATCACCGGCCCGCAGCGAACGCACTAGCTTGATTGCGTCGCGCCGGTCCGTCTTGACGCGTTCTCCCGGCTTGCGTGGAATCAAGGATGGTGCGCACACCATGCAGTCGAACCCTTTTTCGGTCAGCCGTCGGTACAGACCGTATCCGCAGGGGCCAGCTTCATAGACCACAACGATGTGCCGGGCCTTTGATTGCAGCCGCTTGCATAGCCGATCCACTTCGATGTGTGTCGTGCCAGTCTTGCCCAGCAGTTCTACGTCACCCATACCGATCGCATAGGCAACCATGATCGAATCCTTGTGAACGTCCAGTCCCACGTACAACGTGCTATCGTTTTCCACGCTGGCCTCCGCGTCGGAAACAGACCGTTGAGTGGCGGCTCTGCCCCCCTCAATGCGGCTCTGGCAGCAGTCATTGGCACACTTCGGTGCGGCAACCCACGATACTCGAGACGGGCTCCTGCGGCGTTCGATCAGCAGCGACCATTATGTCTATCCTGATGCTGGGGTCACGGTTGAGAATCTGTGTCGATCGCGCTCGTCATCATACGAGTCAATGTCGAAAACATTCGATCCATGTGATTTATGAATATCTTCGTATCGAAAAAAATCGCTTTTTTGAAAACCCGTGTACGTAGTACTTTCGATTCGTAGTGATCCAATGCATTTTTGATATCCATGGACTGTTGGGCGTTAGCGCTGCCAGCTGGCTTCGCAGTAACACCGTCTCTACCGCTTAAGATTATCGGGAATTTTACGCATGCAAAGTGAAACGGGGCAGCATTTCGACGAAGCTCTGATGACCGAGGTGAAGAGCAAGTTTCTCTATGTCGACGAAGACCTCCACGGTAAATCTCGCCTCTATTTTGATAACGCCGGAGGTTCATTCCGGCTAAAAGCCGCAATCGAAGCGTTCACTCAGATCGATGCGATTCCTGACAACCCGGAGCGCATTCATGAATTAGCAGTACTACTGCAAGAAGTACAGCGAAGGGGGACGGAAGATGCACGTGCCATCTTCAACGCCGGCGATGGTAGTATTTTCGCATCACTCTCGGCTTCGGGTGCAATGTTCGACATGGTCCGCGCGATAGCGGAGAATGTCGACGGTAGCAACATGGTGACTACGGTCCTTGAGCATCCGTCGTCGTTTGATGCTGTCACCCTCTATGCGCAACGCCTCGGCAAAGAATTGCGAGTGGCCAAAAGCAACAGAAAGACCGGTGCCATCGACGTCGAGGCGATCGTCGAATTGGTCGACGCGAATACATGTGTGGTTAGCGTGATGTACGCGTCAAACATCACAGGCGCTAAGATCGATCTCCCTGAGCTCGTCAAGCAGATACGGCGTGTAAAGCCAGACGTATATATAGTGGTTGACGCGGTACAACATGCACCGCATGGCGTAATCGACGTCCAGGCGGCACCGGTAGATTGCATAAATTTTGCTCCTTATAAGTTTTTTGGTTGCAGGGGATCGGGAATATCTTGGCTTTCGCCACGGGCCTCGCTATTGCCGCACCACAAACTAGCCGGAAAAAAAGCAGATTTTTGGGATCTCGGAACGTCCGCGCCTGCCCAATTCGCTGTTATTACCAAGATAGTTGACTATGTCTGCTGGCTTGGAAAACAACAGCCCACTGAGACGGATCGTCGATCGCTATTCGCGCAGGGAATGCGTCGCATAGAGCTTCACGAACGGGCATTACTGAACCGCATGTTAAATGGTTCCCCCCGTATCCCTGGACTGCGCTCAATCAGAGGCGTCAACGTCCTGCTTGATCACGATGATCTGACTACACGCGATTTGATCGTCGCCATGTCATTCGACAATATAGAAGAATCGAAGGCCGTCCGGGAATACGAGCGAAGGGGGGTCATCGTGTACGAACGCGTAGCGAGCAGCCTGTATTCGAAACGCATGTTAGATTCGTTCGGAATTACTGGTGCAGTTCGCGTGTCACCGCTACATTGCAACTCAGCTGCCGACATCGATCGTTTTTTGCAAGTCACAAGCGAAATCGCCCGGGAAAGAGGCTAACGCAAGCAAGGACGTGCGAGCGACCGGCATTCAGAATCTCAAGCCGACAGATAGTGCTCTTAGAGTAAGCGGCTCACGCCGACCGTTGTACGCAGTGGGTGAGATGATCACCAAAGTAATGTCCATCATTCCGATTTGATGGGCACCAGTTTGTCACAGTCTGAAGAGAAGAAGCCCGGTATCCGAACTATGCCCGGGAGCTTCGTGATCGGCTGGGGGCTGCGGCTTGCGAGCCCGGCGTTTGGGTCTCGAAACTGGCCCGCGAGAACGGCATCAATGCGAACATGCTGTTGACCTGGCGGCGGCGTTATCTGGCCGAGCAGCAAGCTCAGTCTGCCGGGCTCATTCCGGTTGTACTTGTAGACGACACGCGAGCGGAGGTTGGAACATCATCTTCGGTTGGCCCACAGGCGCAGGACATAAGGCGTGCATAAGCTGCCGGCACAATCGAGATCCGGATCGGGCATGCGGTGGTTAAAGTGGCCGGTCTGGTCGATGCCGACCTGTTGCTGATTGTGCTGGGTCGTCTGCGCTCATGATTTCCCTGCCGGCAAGCACGCGCATCTGGATCGCTGCGCGTGTCACGGATACCGGTTACACCGGCCGCCCTTTAATCATCTGCCTCACACGTCGCCTGCTACTTGAAACCGCCTCCGAAGCGCGAATGGTTCCACGCGAGACGCAGCGATCCGTCCAAGCAACATGGGCTCGCCCCAACTATCATCTGACATCAGGACGAGCCTGCTGTTGCTCGAAGCGGTACTGGCTGGCGCGCCTCCCGCTTCATGACCAATATTTAAAACCTATGCCGCAGGCCGACAACTACCAGCGCCTGCTTGTTCGAACCAGAGTCTACGTCGTTCGAACCAATGACCGCCTGAGCCGAACCGGCACCATTCTCGCCGCTGGCATGCGCGTACGCCGCCACAGCATATACGTCCGTTCTCTTGCTCAGAAAGTAATCTGCGCCGATCGAAAACTGATGCTGCTTAGCAGACGAATCGCCGCTTGACTTCATGTAGTCATAGCCGACTTCGGTCAGGACGGTCGGGCTGACTTGCCACACAGCATAAACTTCGCCGTTGTGATACTTCTGGGTGTTCGTGAAGGTCGAGCTTCCGTCAGAATTGTATTGCGAGAAGCTGTAGTAACCACCCAGCGTCACGCTGCCTAGCACATAGTTGCCACCTGCACGCGCGATGTTGATCGAACGCGACGACGAATAGGCGCTGTTGACCGAACTGTTGAACAGCGAATCCGACGTGCTCGTGCCGCGCGACGACAGGGTCACGTTACCGTTATCGATATGCAGGTAGCCGGCAGCGAGCGACAGTGCACCAATGTTGTAGGACGCTGCACCGCTGTACGTCTGACCTGATCCCGTCGAGCCTGCCACACCGCCCAGCGCGTACATCGCCTCGAACTTCAATCCGGACCAAGTAGGGCTTACCCATTTAACTGAATTGTTGATTCGGCCGCTGTTGTCAGCATTATCGATATCGCCAGGACTGGTAAAGAAGCCGCCGAGGTAGTTGTCGCCTTGAACGGGCTGAACAAGGTCGACGAGCGGATCATATTGCCGGCCCATCGTCACAGTACCCCACCCGTTTCCGCTCAACCCGACGTATGCCTGGCGGCCAAACATGCGGCCACCTTGCCCGAGGTTGCCGTTCGTGGAATTGAAACCGTTTTCCAGCTGGAAGACAGCTTTGAGCCCGCCTCCCAGATCCTCCGTGCCCTTCAGTCCGAAGCGGGATCCCGACTCAGCGCCGCTTGCCATTCCGATCTGCGTCGAGTGGCCGCCGCTGTTATGGATATACATGATGCTCGTATCGACAATCCCGTACAACGTAACCGTGGATTGAGCATACGACACTGATGACATCATGGCGCCTATTGTGAGAATTGTGGCTGAACTCTTTTTCATTGCTTCCCCAGGACTATTAGTAGTACCACTTAATTGCCTTTCGGCGTTTTACGTCTTTTACTTCTCGACGCATTCTTTTTTTGACACTTGCTCAGTGCCAACGAAACGTCTGGACTTGCGATGATCGTGGAATCCTCGAGCTCTTGAGGACTTCGCAAGCCAAGTTCCGGATGGATGTAGATGAATTTGACCAACCCGGAACATTCATTTCGCTACCAGACTCGGGTATTTGACATCCTTCGTAAGTCTGCTTTGGCTTCCTCCTGGAAGCCCATCCTGCTTACCATCGTTAGCTTTCACCTGCACCCCTAATGGATTGGTCACTTTGGAAATTTGGATACTGCTTCCTTGCGCCCGCAGCAACACGTCAACTCTCCGCCTTCGAATAAGCCACAAGTCAAAATGTTCGAAACGCAAAGATTCGGGAACCCGCCTGCCGATTCGCTACATCCACAGCCCTCAGCCCAGCTTTACCATCCACTCACTCACCCAGATAAGCCGCCCGCACCTTCGGATCATCCAGCATCTGCTTCGCGTCACCCGACATCGTGACCAGACCCGAGTCCATCACATAGCCGCGGTTCGCCGCCTGCAGCGCAAGACGCGCGTTCTGTTCGACCAGCAGCACGGTCATGCCTTCAGCCGAGATCGCCCGCACCACTTCGAAAATCTTCTCGACCATGATCGGCGACAGACCCATCGACGGCTCGTCCAGCAGCAACAGCTTCGGACGCGAGATGATCGCGCGCGCCATCGCCAGCATTTGCTGTTCGCCGCCCGACAGCGTGCCGGCGTACTGCGCCGCACGTTCTTTCAGACGCGGGAAGAAGCCGAACATGCGATCCACGTCCGCCTTGATGCCGTCCGTATCCGTACGCAGATAAGCGCCCATCTGCATGTTCTCGACGATCGACATGCGCGCGAAGATGCCGCGCCCTTCCGGCACCATCGCGAGACCGCGCTTCAGAAGCTCATGCGGAGGCACGCCCTTGATCGACTGACCCATGTACTCGATGTCGCCTGCGGCATACGGCTTGAGCCCCGTGATCGCCTTCATCGTCGTGGTCTTGCCCGCGCCGTTCGCGCCGATCAGCGTGACCAGCTCGCCCTGCCCGACTTCGAGGTCGATGCCCTTGACTGCCTGGATGCCGCCGTAATTGACCTGCAGGCCCTTGATTTTCAACATTGCTTGCGTCGTGGACATCAGTGGACTCCTGCACCCAGATAAGCTTCGATCACCTTCGGATCCTTCTGCACGTCTTGCGGCAGCCCTTGCGCAATCACCTTGCCGTAGTCGAGAACCGTCATCTGGTTGCACAGACCCATCACGAGCTTCACGTCGTGCTCGATCAGCAGGATCGTCTTGCCGTCGGCGCGGATCTTGTCGAGCAGTCGCGTGAGTTCGACTTTTTCCGTTGCGTTCATGCCGGCAGCGGGTTCGTCGAGCGCGAGCAGCTTAGGATCGGTTGCGAGCGCGCGCGCGATTTCCAGTCGACGTTGATGGCCGTACGACAGGTTGCGCGACGTGTAGTCCGCGTACGGCGCAATGCCCACGTATTCCAGCAGTTCGATCGCGCGTTCCTTGATCTCGCGCTCTTCCTTGCGCTCGGCCGGCGTCTGGAACACCGCGCCCAGCAGGCCGTGCTTGGTGCGCACGTGGCGCCCGACCATCACGTTTTCCAGCGCGGTCATGCCGCCGAACAGACGGATGTTCTGGAACGTGCGCGCGATGCCGGCTTTCGCCACCTGATACACCGCGGTCGGCGTGTAGTTCTCGCCGTCGAGCTTGAACTCGCCCGAATCCGGCGTGTACAGGCCCGTGATCACGTTGAAGAAGGTCGTCTTGCCGGCGCCGTTCGGGCCGATCAGACCGTAAATCTGGCCGGACTTGATTTCAAGCCCGACGTCGGACAGCGCCTGCAGACCGCCGAAGCGTTTGTTGACCCCTTTCACCGACAGTCGAATGTTATCGCTCATGTTTTTTCTCCGGCGGTGCTTAGGCGCGCACCGGCTTCTTGCCGCTGCGCTTCGACAGTTTCGCGATCTTGTCTTCATGCTTGGGCGACGGCCACAAGCCTTCAGAGCGGTACAGCATGATCAGCACCATCGCGAGTGCGTAGACCAGCTGACGGATCACTTCCGTATCGACGATTTCGTGGCCGAACACCATGTTCTG
>NZ_PVNC01000016.1:0-174316 GCF_003001875.1 Paraburkholderia sp. BL18I3N2
GGCGATCTGATTCTGGTCAACGCATACCTGATCCAGATCTGCATGCCTTTAAATACGCTCGGGTTCGTGTTTCGCGAGACCAACGACGCGATGGTCAACGTAGAGCGCATGTTCGCGATTCTCGGCACACGCGGCCAGGCTGGCGAAGATATCGACGAACCGTCGGCAAGGCCGCTGATCGTCAGCGCCGGGAAGATCGAATTCGAGCACGTGGATTTCGCCTACGAACCGGCGCGGCCTATATTGCGCGACGTCGATTTTCGTGCGTATGCCGGCAAAACGCTTGCGGTGGTGGGTGGCAGCGGATCGGGCAAGTCGACCATCGTGAAGCTGCTGTTCCGGCTGTATCGACCGGAACACGGTGCGATTCGCATCGACGGTCAGGACATTGCGAAAGTAACGCAGCAAAGCCTGCGCGAAGCGATTGGTATCGTGCCGCAAGATACGGTTCTGTTCAATGAGACGATTGCCTACAACATCGCGTACGGGCGGCCGAACGCCACGCGCGCCGATGTAGTGCATGCGGCGCGCGCCGCACAACTGGACGAATTTATCGAGCGGCTGCCGGATCATTACGACACGCGCGTCGGCGAACGGGGCGTACGCCTGTCAGGCGGCGAGCGCCAGCGCATCGCGATTGCTCGCGCCATTCTGAGGGACCCGCGCATCATCGTGTTCGACGAGGCGACCTCGGCGCTCGACACGCGTTCGGAGCGCGCGATCCAGACGGAGTTGACGCGTCTCGCGCGAGGCCGCACGTCGATCGTGATTGCGCATCGGCTTTCCACCGTGGTCGACGCCGACTGGATTCTGGTCATGGAACATGGCCGTTTGGTCGAGCAGGGCACGCATCGCGAACTGCTTGCGCGCGATGGCGTGTACGCGAAAATGTGGTCGTTGCAATGGCAGCAGGGTGAACTGGAACACGCGCAGCGAAAGATGAGCGCACAGTCGGTGAGCCTCGCCACGTTGGCGGCCGGCGTGATCGACGGATTGCATGATGAGATCGCCGCGCGGCGCGTCAATGTAATTACCGACCTGGGTGGCAACGATCTGCGTGTGACCGGCGACCTCGGTGTCCTGCAGCCGGTGATCGTGGAACTGTGCCGCGCCGAAATCGCACGGGCGTTGCCCGCCGCGCGCATTGCGCTACGGGCCGAACGTCACAACAACGAAGTCTGGCTCAGCGTCGAAGGGGCCGCCGACAAGCCTGCCGAACTCACTGAGGCAGCGGCGCAGCGCATGGAGGCCACGCTTGCGAGCGCGGGCGGCGGCTTTACGTTGATGCCGCTGCACGGGCGGCTCACATATGTGGCGATGTTGCCGCTTCAACCCGTGGCCGGTACTCTGCCGCGTGCTGTGCAGTCGTTGGCAGAAAATGGCGCGGCACCGCTGCACGACCTGCTCGTCATGGCTATCGACGACCAGGAAGAAGCGCGCGATGCATTGGAGGCGGTACTGAGCGCGAACGGTGCGCGCGTGCGGACTGCTTCGTCGGGCGCACAGGCAGTCGCGTGGTTAAGCGACACGCCAACGCAGGAATGGCCGCAACTGCTGCTGTGCGACATCGTGCTTGCCGGCGAAGACGGCTACGAAGTGCTGCGGCGAATACGAACGGTCGAGAGTCAACGTTCGGCAGCGGCCACCACGGCGATGCCGGCGATTGCGCTGACCGGCTACGCACAAGCCGACGACCGCGTGCGCGCACAGCAAGCCGGCTTTCAATCACATTTGACGAAGCCGGTTCCGCCAGAAAGGCTGGTTGCGGAAATCGCGCGTCTTACTGGAAACAGGCTGCCGGAAGGCTCGGCCGAATAGCGCTGCGCGCGGCACGGCATCGCAGGTGACTTGTGGCATGCGCGAATCAGATACGCGCCTCGTTATCTGTTGCCGCTGGTTTCGCGTCGCTCGTTGCCGACGCAACGGCAAGCGCTCGCTCGCCCGCAAAGACCCGCTCGCGTAGCCGCAAGACCGCATCCGGCACGACGCGGCGGCGCGGCAGGACCCACGTGAGCCCGCGCAGCAGACCGATGCCATCGCGAACGAAGCGGCCTTCTCGTGCAAGCACGCCGAGCGCGCGCAGCGTCCCGCGGCAAGCTTGCGTCCACGGCAGGCGCAGCCATGCGACCCACGCAGCGTTGCGCGCGAGCATGCGGCGTCGCAGGCCGCTATCGCGTGACGGCGACGGACGATGATGCACGGTCAGCTGCTCGCAATAGACGATCGACTGGTTCGCTGCGAGCACGTCGAGCGCGACGAGTTCTTCTTCGCCGCCGATAAAAAGCCGCGGCTCATAACCGCCCACTTTGCGATACAGCGACGCGCGAAATACGCACGCACCCGCCATGTAGCCGATCAGGGCGGGACCGGGCAAGCCTTCGCGGCCAAGCGGGCTCGCGCGCATCACCGCGCAAGTGGGGTCGGTGCTTTTCTCGTCTCCGACGACGACGCGTGCGCTCAATACACCCACATCGGGCCACGCATCGAGCAATTGCACCGCGCGGTCGAGCGAGCCTGGCTCCCACCAGGTGTCGTCGTCGCAGAAGGCGATGTAGTCGGTGCCGACACACGCGGCCGCCAGGTTGCGTCCGGCGGCACCCAGGTTGGCGCCGCACTCGATCAGGCAGACCGTGGGGAACAGCGTCTTGACGAGCGCCACGGTGTTGTCGCTCGAAGCATTATCGGCGACAAAAATGGGTGGATGTTCAGGAAGGGCCAGCAGACGTTCGAGGGTTGCAACCAGTTCGTCTGCGCGGTTATGCGTGAGTACGACGACGGAGATGCGCCGGGCAAGCGATTTGTTTTCCATGCGAATGTGGTTCTTCAAACGTGGCGACTCACGTTTCGAGCAAAGCCCGTGCCTTTCACTTATGGAAGCTTGCCAACACCGTTGTTCCGCTTGCCGAGACGCCAGTATCGTTCCGGCGATTCGAGGCCTGCGCGCCCAGCGGGACCGAATGCGCGCAACTGGCTTTCGTATTCGGCGAGCGCGCCCTGCTTCAGTTCACGGTGACGTGCGTCCGTTTCGAGGCTCGTGAACTCGACGGGGCTGGCCGTTATGCCGCGTTCGAGCAACACACTCAAGCGGGCCTGAAGCACGCACGGAATCTTGCGGTAGGGCACGTCTTCGTAAGCGAATACGGCGGGCTCGTCGAACGATTCGACCGACGCGAGGGAAGCATCTGCGACGATCGTATGATCCGAATGAAAGAGACCGAGGGGAATAAGCAGCACTGCGGGTCTAACTTCCCGCATGGTTTCTTTCAATGCTGTCACCACGGTTTCGTGTGAAGGCGACGATTGGTATTGCGCGTCGCAAAAGGGCAAATGCAGAGGCGAAGCACCGAGTATTGTCAGCGCGCGTCTATCCTCCCGTTTGCGTGCGTGCATTGCCTCGAACGCGCCGGCGAAACCCGAGTCGCGGTCCCAGTCCGTTCTTATGTTGCGTGCAGGCGCGGCAGTGAAAACAGTACTGACGAATGCACTGGAATGCGCGGCCAGCATGAGGCCGCAACTCAGCACCGCGTCGTCGAGATGAGGGGAAATAACGAGCAGTCGGTCTGCAAGATTCATAAGCATTTCTCGTTGGGTGCGTAGATTTGCGAAGCGGAGGTGGTTACGCGTTTTCTTCCGATGCAAAAAAGATGGCGCGGCGGCGATCGACTCGCTCCCGCGCCACCGCCGCTGACGGCGCATGGGAAAGCGGCCTGTGCCGCGAGCGCTAACCTGGATAGCACAGCAACGCATGTGCCGTCGCTCGACGTGGCGGGCAAAAAGATAATTGCGGATCTGGTCTAATGCTGACCAATTCAAGCCGCAACGGCGCGCCAAGCGCTGCCATGCCGCAGATTTCGCGCGAGGCCGCATTCGGAGGGATTGTCGCTGGCGCGATCGTGCTAGCGCTCGTAAGCTGGCGGGGCGTGACCCCTGCGTCCCTGTCCCCGGCGCACCGGCCACGTTGACGTCCATTAACCGCGGACGCGTGGCGCTATTCGCAAACGCCGTGGTTTTCATTGCGATCAGTGCCGTGCAGCGCGCAGTGCGGGCCCGTATGGCTACTTCCATCAAATCGACATGACTTCTTCTCACTCTTCTCTCGTCATTTCCAATGTGCGGCTGGCCGACGGCCAGACGGTGGCTGTGTCGATCGCCGACGGCCGCATCGCCGCTCTCGGTCCGGACGTCGCGCCGCAGCCGGGCGCCGCTGTGGAAGACGGCGGCGGCGCGTTACTGCTGCCCGGCTTCGTCGAAGGGCATACGCATATCGACAAAACCAACTGGGGCAGGCCGTGGTATCGCAACGAGGTCGGCGCGACGTTGCTCGACCGGATCAGCAATGAGCGGCGCTGGCGCAAGGAATCGGGTCACGATGCGGGTGCGCAGTCGCTCGCGCTTGCGCGTGCCTTCGTGCAGGCGGGCACCACGCGCCTGCGTACGCATGTGGACGTCGATAACGACGCGGGTTTGCGCTACCTCGAAGGCGTACTGCAGACCCGGCGGACGATGCGCGACATGCTCGACATACAGATCGTGGCGTTTCCGCAATCGGGCGTTTTGGGCCGTCCGGGAACGGATGAACTGTTGGACCGCGCGCTCGCCGACGGCGCGGACGTGCTCGGCGCGCTCGATCCGGCGTTGATCGACGGCGATCCGGTCGCGTCGCTGAACCTGACGTTCGCGCTCGCCGAGCGCTATCGCAAGCCGATCGATATCCATCTGCACGAGCCCGGCGAGGTCGGCGCGTTCAGCCTCAAACTGCTGCTCGATCGTGTCGAGGCGCTGGGCATGCAAGGGCAGGTCGTGGTCAGCCACGGGTTCTGTCTGGGCGCATTGCCGGAGCGCGAACGCAACGTGCTGCTCGAACGGATTGCGCGTCTGAATGTGGCGCTCCTGACCTCGGCGCCGCCGTCTCGTCCGGTTCCGCCACTGAAGATCTGCCGGGAAAAAGGCATCACTATCTTTGGCGGCAACGACGGCATTCGCGATACCTGGACGCCGTATGGCTCGCCCGACATGCTCGAACGCGCGATGTTGATCGGCCTGCGCTACGACATGCGCCGTGACAACGAACTGGCCATTGCTTTCGACTGCGTCAGTGCAGCGGCGGCGCGCGGCTGCGGCTTCCGCGACTACGGGCTGCATGCCGGCGCGAGGGCGGACCTCGTGCTGGTCGATGCGGAAACCATCGCGCAAGCGGTGGTCGCCCGGCCCAGCCGCAAGCTGGTGGTGGCTAACGGGCGCATCGTCGCGCGCAATGGGGAACTGGTCGCGGCGGCGTAACGTGACGGCTTCAGAAGGACAATTTGCAGGGAGGGGAATTCGCGTATGGACAATCGGGAACGGGTCGATGTACTGATCAGAAACGGCTGTGTGATCACTGTCGATTTGCAGCGCAGCGTTATTGTGCGGAGCTACCTGTACCCTTGGGACGGCAAGATGAGTCATTGGCCGTAGCGGCGTTGCTGATAGGTCTTTTCCTATCCGTTTACGCGGGGCGCCAACTTCGCCACCACCGCAGGTAAGATTACTGTCGACCTTGCTCGAATTGCTTAAGGACACATGCCGATCCGGCCGCCTGCGGTTCTTGGGCCAGCAATTGAACTCGCTGATCCAACTGTTTCCGACTGATGGTTACTCGCGGGTCTTGACCTTTCTGCGGGCGCGAAACGAATTCTTTTCAAACCCGCACGAGCAATTTGCCGATGTTGCCGCCTTCGAACAGGCTGTTGAGCGCAGCAGGCAGTTGTTCGAATCCATCGACGAAAGTCTCCTTGAATACGATCTCACCGCTCTTAACCCAAGGCGCCACTTGCGCCACCATTTCGTCCATACGATTGGTGTAGTCTCTGGCCAGCACGCCCTGGATGGTGGCGCGCTGAAAGAGCATGTGCTGTAAAAATCGTGGGCCCACGTCCGGCGTGTCCAAACCACCGTCGTATTGACTAATCGCTCCGCAAATGACGATGCGGGCTCGGCGCTTGATAAGCGGAATCACGGCATCAGTGATCGGGCCGCCGACGTTGTCGAAATAAACGTCCACCCCTCCGGTAGCTTCGAGCAGTGCGCTCGTCAAGTCTTCGTGCGTCTTGTGTTTCCGATAATCGACCGCGCGATCCAGCTTCAGTTCGTCGAGCAGGAATCGGCACTTGTCTGGACCACCGGCAATGCCCACGACCTTGCAGCCCGCCTTTTTCCCGAATTGCGCGACCAGCGAGCCGACGGCCCCGGCCGCGCCCGAAACAACCAGGGTATCGCCGGGGCGCGGCCGGCCGGCTTCCACGAGGCCAAACCAGGCGATACGCCCCGGCATGCCGAGCACACCGAGTGCCGTGGAAACCGGCGCGCTTGCCGGATCGAGTTTGGTAAGTTCGCTCTGATGGCACCGCGCATATAACTGCCAACCCGAATAAGCCGACACCCAGTCGCCTTTGGCGAACAGCGGGCTGGCCGACTCGACCACTTCGCCCACGACACCGGAGCGTTGCACGATGCCGAGGGGATGAGGCACGTCATACGTATTGCGCTCGTGCTGCTGGATGCGAATGTACGGGTCCACGCTGATATACCGCGCGCGGACGATGACTTCGTTCTCCGCCAACTGTCCCGAGATTTCGCTTTCACGAAGCTCGTAGTGTTCCGATCCAACGCGACTCGTGGGACGTTTTACGTAGAACCATTGGCGATTCGAATAGGGTGCGTTCATGGATGGATTTTCGGTGCGAATTGCGATGCCGTGGGAACGATTCACTTGAGTCGCGCGAAGCCGTTGCGATTTGGGTATGACCGGGTCAACGAGGCGAGACATTAGTGCACCGATATTTTAATTTTATGGACAGCCGCCGTCGAATCATAATTTGTCCGGCTAGGCAGTAGTTTTTCTACTGCCTCGTCGCGACCGCTTTGCGGTTGTCGCTGCTTTTAGTTCATATTGAGCCTGCGTGATCAGCCAGTCTCGCATTGCCCGAACAGTCTCCGAATCACGCTGGTTCTCGGGATAGACGACGTAATAGCCGAGCGAGAGATGCAGCGCAAAATCGAAGAGGCGGCGCAGGCGGCCGGCGGCGAGATCCCGTTCCACGAGTTGTTCGCTGGTCAGAGCGACGCCTTGGCCCGATATCGCGGCATCGATAGCAAGGGCGGACTGGCTGAATCGAGGACCCTTACTCGCATCGACATGTCCTCCCTCGTTCAGCGCTTCGAGAAATTCGGGCCACAGGTCATGCGAATCATGCAGCAAAACGTGATGTTTCAGATCGGACGGCTTCCTCAGTGGTCGTCTCGCGTCGGCCAATGAAGGGCTGCAGACGGCATAGATGTCGACTGGAAAGAGTGGATCGGCAGCTAGTCCTTTACCGAAAGGCGGCTTGCCGTGGCGGATCGCGATATCGACACCATCGCCTTTGAAAGTCGAGAGTTGTTGATCCGCGATCACGCGCACTTCAATGGATGGATACGCATCCGTAAACGTTGCCAGCCGTGGGATAAGCCATTTCGATGCAAATGAAGGCGTCGTGCTGACCGTCAAACTCGATGCCCGGTGCGCGAGCGCTTCCGTTGCGTTCGCGATGATCGTCAGCGCGCGCTGCACTGACGAAAAGTAAATCGAGCCATTGGTAGTTAGCGCGAGCCCGCGCGGTAGGCGATCGAACAGCTGATGTCCAATAACATCTTCGAGGTTGCGCACCTGTTGAGCAACCGCACCTTGAGTGACTCCTATTTCCTCTGCGGCGACACGGAAGTTGAGATGACGAGCGGCGGCTTCGAATGCCCGGAGCGCGTTGAGAGGGGGAAGGCGTGACATCTTGGTTGGGGACGGCATACAGTGGAAAAACTACAGCCTTGGAGCAGTGGTTCGACGCGGTTGGCGCCCGGCCGTGCTAAGTTAGCATATTGTGGAACGCGCGGGGAGCGCGTTCGCTTTCGCGGCCAGGCCTGGGTTAGGCCAGGCGCCGGCCTCTACCCCTCGAGTTTGCAAGCACTTCGATCAGTCGACCCTGACCGGGTCCGCAACCCGCACCACCACCTTGCCAAAGTTGCGCCCTTCCAGCATGCCGAGAAACACCTCCGGGGCTTTCTCCAGGCCATCGACGATATCTTCCTTGTAGCGAATCCATCCTTCCGCAATACCGCTGGACACAATTCGCAGAAACTCGGGATAGTGTTCGTCGGCGAACTCGTAGTTGATGAAGCCTCGCACCAGAAGGCTTTTGGTGAGTATCTGGCGCATCGTGGTTGCCAACTGGCCGTTGACGTTTTCCTGATCGCCGCTGTATTGCGCAATGAGGCCGCAGACCGGCACACGCGCAAAGCGGTTGAGCGGAGGCAGCACCGCTTGCCATATCTTGCCGCCGACGTTCTCGAAGTACACATCGATCCCATCCGGACAAGCCGCAGCCAGCTGTTCGGCCATGTCGGGCGCGCGATGGTCGATCGCGGCGTCGAAACCGAGTTCGTCCAGCACGTAGCGGCACTTCTCCGAACCACCCGCGATGCCGACTGCCCGTGCTCCGGCTATTCGCGCGAGCTGTCCGACGAGCGAGCCGACCGGACCGCTAGCCGCCGCAACCACGACCGTATCGCCGGGTTTGGGCTTGCCGATCAACATGAGGCCGGCATAAGCGGTGAAACCCGGCATGCCGAGCACGCCGAGCCGGGCCGACGGTGACGAGAGCTCGGGGTCGACCTTGCGCAATGCAGTACCGTCGATCACCGCATAGTCGCACCACCCGGTTGGTGCGAGTACGAGTTCACCCGTGCGATAGTCCGGATGTTTGGACTCGATGACCTCGGCCACGGCTTCACCGACCATCTTGTGATCGATTTCGACCGAGGGCGCGTACGATTTGCGCGCATCCATGCGGCCCCGCATGTACGGGTCGAGCGACAGGTACAAAACACGAAGCAGCAGTCCATTTTGCGGCGTGTCCGGCAGCGTGGCTTGCTCAAGCCGGAAATTGCCGACGGTTGGCCTTCCTTCAGGACGGGAGGCAAGAACGATCTGCTTGAAAGTGTCTATTTTCATGGTGGATATCCACTTCGTCAGGACATTGACCTGTCAGATCCCGTACGTTGCTATTGCAGTACCGAAGCACATAGTTTCGCCAGCCGGTCGTCGAGCGAGCGGCCCTGAATGTCGATCTGGGCGCTGTGGAACTGGCTGAGTTGGGTCGACGGCTTATCGTACTCGATCGTCGTGCCACCCTGTGCGTTTTCGTAGACCATGATACGCAAAGGCGCGTACAGTCCCGCCGCCATATTGACGCTGGTCATTTCTGTCGCGGTGAGAACGTTGCCGGTGAAATACTCGGTGCCGTTCCTGCGCTGTCCTTTCAGCACGAGCCAATCTCCGTGCAGCCCGATGTAATGAATCACAAGACCGTCGTTGCCGGCGGCTTTCTGAAGGGCGGCACGCAATTCGTCGACCTTGTCCTGCTTCAGCAGCGTGCGGATATGATCGTCGAGTCGGCCGAGACGGCTCTCCAGGTCCTGTTTGACGGCAGCGTAGGGTTTGCTGGAAGAGACGGTCACGTGATCGATAATCGTCTTTGTTTCCGATACCTCGACGGTCGCCGCGATCGCTTGCGCGCAGAACACGTTCATGCTGATCGCAGCAATCGCGGCCGTAGACAATGCAACTCGTGAAGCGGCAGTACGTAAGTTAATCACTGTTGTCTCCTTGTTGGATGGGTAGATAGAGTGCGCTCTCTCGCGTCAGTGTTCCGAAGCGGCTTCTGCTCCAAGCCCGCTTAGCATTCGAAGTTGCTGGGCATCAAAGGAAGCGTCGGCGGCGTTCAGGCGTGTCGTGACCGATCCGATCCAGCCCGCGATAAAGCCCACGGGGATGCTGAACAGACCGGGATTCGAGAGCCAGAAAGGCGGGGTGGCGTCCTTGAAGATAATGCCTTTCGCGCCGATGACGGCCGGCCCCAGCAGCACGAGCCCGATCGAGGAAAGGGTGCCGGCGAGCACCGCGGCTACCGCGCCGCGATCCGTAAAACGCCGCCAGTACATCGAGAAGAGAATGACGGGCAGGTTGGCGCTGGCCGCGATTGCGAACGCGAGCCCCACGAGAAACGCGACATTGAACGTCTTGACGAGCAGCGCCATTCCCATCGCGGCGATACCGAAAACTATCGTGGCGATCTTCGCAATCACGACCTGCCTGCGCTCCTTGTCGCGAGACGCCGAGAAGAGCTGGCCGAAGATGTCGTGAGAGATGGTCGAGGCCGAGGAAATCATGATGCCCGAGACGACCGCAAGAATCGTCGCGAAGGCAATTGCCGAAACGCAGGCGAGCAGAAGTTCGCCGCCCGCAGAACCCGCACCGCCGCCAAGTGTCGTGGCGAGCAGGGTGATGGCGCTGTTTCCTGAACTATGTGTGGCGAGAATCGCCGCAGGTCCCACGATTGCAGTGGCGGAAAATCCGAGCACGATCATCATTACCGCAAAAGACGTCATCACAATCAGGCCGATTTTCGCGGACTTTCTCGCCGCGACGGCGGACGGCACCGTGTAAAACCGGGTCATGACGTGCGGCAGTCCTGCTGTGCCCAACGCCAGGGCGAGCGTGAGCGACAGCGTATCCAGCGGATCCTTGAAGTAGCCGCCCGGCACGAAGTACTGCGCCGGATGCAGTGACGAGAGTCGTGCCTTATTGAATAGCGCACCCACGTCGAAGGAAAAATGCGCGAGAGCGAGCAGCACGAGCACCGCGCCGGCAGTCCAGACGAGGACGGCCTTGACGATTTGCACGTAAGTCGCGGCCACCATTCCGCCGAACAGCACATACGCGATCATGAGTATGCCGATCAGCACGATCGCGGCGTTGCTGCCGATCGGCAATAGCAGACTGGCCAGTGCGCCGCCGCCAACGAGTTGCGCGAGCAGATAGGCTAACGAAATGATCAGCGAAGAAACGGATGTGGCTGCTCGAACGCCGCGGCTGCGCAAACGCAGTGCGACCACATCGGAGAGGGTGTATTTGCCGCAGTTTCTGACCGGCTCGGCGACGATCAGCATGATCATGATCCATCCGGCGATAAAGCCGACCTGATACACGATGCCGTCGAATCCGAACAGGGAAACAAGTCCGGTCACACCGAGAAACGAGCCGGCGGACATAAAGTCTCCCGCCAGCGCGAGGCCGTTCTGAAACGGCGACAGATTGCGTCCGGCCACGAAAAATCCGGAGGTTCCGCGCGATCGGCGAGCGCTCCATCCGGTCAGAATGAGGCTGAGTCCGATAAATCCCACGAAGGCGATGATTCGAAGCCCGCCGTGACTGATCAGATTATTCATGGCGATCACCGTTCGATTGTGCAAACGCGCTGTGAAGCAGTTCTGCCGCTTTCGGGTCGTAGACTCGCTCGGCCCATGCGCAGTAGCCCCAGAAGGTAGCGATCGTGAGCGCGAACTGAACGACTACCGCGAGCAGGCCAAGGTTGAGTTCGCCGTAGACGGATAGGGACATCGCGCCAGGAAACTCCAGTACTGCGATCAACAGGCCGAAATAGATTCCCAGTGAGGTGTAAAGCAATGACCATACGAAGCGGTTCCGGAACTTCGCGAGCGCTCGCGTTTTCTCGTCGAGGGACAAGCCGGCCGATCTGACTTTCGTCACGTTTTGCCTTTCGAACTCCGCGTTGATTGATTCCATCGATTGCATGTCGGGTCTCCTCCGTTATGGTGTTCATGAGAGACAGCTGAAGGGGGCGAGTCGCTAGAGCTTTGCCTGCAAAACTTCGCCGCGGTTCTCTCCGAATCCGATTCGCGCGAAGCCTGCTTTCTCACAGTAGCCGCGCAGAATAATGGCGTCGCCATCCTCTACGTAGCTGCGCTTTTCGCCGGTATTCAACGTGACCGGCTCGCTTGCGTTGCGTGCAAGTTCCATCAACGCGCCCGCTTCCGATTGCCCTGGACCTGAAATGGTGCCGCTGCCAAGCAGGTCTCCAGCACGCAGATTGCAGCCGCCCACGGCGTGATGCGCGACCATCTGTGCAATGCTCCAGTACTGATGTCTGAAACTCGTGTGTGAGAGTTGCGCGGCCGGGAGATTCCCGGCTCTATGGCGCGAAGTCTCCATGCAGACTTCCAGTTGGATATCGATGGCGCCCGTCGTGCTATTCCGGTCGGAATGCAGATAAGGCAGCGGCTTTTTATCTGTGTCCGGGCGCGGCAGGGGTAGCCTGAACGGCGCCAACGCCTCCATGGTCACGATCCACGGCGAGATCGTGGTGGCAAAATTCTTGGCGAGAAACGGCCCTAGCGGCTGCATTTCCCAAGCCTGAATATCGCGAGCGGACCAGTCGTTGAGCAGACATAGCCCGAATACATGACTGTCGGCCTGATCCAGATCGATCGGCTCGCCAGCCGCATTACCTTGTCCAACGTAAATGCCGAGTTCGAGTTCGTAGTCCAGCTTACGCGACGGCGAGAGGATCGGTGCATCTTCGCCTGGAAGCATGATTTGACCCGTTGGGCGTCGGAACCGCTGACCGCTTAGACCGATGCTAGAAACCCGGCCGTGGTACGCAATGGGTATCGATTTGAAGTTGGCGCCCACACCGCTCAGACCGAGTAGCTTGCTGATGTTGGTCGCGTGATGAATCGACGTGTAGAAATCCGTGTAGTCGCCGATCTGCGCAGGCAGGCCGTATTCCACTTCCGATTGCGGGAGCAGACACGCATCGAGCGCCGCGCGATCGTCTGAAGGGGCTCGCTCGTGAAGCGCTGCAAATAGCGCGTGTCTCACAGCGCGCCATGCGGACGGACCCATTGAGAAGAACTCGTTGAGCACGGGCTGAGCGCACGTTCGCGCAGCCTCGCCCGCGATTCCATTGAGACCGGCACGAGAGGCCCAGGCCGCAATGTCGATCACCCGGTCGCCGATTGCGACCGCACCCCGGAACGCCTCGTCGGAATGCCTTCTGCGGAAAACCGAAAACGGCAAGTTCTGGATTGGAAAGTCACATGACGGTGCATTGGCGGACGCGACCCAACTGCGCGCGGCGGGATCATGCGTCTGGTTCAGTATGTGTTGCATGCTCGTCTCGATTCATTCGGTTAAAGCGCGAGCCGTTCGCGCAATGGCGGCGACGTTCAGTCGAACGGACGCGTGGGGCTGTGCCTGCTGACAAGGATTCCGCGCTCCTGCAAGTACCGAATGAACGCCGCGCTGAGCTTGCGTTCGGAGAGCACCTCGGCGTTATGCTCGCCCTGGAAAGCTGGGCTGCCCGGCCGCGGTAACTCAGACTCGCTGAAATGCCACGGCGCGCCGGGCATACGCGTCGTGCCGCCTGATCTGTCGTCGACATCCACTAGCGCACCCCATTCCTGCACCCACTCGGAATCGGCGAACTCGTTGACGCTCCGGACCACGCCGATAGCCAGTCCCGCTTCGCTGACCTGCGTCTGGAGCTGATCCAGGTCGTTGAACGTGAGAAGCCAGGCGCGCACTTCGGCCAGCAGATCAGCAATGTTTTGCCGCCGCAAAAGCGCCGTGCCGAAGCGGGGATCGCTCAGCAAATCGTTGCGGCGCATCATCGCGCAGTAACGCGAAAACATCGGCGTGTAGATCGGGCTGCCCGCGATGGTGAGTTGGCGCCCATCGGGCAAATCGAAGATGTGAGAATCGGGTGCCGAGAGAATGATTGGTTCGCCATCCGTATCGATTTCCGACAGTTGTGCGCCCACGCGTTCGTTCACCGATAGCATGGTGGCCGCCATGGAGACGTCGACGTGTTGCCCCTCGCCGGTTCGCGCACGATGCTGAAGTGCGGCCAGAATACCGATGACGCCATGAAGCCCGGTGTACATGTCGGCGTGGCTGCATGCGTCGTTGCGGACTTCGGTGAGCGCAGCGCCGAAATGGTGCTGGACGATGTCGGTTAGTCCCGACTCGGCTTGCACGGTCGGCGCAAACGCGGGACGGTTGCGCCATGAGGTCGATTGTCCGTAGCCGCTCAAAGAGGCGTAGATCACAGACGCGTTGAAAGCGCGCACCTGTTCATAGCCGAGTCCAAACCGTTCCAACGTGCCGGGGCGAAAATTCTCGACGATGATGTCCGCGTCCCGGCACATGTCGACCATGATCGAGCGTGCCTCGGGGAAGTTGAGATCGAGGCTCACGTTGCGCTTGCCGGCGTTCTGCTGCACGTAATACAGCGACATGTCGCCGATATGCGGCATGCTCACGCGGCCGATATCGCCGGAGGGCGGTTCGATCTTGGTCACGGTGGCGCCGAGATCGAGGAGCGTTTTGGTGCAATGCGGTCCGGCCAGCACTCGCGTGAAATCGATCACACGAATACCTTCGAGCGGTGCTGACATGATCAATCTCCCTTGAATTCGGCGGTGGCGGGCCCGGTCGAAAAGAACGAAGCGAATCCGCGTTCGCGATCGCCCGTCTGCCAGATCATGTTGTTGAGGTTGATCTGTTCGAGGTCGGCGCTGCGCACGCCGCCGTTGGCAGCAAGGTTCGCCTGCTGCTTGATGCCGTGGAGGACTTTAGTCGGACCTGCCGCCAGTTGGCGGGCGAACGACATGGCGGCGGTCTGGAGTTCGGCTTCGGGCACGACGTGATTGATGATTCCCCAGCGCTCGAATGCTTCCGCCGCGTGCCGCCGTCCGATCAGTGCGATTTCCTTGGCGCGCACGACGCCCGCTCTCTGTACGAGTCGTTGCGTGCCGCCGAGCAGGGGAATGAGGCCGACGATGTTCTCGACCTGGCCGAAGTAGGCCGTGTCCGCGGCGACGATCATGTCGCACGTGAGCGCGAGTTCGAGGCCGCCGCCGAGCGCGGCGCCGTGAACGGCGGCGAGTGTCGGGACCGGCGCGTTCTCCAGCACGTCGAGAAACTCGAGGAATTGATCGGCGTTGTGCTGGATTGCCGTTTTGCCATCGGTAAATGAGCTCATTTCGGCGCCGGCGGAAAAGTGCCGCATGTCGCTTTTGAGCAGGATCGCGCGCGCGCCTTCGGCGACCACGCCGCGATACGCGGCGAGCAGATCCGCGATCATCGCGTCGTCGATCAGGTTGTGCGGCGGCTTGGCTAACGAAACGATTCCGACGGCGCCATCCATTTCAATCTTTACTGTGGTCATGGTTCTCTCTGCAATGTGCGATAGGCGAGGCAAAGGCCGGTGATTTCAGGCGACATGTGCGGCGCGGGCCGCGTGTGGGAGCGTCGACTGACGAGTCCGTTACCGGTGCATTAGACCGATACCGCGACAGCGCGCATCGGCGGAGCGTGTTGCGTCGCGGCATGGACGGGACCGATTGCGCCATCCACGATTGCGGGACGCGCGCCGATCAGGGTTGTCACTACTGTCGCGCCGGGGTGAATGGGGGGCTTCATGGCTTGTCTCCATCTGTTTTTCGGCATGCGCCGTTGATGGTTACTATCTCAGCGAGAGCATTGAGCGGCAACGTCTAACCCTGCCAATTGCCGTGTCAAACTGTGCCAAACGCGCCCGACGAAGATTGGGAGAATATGCGAGCATGTTTGCAACTGGAGCGAGACATACCGTGCGACCACCTAAAATCATCACGCCATTGCATCCGGATCTCGACGCGCCGACGCAGAGTCTTCTGGGCCTGGCCGCGCTCGCCGCCGAACTGGCCGCCGAGGGCGTTTCGGTCAATAAACTGTTCGCGAATACAGGCGTCCATGCGAACCAGTTGGAGGATTCGCAGGCGAGAATCTCGCATCGTCAGCGCCTCGCCATTTATCGAAACGCGCAACGGCTTGCAACAAGAGCCGATGTTGGCTTGCTTGCGGGTGCGCGTCAGAGAATCAGTGACTTCGGCATATATGGCTATGCCATGGTCAGCAGCACGACCTTTGGAGACGCCCTGAAATTCAGCGTCGAAAATGTCAGGATGGCCGGCGCGGTTTTGCAGATCAGCTATTCCACGGAGGGGGACACCGGCATTCTGCGCAGCCACGGACTCGCGTCGCTTGGCGACATGTTGCCGTTTGTCGCCGAATTCTGGCGAAGCTCGATGACCGTGTTATTCAGCCGCGTGCTGGAAGCGCCTTTTCCGTCGAAGCGCATGGTCATGGCATATCCGGCGCCGCCACATTGGCGGAATTACGAAAGAATGTTTGACTGTCCCGTGGAATTCGGCGCGGATACAATGGAGTGGCATTTCGACGTGCATGTACTGGACCGTCCGTGTCCAAATGCGAATCCGATTACCGCGCAAATCTGCCAGCAACTTTGTGATCGCATTCTCGAAGAACGCGACGGCATTCCCGAACTTCCGCGCCAAATCCGCATGGCCTGCCTGAACGCACCGGGCGTGTTCCCATCCGCCGAGAAGATGGCCGCCCAACTCGGTATGTCGCTGCGAACCTTGCATCGACGGCTGGCCGATGACAACTACTCTTATCAAACCTTGTTGAACGATGTGCGCCGGTCGCTCGCCATCGAATTTCTCGAGAACACGCGGCTTCCTATCGATCAGGTTGCCGAACGCATTGGATTTTCGGACGCGGCGAGCTTTCGCCGGTCATTCAGGAAGTGGACTGGAAACTCTCCCAGTCTTTATCGGAAGGGAATGGACAAGGATGGGTGACAGGAGTGGCGCGCCGAATATCCGATCCAGTTGCATAGGCCGGCGCATAGTGCCGTGGCGAGCGCCGACGATCGTCCAGTTGCAGACATTAAACGTGTCGGTCAGAATTGACGTCGATGGTTCCAGGCTACGATTGCAAGTCGCATTCCGCGGTCGGAACCGCCCCTGACCAAAAGAAAACATGAGACGACTATTCCTCGCTTCGCTCGCAGCCATCTCTTTCGTGACCTCGGTCCATGCGCAGAGCAGCGCGCCCGGCCCGCTCGCCACGCCTTCGGGCGCACTGGAATTCGTGCGCGCCGACCGCGATTTCGTGGGAATGCTCGATAAGGAAGTATTCGATCGCTTCGGCGCGAACGCGCTCATGCATTTTGACGAGGTCGGTAACGCAAGCGACACCGTCACGCGCACGCTCGTGCAGACTGATTCGGGTCCGGTGCTGTACGACTTTCGCCATCGTCCGCCACTCGTGCAGCGCTCGGGTAAGCGCATGACGATCAAGCGCGTGTTCTGGCAAGGCGATGAAGTCGTGATGCAAAGCTCGCAAGGCTGGTTCAGATTCAAAGGCGGCGTGCTGACGAAGCTGCAGTCGTCTACGACGACCTACCATTGATTGCGCGGGTACACTTTAGCGGTGCATCAAGAGGTGAGGCGGGCGGGCGGCTTGCGCCCACGCCGACGACAGCTATCGCGAGGCAGCGCGACCCGTTGTTTCGTTAGTGCCGTACCCGGCTCCGATGCAGCCAGTTGATGCTCGCGAAGAGCAGCACGGCGAACACGATCAGCATCGTCGCCACGGCGAGGATCGACGGATCGATCGAGTCGCGAATCCCGCTCCACATCTGCCGCGGCACCGTTCTTTGATCCGGGCCGCCAATGAACAGAATGACAATGACTTCGTCGAACGAGGTCGCGAAAGCGAAGACGCTACCGGTCGCGACCGCCGGCGTGATGAGCGGTAAGGTCACGCGCCTGAATGTGATCCAGGGCGTCGCCCCGAGTCCGGAAGCTGCGCGCAGCAGGCTCTGATCGAACGAAAGCAGCGACGCCGTGACGGTGATCACGACGAACGGCGTGCCGAGTGCCGCATGCGCCAGCACCACGCCGGGATACGAGTTCACGAGACCGAGCGGCGCGAAGATCAGATAGAAGCCCGCGGCCACTACCACGATCGGCACGATCATCGGCGAGATGAGGATCGGCATGATCAGCGAGCGCAGCGGAAACTGCGTACGCGAAATGCCCAGTGCGGCCAGCGTGCCGAGACACGTGGCGATTAGCGTCGACGCCGCGCCGATGCCGATGCTGTTCAGCAGCGATCGCTGCCAGTCCGCGCTCGTGAGCGCCTGCTCATACCAGCGCAGCGAAAAACCCTGCAACGGGTAGGAGAAGTACGAGCCCGAATTGAACGAGAGCGGGATGATCGCGAGAATCGGCGCAATCAGGAAGAACAGTACAAGCGCTGTATGCAGCCGCACCCAGCGCGCAGCGACGCGTTCCGTCAGCACCTTGTTGCGTTGTTCTTGCATGTCGTTCCCTGGTCGTGTCAGCGTGTTTAACCGAAGCGCAAGCGGTCGATGCCGACGATGCGGTTGAACAGGAAATAGAAAATCGCCGTGAAGATCACGAGATACGCCGAGAGCGCACCGGCGAGGCCCCAATTGAGCTGCGTGTTGGTCTGTATGGCAATGAGCTGGCTGATCATCTCGTCGCCGGCGCCACCGAGCAGCGCGGGTGTGATGTAGTAGCCGAGCGCGAGCACGAACACGAGAAAGCAGCCCGCTCCGACGCCGGGCAGCGTCTGCGGAATGTAGATCCGCACGAACGCGGTGAACGGGTGCGCGCCGAGCGATTGTGCGGCGCGCACGTACACGGGCGATACGCTCTTCATCACCGAATAGATCGCGAGAATCATGTACGGCAGGAGCACATGCGTCATGCCGATGAGCACGCCCGCGCGGTTGAAGATGAGCGGCAATGGATGGGTGGTGAGACCGAGACCCATCAGCAGGCTGTTGATGACGCCGCCCGGTTGCAGCAAAACGTACCACGCAGTCGTGCGCACGAGCAGCGAGGTCCAGAACGGTACGATCACGAAGAGCATCAGACGGTTGCTGCTTTTCGCGGGCAGGTTCGCGAGCAGCCATGCGACCGGATAGCCGAGCACGAGACACAACAGCGTGACCGTGGCGCTGATCGAGATCGTGCGCACGAACGCCTGCCGATAGACCGACGCGTTGTCCGGCACGAACGCGACCGCGCCTTGCGGTGTCACATGCGCATCGACGGCCGCGAGCAAATAGTCGGGCGTCGGCGACGAGGCGGCGCGCTTCAGCAAGCGCCAGATTTCCGGCGAATCCCAGCGCGGGTCGAGTTCGATGAGCGCCGGTTTCCAGGCAGGCGGCGCGTCGGCGGGCAACTGGCGCGCGGTGCGCATCAACAGGCTGCGGAACTCGGCCTGATCGAAGTTCAGCCGCCGCGCGACCGTGCCGAGCTGGCCGCTTTGCTGCGCTTCCCTGAGCCCCGCGGCGAGCAGGGCGAACATATGCTCGTCCGGCACGCCGCGTCCGTCCCAGGCATCGAGCGCACGCGTGAGCGCGGGCATGCTGTCGGGCACTTCGTGGTTCTGTACGCTGCGCGCGAGCAGGAGCGCGATCGGCGCGATGAACGTCGACAGCAGAAACACGAT
This sequence comes from Paraburkholderia sp. BL18I3N2, assembly GCF_003001875.1. Lineage (NCBI taxonomy): Bacteria > Pseudomonadati > Pseudomonadota > Betaproteobacteria > Burkholderiales > Burkholderiaceae > Paraburkholderia > Paraburkholderia sp. BL18I3N2. Next base: position 19,268 of record NZ_PVNC01000016.1, read on the forward strand.
CAGCGGCAGCGCGAGCAACAGCGCCTGCAACGATGCGCGGCGGCGCGCCTTTTCAAACGACGCGCGGCCGTCGGCTCTCGTCGGAGAGCCCGGGGCCGGGGCGCGGGCCGAAGCGGGCATGTGAGTAGTCAAGTCGGGCTCTCGTCGGACGGTGGTGTTACTGCGTCAGCCACACCTGGAAGCGCTTGTTGATCTGGTCCGCGTTGTCGGCCCAGAAGTTCGCGTTGATCTGCAAGGCGCGCTTGAAGTTGTCGGGCGCGGTCGGCAGATCGGCGAGGCGCTGCTTGTCGATCAGCGCGATCGCGTCCTTGCGCGGCGGCGCGTAGGCGATGTACTTCGACAGATCCGCATACGCCTTCGGCTGCGAAGCGGAGGCGATGAACTTCGCAGCGGCATCGGCATGCTTCGCGCCCGTCGGGACGGCCCACCAGTCGAAGTCGTAGACCTGCGCGTCCCACACGGTCTTGAACGGCTTGTTGTCCTTCTTCGCGGCGTCGGAAATGCGGCCGTTGTAGGCCTGCGTCATCACGACCGCGCCGTCCGCGAGCAACTGCGGCGCCTGGGCACCCGACTCCCACCACACGATGCTCGGCTTGATCGTGTCGAGCTTTTTGAACGCACGATCCACGCCGGCAGGTGTCCCGAGTACTTTGTAGACATCCTTAGGATCGACGCCGTCCGCAATCAGCGCCCATTCCATCGTCACCTTCGGCGATTTGCGCAGGCCGCGCTTGCCCGGGAATTTCTGCAGATCGAAGAAGTCGTTGACGGTGGTCGGCGCGGTCTTGAGCTTGCTCGCGTCGTACGCGTAGACCGTGGACCACACCATGCTGGCGACCGCGCAATCGCTGATCGTGCCGGGAATGAAGTCGCTCGTCTTGCCGATCATCTTCTTGTCGAACTTCTGCAGGAGGCCTTCGTCGCACGCGGTGATCTCGTCGTTTGTTTCGAGGTCGATCAGGTCCCACGTGGTGTTCTTCGCCTGCTCCATCGCGGAGAGTTTCGCGAGGCCGCCGTCGTACGATTCGGTCGAGAAGCCGATGCCGGTGGCCTGGGTGAACGGTTCGAAATAGGCCTTCTTTGCCGCCGCTTCGTATGCACCGCCGAAGGTGACGACGGAAAGCGTCTCCGCTGCCTGAGTGGTCACGGTGGTCAAAGCGGCTGCGGCGAGTACGGCGAGTGCGACGTTTTGTGTTTTGATGAGAGTGCGCATTTTAGTTGGCTCCTGCAGGTGCGGTCGTGATGATGGAGGGTGAGAGCGGGGTGGATGCGGGGATCACGGGGGCGCTGCGCGGCACGCTCATCGCGAGAATCTTGCAGTCGTCGTGGCGCCATGCGATTTCGATCTCGCTGCCGGGCGAAGGCAGCGCATGGCGCTGCGTATTGGGCACTTTCACGACGAAGGAATCGCGCGAACCGAGCGCGAGGTGCACGCGGCGATGATCGCCGCAATACACCAGTTCCTGGACATGGGCGCGCACCACGTTGCTGTGTTCGTCGACCTGCACGCCTTCGGCGCTCGGGATATGCGCGCGCTCGGGGCGCAGCGCGAGCATCGCTTCGTCGCCCGCGCGCAGGCCGGGTTCGCTGCGGCCGCGAATGACGCTGCCGTCCGAGAGCGCGAGCGTTGCCCAGTCCTCGCCCACACTGACCACGCGGCCGGTCAAGCCGTTGTTTTCGCCGACGAAGTTCGCGACGAAGGCGTTCTGCGCGTTCTCGTACAGTTCGCTCGGCGTGGCGGCCTGCTGAATCCGGCCGTCGGAGAACACGGCGACGCGGTCCGACATGGTCAGCGCTTCGGCCTGATCGTGCGTCACGTAGACGATCGTGAGCGACAACTCGCGATGCAGGCGCATGATTTCGTATTGCATGGTTTCGCGCAGGCGCTTGTCGAGCGCGCCGAGCGGCTCGTCCATCAGCACGACGCTCGGCTCGAACACGAGCGCACGCGCGAGCGCCACGCGCTGCTGCTGTCCGCCGGAGAGTTGCGCGGGACGCCGGTTCGCCAGATGCGGCAGCTCGATCATTTCGAGCGCGCGCTGCACGCGCTTTTTCTGCTCGGCACGACTCACGCGCCGCACGGAGAGCGGAAACGCAACGTTCTCCGCAATCGTCAGATGAGGAAAGAGCGCGTAGTTCTGAAACACCATGCCGATGTCACGCTGATGCGGCGGCTTGTCGTCGAGCCGGCGGCCGTCGAGGCGAATCTCGCCGTGCGTGGGCGATTCGAATCCCGCGAGCATCATGAGCGTGGTCGTTTTGCCCGAGCCGGACGGCCCGAGCAGCGACAGGAATTCTCCCTTGCGCACGTCGAGGTTCAAGTCGTCGACGACATATTGGGCGCCGTCGTACGATTTGCTCACGCCCGAGAACGAAATGAAGGAAGGGTTTGACATCGTGATCGCGTCCTGTCGATGGTGCGTCGTAATCAATGCGCGCCGGTCTGCGCCGCGCCGATTCTGCCGGCGATATAGCGCGCGAAGTCATAGTTGGGGCGCTCGAGCGGGCTCAGGTGACCGGGCTTCGCGAGCGGCGCATGCACGCCGCGAAACACGGCTTCCACGCCGCGTTTGTCTTCCGCGTTCACTTCGTCGAGCAGCTTCTTCAGCGTCGTCATATGCGCGTTGGCCTCGGGATCGGCGATGAACTCCGGTGCGAGCCCGCCGCCGAAGCGGATATGCACGTGGTCCACGCCTTGCGGCTGCAGCACGAGATACCAGAAGTAACCCGGCGTGAGCGTGACGAGATGCGTGGGGTAGATCGCGAGCAGCGCCGTGGTCTTGCGCCAGTGTCCCGAGAGGCGCGTGTTGTCCGGATGCGCGTTGCCGATGGGCAAGGACGCTTCCTTGGTGATCCAGTGGTAATTGAAGGCGGGATAGCCCGGCGGACATTCCATTTCCTCGAGCCGCGAATGCGGTCCTACCGTCGCGCGATGCAGCATGGGCAGGTGATAGCTTTCCATGAAGTTTTCCGCGAGGATCTTCCAGTTCGTGTTCCACACGTGCTCTTCATGGAAGGTCTCGATATAGTCCGACATGCCATATGCGCCGATCAGCTCGTTCAGTTCGGCGAGTTGCGTGGGAACGGGCGGCGCGTGTTCGTCGAGCGTCACGTAGATCCAGCCTTGCCATTCTTCACAGCGCACTTTGGGCAACCGATAGCTTTCCTTGCAGAAGCTCTCCTGCCGATCCATGAGTGGTGCGCCTTGCAGCGCGCCGTCCAGCGAATAGTTCCAGGCGTGATATGGGCAGACGATTCGACGCACGTTGCCGCGTCCTTCGAGCAGCACCGACATGCGATGCAGGCACACGTTCGACATCGCCTTGAGTTGCATCTGTTCGTCGCGCAATACGACGACAGGTTGCGCGCCGATCCGCGCCGTCATGTAATCGCCAGGCACCTTGAGCGCACTGGCGCGACCGACGCATTGCCATTCACGCTCGAATATAGCGCGCTCTTCCAGTGTGAGGAATTCGGGCGACGTATAGACGCCGGGCGGCATCGCATGCGCATCGCCGAATGGCCGTTCGCAACCCGCTTGCAGTTCGTCGACAAGTGCTTGCACTGCGATCGTGCTTGCCGGGTTGGCCATGGTGTCCCCCTTGATTCGTCACGGCGAGAGCGCGTCAACGCGAGGCTTGTACGGCGTAGCGCTCAACATGGACACCAATCTATCAAGCCAAATTGCAAGCCAAAATATTGTTTTCAGATACAAAGCAAAGCTTTTACCTATGCAGCGTGCGCGGACTTGAAGCAGGCAATCGCACCCTTCCTCATCATGCGTCGAAATGCAGCCTCTGGATATAGGTCTCGCAGAACGACGCGAAGCGATGCACCACCTGACGCGGCTTCATGGTGCGCGATTGGGCGATGCCGAGCATCGTTGCATTGACGTTGTCTTTGAAACGCTTAATGACGAACTCTTCGCCATCCACGGTGCGGTTCGATTTGAGCGGAAAGTTCAGAAGGCTATAGCCGAGACCGTTGGCCACCATGCCGCGCACGACCTCCGGCTGCGAGGAACGGAACGCGGGCACGGGACGGCTGCCCACCGCATCGAAGAGTGCGGCGAAGTACTCGCGGCTGTGCGGCAGGTCGAGCATCACATAGGGCTCGGGCAGGAGGTCGGCGAGCGATACCTTGCGAGCGCGTGCCAGACGATGCGTCCTCGGCAGGATCGCATAAGGCGGCAGCGAGAGCAGCGGTGTGAAGGCGATGTCTTCAGTCAGGTCGAGGCTGTAGGTGAGGGCGATGTCGAGCGAGCCGTCGTGCAGGCCGCGCAAGAGGCCGTCCTGATGGGCCTCCACCGTGCGAAACGAGATGCCCGCGTGCTCGTCGATGAATCGGCTAATCAGTCGCGGCATCAGCGGCGGCGCGAGGGAGACCATGCAGCCGAGCGTGATGGCGCCGGTCATGCCGCCGTCCATTTCCTTCGCGGTTGTCTGCAACTCCTCCGCAAACTTCAGCAGATTGCGCGCTTGCCCGAGCAGATCGCGTCCGGCTTGTGTGAGCGACAGACCGCTCGCGTGATGCCGGATGAACAGTTGTACGCCGAACGACACTTCGAGATCCGCGAGTGCCGTCGAGATCGACGGCTGTGAGATGTGCAGGCGTTTCGCGGCGGCGGTGAAAGACAGTACTTCCGCGGTGACCACGAAATAGCGCAACTGGCGCAACGAGTAGCGCAACGGCTGACTCTCCATCGACGACGCTCCGTGTTCAGGTCTGTAATTCGCGGGATTGTGCAGCGGTCAAAAAGCCTTGCATAGGTAAATCCGATGCGATGCATTTTTTAAATATATTTTTCAAATTCTGAACGGGCGCGTAGATTTTCACGAGAGACAAACAGACGAGACAGCCGGACCAGGCTGCGAAGCACTGTCGCAAAACACTGCCGGGTCCGCAACGATCGCGAGCGCGTAAAGGCCGCGACCCCGCGATCGAATCGAAATATCCGCCCTTTTTAGAAGGACACAGCCATGACAGTGGAAACAACGTCAATTGACACGCTCGTAGTCGGCGCCGGTCAGGCCGGCGTCGCCATTAGCGAACATCTGAGCAAGCTTGGCGTGCCGCATCTTGTGCTGGAACGCGCCCGTATCGCCGAGCGCTGGCGCACGGGACGCTGGGATTCGCTGGTTGCCAATGGCCCCGCGTGGCACGATCGTTTTCCCAATCTCGAGTTCGCCGACTTCGACCCCAACGCATTCGCTTCGAAGGAGCAGGTCGCGGATTATTTCGTCGCCTATGCGAAGACATTCGAAGCGCCGATCCGCACCGGCGTGGAAGTGAAGAAGGTTGTACGCAATGCCGGGCGGCAGGGTTTCACCGTCGAAACTTCGGACGGCACAATCGAGGCCAATCGTGTCGTGGTCGCAACCGGGCCTTTCCAGCGCCCCGTCATTCCGCCCATCGCGCCGCAAGATTCGGCTCTCACGCAGATTCATTCCGCCGACTATCGCAATCCCGATCAATTGCCCGAAGGCGGTGTGCTGGTGGTGGGCGCGGGATCATCGGGCGTGCAAATAGCGGACGAGTTGCAACGTGCGGGCAAGCGCGTCTATCTGTCGGTCGGCGCGCACGATCGTCCGCCGCGCGCCTATCGCGGTCGCGACTTCTGCTGGTGGCTCGGCGTGCTCGGCGAATGGGATGCCGAGGTCATGAAGCCGGGCAGGGAGCACGTCACGATTGCAGTGAGCGGTGCGCGCGGCGGCCATACGGTGGACTTCCGGCGTCTCGCGAATCAGGGCATCACGCTCGTGGGTCTGACGAAATCGTTCGATGACGGCGTGGTGACCTTCGAAGCGGATCTCGCGGAGAACATCGCGCGCGGCGACGAAAACTATCTGTCGCTGCTCGACGCCGCCGACGCCTACGCCGAGCGCAATGGTCTCGATCTTCCCGAAGAACCCGAAGCGCGCGTCATTCCCGCAGATCCGGAATGCGTGACGCACCCGTTGCACGATCTCGATCTGGCGAAAGCCGGCGTGACGTCGATTGTCTGGGCGACCGGGTATGCCGTCGATTTCAGCTGGTTGAACGTCGACGCGTTCGATGAAAAGGGTAAGCCGAAACATCAACGTGGCGTATCCAAAGAGCCGGGCGTTTATTTCCTCGGTCTGCCCTGGCTGTCGCGCCGCGGCTCCGCCTTCATCTGGGGCGTGTGGCACGACGCGAAGCACATTGCCGATCACATCGTCACGCAGCGCAAATACGCGGCTTATTACGGCGACGCGCAACAGCAGTCGCAGAGCCGTGGCGAGGAAAGCGTCGAAAATGCCTCCACCGGTTCACGCGTCCACAAGGTCAGCGAGATGGGCGTGAGTTGATGCGTACGCCTCTCTAATCCGCGATCCATTTCTTCCTAACATTCAGGTGCATTGATGAACCAGCCTACGCATACCCGTATTCGCATGTTCAACACGAAGGACACGTATCCGAACCAGACGCTCGACAACGATCTTTGCCAGGCCGTGCGCGCCGGCAACACGGTCTATGTGCGCGGTCAGGTGGGTACGGATTTCGACGGCCGCCTGGTCGGCATTGGCGATCCGCGCGCCCAGGCCGAGCAGGCGATGAAGAACGTCAAACAGTTGCTGGAAGAAGCAGGCAGCGACCTGTCCCACATCGTCAAGACGACGACGTTTCTGACCGACGTCCGCTATCGCGAGCCGGTCTATCAGGAAGTCGGAAAGTGGTTGAAGGGTGTGTTTCCGATTTCGACCGGTCTGGTGGTGGTCGCCTTGGGTCAGCCGCAGTGGTTGATGGAGATCGACGTTGTCGCGGTCATTCCTGACGGATGGACGCCGCTACAAGCCTAAGGAGCGGGACATGACATTCTCAATCGTGGGACGTTGCCCTGAAACCGGGCAGCTTGGAATCGCGATCAGTTCGTCCAGCATCGCGGTGGGCGCTCGGTGCCCGTGGGTTCGCGCAGGCGTGGGGGCAGTCGCGACGCAAAACGTCACGCTGCCCGCGCTAGGGCCGCGGATTCTCGATCTTCTGGAGCACGAGCAGATCGATCCCGCCGCGGCATTGGAACGCGTGCTCGGCACGAGCGAGTGGAGCGAGTACCGCCAGGTCACCGTGATCGATGCGCAAGGACGCACGGCGTTCTTTAGCGGCAAGGAAGCGCTGGGCACGTATCACGCCGTCGCCGGCAAGCAGTGTGTGGCGGCAGGCAATATGCTCGCGGGCGTCGAAGTAATCGAAGCCATGCTTCCGGCGTTCGAGCGGGCAACTGGCACGCTTGCCGATCGACTGCTCGCGGGCATGCATGCCGCTATGGCCGCCGGCGGTGAAGCAGGGCCCGTGCATTCGGCGGCGCTCAAGATCGTGGGCGACGTAAGCTGGCCGATCGTCGATTTACGGGTCGATTGGGCGGATGACGACCCCATCGGCCAACTCGACGGCCTGTGGCGAGCATATCGGCCGCAGATGCAGGACTACCTGACCCGGGCGTTGAATCCGACCGCCGCGCCTAGCTACGGAGTGCCCGGCAATGAATGATCGCTCCAGCCGCGCGCTGCTCGAACGGCTGATCGGCTTCCCCACGGTCAGCCGCGACTCCAATCTCGACATGATCGAATTCATCCGAGGTTACCTCGGTGAACTCGGTGTCGAGAGCGAGCTTTTCTACAACGCCGAGGGCACCAAGGCGAATCTGTTCGCGACCATCGGTCCGCGTGAACGCGGCGGCGTCGTGCTGTCCGGCCATACCGACGTGGTGCCCGTCGAGGGCCAGGCATGGACCGTCGATCCATTCCGTCTCACCGAGCGCGACGGGAGGTTATATGGCCGCGGCACGGCCGACATGAAGGGATATATCGCTTCGGTGCTGGCGGCGGTGCCCGGGTTGCGAAAGCGCGAATTGAAGCTGCCGGTGCACCTCGCTTTTTCGTACGACGAAGAAGTCGGATGCCTCGGGGTGCGGCCGATGCTGGCGGAATTGGCGCAGCGTGCGCACAAGCCGGCGCTGTGCCTGATCGGCGAGCCGACTGAACTCAAGCCGGTGCTGGGGCATAAGGGCAAGCTGGCGATGCGCTGTCAGGTGAAAGGCGCGCCTTGCCATTCGGCTTATGCGCCGTATGGCGTCAACGCCATTCAATACGCGGCGCGGATGATCGGCCGTCTGGAAGAGATCGGCGAGCAACTGGCGCAGCCCGAACATCACGACGAGCGATTCGATCCGCCGTTCTCGACCGTGCAGACGGGCGTGATCAATGGCGGCCGGGCGCTCAACATCGTGCCGGCCGAATGCGAGTTCGATTTCGAAGTGCGCGCGCTGCCTGGCTTCGACGCAAACCAGGTAGCCGACGCGTTGCAGACCTACGCCGAGGCTGAGTTGCTACCGAAGATGCGCGCAGTGAAGTCCGACACCGACATCCGCTTGCAGCCGCTGTCCGCCTATCCGGGATTGGCCACCTCTACCGACAGCGAAGCGGCGCGTCTTTTGGCGCTACTCAGCGGCTCTACTGAGTTCGGCACGGTCGCATTCGGCACCGAGGGCGGCCTCTTCGATGAGGCGGGCATTCCGACCGTGGTCTGCGGACCCGGCAGCATGGACCAGGGGCATAAGCCGGACGAATTCGTCACCGTGGCGCAATTGCGCGAATGCGATGCAATGCTGGCTCGGCTGGCCGAGTACGTTTCGGCCGCGTTCTGAGACGTGGACGTCAAGACCGCTATGCATGGGACCGGAGTAAGGCGCCGAAGCGCCAACTCCGGTCGACCGCTTTGCATGGGACCGGAGTAAGGCGCTAAAGCGCCAACTCCGGTCGACCGCTTTGCATGGGACCGGAGTAAGGCGCTGAAGCGCCAACTCCGGTCGACATAAACAGAAGGAGACGAACTTGAATACTTCGGAACACAATGCCCCGGCGTTGATCGAAAAACACACCATTGGTTATGTGCCGCCCGAGGATCGCCATGGCAAGGTGCGCGATCTGTTCACGCTATGGTTCGGCGGAAACATCGCTCCGTTGCCCATCGTCACCGGCGCGCTCGGCGTGCAGATCTTCCACTTGAACTTGCTGTGGGGCATCGTGGCGATCGTCGTCGGTCAGGCCGTTGGCGGCGTGCTGATGGCGTTGCATTCGGCGCAGGGTCCGCAAATGGGTATCCCGCAAATGATTCAGAGCCGCGCGCAGTTCGGTTCATGGGGTGCGCTGCTGGTCACGGTGATCGCAGGTGTCATGTACGTAGGGTTCTTCGCGTCCAATATCGTGCTCGCCGGGAAGTCTCTTCATGGCATCGAAAAGGGTATTCCGGTTCCCGTCGGCATCGTGATCGGCGCGCTGGGCTCGGGGCTGATCGGTATCATCGGTTACCGGATCATCCATATCCTGAACCGCATCGGGACCTGGGTACTCGGAATTGGCATCGTCATCGGATTCGGCTATATCCTCACGCATATCGCGACGGACGACTTTCTGACGCGCGGCGGATTCAACATCGCCGGCTGGCTCGCGACCGTTTCGCTGTCGGCGCTCTGGCAAATCGCTTTCGCGCCGTACGTGTCCGACTATTCTCGCTATCTGCCGGAGAACGTGCGCGTTGCGTCGACGTTCTGGGCGACCTACCTTGGCTGCACGATCGGCTCGACGCTCGCGTTCGTCTTCGGCGCGGTCGCCGTGCTGGCGGTGGCGCCCGGCGCCGACGCGATGGACGCCGTCAAGCAGGCCACCGGACCGCTCGGGCTGCCGATGCTCGTCCTTTTCCTGCTGAGCGTGATCAGCCATAACGCGCTGAACCTGTACGGCGCGGTACTCGCGGCCATCACGTCGCTGCAGACGTTCGCCTATCGCTGGATTCCCACGGCGAAAGCGCGGGCCGTGCTGTCGATCGCGATTCTGCTCGCATGCTGCTATGGAGCGATCGGCGCGTCGACGAACTTCGTCGGCAATCTGGTCGATCTCGTGCTTGCGTTGCTGGTCGTGCTGGTGCCGTGGACTGCGATCAATCTTATCGACTTCTATGTGATCCACAAGGGCAAATACGACATCCAGTCGATCTTCCAGGTGGACGGCGGCATCTACGGCCGCTTCAATCCACAGGCGTTGATTGCCTACGGGATCGGCATCGTCGTGCAGATTCCATTCATGAACACGCCGATGTATGCAGGTCCGGTGCCGAAGTATCTCGACGGCGCGGATCTCTCCTGGGTTATCGGACTGCTTTTGACTTCGCCGCTGTATTACTGGCTCGCTTCACGCGATACAGACTATCGGCGCAGACAAACGGCTGCCGGCGTTACGGGTTGTGCGGCGAGACAGTCGTGACTGTTGGTGTGCCTGCGCGTCGGAGATGCGTGCGGAACTGGCGAAGGTCGCGCCGATACTCTGGCTTTGCTGGAGCGGATAAGAAGTGGGGCCGCGAATTGTGATGCCTGCAGCACGGCGGATTATGTGAATCGCTCGGCGCTCGTGCGGCGGATGACGGTGTTTCGTTGAACGCTCTCCGCAACCGGTTATCATCGTTTTTCGTCCTTAAGGAGAACAAGCGATGGGTCGCCCCGATTTCATCAAACACTGGACCGAACTGGAAGAACCCGATGCGCATTGCTATCGCGGCGATTCCGAACCAATGGGCCTCGACGCCCCGCTCTCCGCCGCGATGGGTATTACGCGGATCGGCATTCATCACGTGAGGCTTCTGCCCGGTCGGCGCACATCATATCCGCACGCTGAAAGTACTGAACAGGAGTTCGTCTACGTGCTCCATGGCAAGCCTGAGGTCTGGATCGACGGCGTTCTGCATCCTCTTGCTGAAGGCGATTCGGTTGCATTCCCGGCCGGCACGGGTATTTGCCACACGTTCATCAACAATACCGCCGAAGAGGTCAGGCTGATGGTGATCGGCGAGCGGCCGCGCGAAGACAACCGTATCCGCTATCCGCTCAACGAGGCGCACGAACGCACGCGCACGGACCGCTGGACGGACTGGCCGAGCAGACCGCTCGGTGAACATAACGGGATGCCGGACTAATGCGTTTGGGGATGGGGCGCGGGCCCATGCATTAAAACCTGACGCGTGAGCCCAGGGAGTGCTGGCATCTCGCGTTGATCTGTGTCCGTGCTTCTGAGCCCGCATGATCTTCACGATATCTTTGCCATTGCCGATCGTCGCTCGCATTGATCGGGGAGATTATTTGATAACAGAGAAGTCGTTCAATCGCCGAATTAATTTATACCGAGGTTTGAGTCGTCGGGATATAAACGGGATTTAGAATTTCTCGCTTCGCTCACATTGAGCCGCGATTGTTCTCGCAGAACGTCTTGCCAAGCCTCGTGTGGCTTTCTTATCGGTTCCATGCATGGTGGGTGCATGTCATTCCATCTATCCTCAGACAAAACGACCGTCCTTTTTTATTTCATCAAAAACAATAAACTTTTTTCGCGATTTGTCGTTATAGCATTGCGCGACCTGAAAACGGCCGGCCCGTCACTTCATTCGGAAAAGCCAGGAATCGTGCTGGCGTCGTCAAGCGTGCTGCCGAAACGTCGTGATCATTCGGTGCACTGAGAGACTCGCGTTCGCCTGTGCAGTGTGAAAACGAAACATGGATCGAACAATTTACGCCACGAAAAGCACCAGATCCTCCCGCCACGCGCTGATTCTGGTGCCCGCGCTGACCGTCCTGGTCCTCGGCATACTGTGGGTCACCATACTGTTGCGCCTGCAGGTCGAGAAGGCTTCCGTGATGCGCGACACGCGCGTGGCGGCCCGCACGCTAGCGGATGCTTTGGAAACCCATACGCTGAAGACCATCCACGATGTCGACGAGATCGCGTTGCTGGTCAAATACGGTTACGAACGTACGCCGCAAACCTTCGACCTGGCAGCGTACCGCGCATACGGACTGATTACCGCGGACACGGCCCTGCAGGTCACCATTGCGGGTGCCGACGGCCACGCGATAGCATCGACGTTGCCATTTACGGGTACGGTCGATCTCAAGGACCGGGAACATTTCCGGGTCCACCTGTCCCCTGAAAACATCGGGCTCTTCATCAGCCAACCTGTGATTGGACGTATTTCCAAGCAGTGGTCCGTTCAGGCAACCCGCCGTATCGACCGTCCCGACGGAAGTTTCGGTGGGGTGGTGATCGTCTCGGAAGACCCGGCGTATCTGACCGATGGTTTCTACAACAATGCTGCGCTGGGCGAGCGCGGCATGATTGCCGTTTTGTCCGGTCGTGGCTTCATGTTGTCGCGTCGTGCGGGCAATTCGCCGAGCCGGTCCGGCGAGGCGCTGCCGAGCAGCTACGTGCCCCTCGGCAAGACGGGGCTGGCCGACTTCTCCGATCCGATCGATCACGTCGAACGCGTTGTAGCAAGTCGCCATCTCGAGAAATATGGTTTGACTGTCGTCGCCGGTCTTGCTGTGGATGAGGCGCTGGACGATTACTTCAGGATGCGCCGCGTGTATGTGACGATGGCCTCGACCATCACGGTGATGCTTGCCGCACTATCGGCCTGGATTACTGCTCTGATCGTCAAACTCCTCAACGGCAAGGAAGAATTGCGGCGTCTTTCTCAAACGGACCGACTAACGGATTTGCCGAACCGCGGCAAGATTGTGGACCTGCTCGATGAGGCGATCGCGGCGCCTGGTGCGGTCGGGAAAGTCGCTGTCGTTTTTGTCGATCTGGATAACTTCAAGGAACTCAACGATACGTACGGCCATCAGTGTGGCGACGAGATTCTGGCCTTGGTGGCGGCGCGCCTGCACGCCACCTTACAGCAGCGTGGCGTAGTGGGGCGCCTCGGCGGAGATGAGTTCCTCGTCGTACTCGAGACTGACGCTATCACCGGCGCAGTCGGGCAAATGGTCGCTGAATTGACGGCTGCTCTGCAGGTTCCCCTGAATTCGCGTTGGGGGGTCGAGGCGGTCGGTGCGAGCTTCGGTATGGCTATTCTGAAAGCGGGCGAGGACTCCGATGAACTCATCCGGAAGGCGGATATCGCGATGTACCAGGCCAAGAATCGCGATCCCGCTTGTCGAATAGACTCCAATACAGACCACATTCTCGCCGGGTGACTTTTCCATTGAGCGGAGGAAGAGAGGCGGCTTGGCATCCTTCTTGATCGGCTCATCGAAGAGGGCAATCCATCGTCAGCGCGATTTTACGGACTAGTCATTGAGATCAGGACGCTGCGATAGATCGCCATCCTAATGGATGCTTGTCTGCCTTGGAGCAGCATGCCAAGCGGAGCGGGCGAGCCGGCGGCCACCGGAAATCACGGCGATGTCGCGCGCTTTGACGCTACGCCAGCGAACTCGCCAGAGCGCGCAGAGTCTGGCTCGGATCGTCTTCGATGGGCGAACCGTGCGACACGAGAATGCGTTTTAGCGATTGAAGTTCCGCCCATTCCAGAAGCTGGGCGCGCAGCGCCTCTTTATCCGCGACGAGGATCAACTTCACCGGCTTCGGAATATGCGGTTCGTCGCCCGCAAATCCCATCATGCGCAGAAACCAGCCGCCGAACCCGGATTCATGGCGAATGTTGCCGACCAGATCGTTCAGCACCAGTGTCGTGCCGTTCGGCGTGCGTATGACGAGCGCCGCCTCATGGCCACGCGTTCCGGGCACCGTCACGAACTGCACGTTCGGATCGCCGAAGCCGGGGTCCGTCGTGTCGACGTGCACGGCTTCTTCCACCTTGGCCCGTGAACCTTCGGGCGCGACGACCTGCATCAACGGGTAGCGCTCTTTCCAGATTTTCGCGTCCAATCGATGATGGTCGTTGGGCACCACCAGAAAGGCGGGACGTCCGTAGTCTTCGAGCGCTTGCATCTCGTCTTCATCGAGCGCGATGGCGCTGAATATCACCAGCCGCGAATCGTTCAGCCGCGCCACGGTCATGCGTCGGGGAAGGTCGGTGAGCGGCATGTGGAGTTCGCCGGTCACGGTAAGAATGTTCTCGTCGACTTCCGTGAGCTTGCCGTGCGGCAAGACTTTCCACTGCTGAAAAGGCTTGGTCATGGTCGTGCTCCCTGTTTGGAGACAGTCACTGTAAATAGGCAGTGTGCGCGCAAATTGAGGGCGGTCAAGCGGATGATGTGAGCGACGTTCTTTTGCGAACACGCGCTTGCAAGCGAACTATTCGGAATTCCATTCGTCGCGTGGCTCCAGGTGCGATGTACACTTTCCTGGAGGGCATTCCGCGGTTTAACGACCGGGTAGAACACGCAGGATCGTCAATGAAAAGAATCTACGGGTACAAAGGCTTTGAGGTCACCGTGGAGCTAGAGCCGGTCTGGGAGACCGCGGGCAGCGTGACGCTGTTGCCTCCGCGCGGCTTCGTCGCGGTCGTGCAAGTCAGAACGATGGGTGCCGTGGGCGCCACGCGCCCCGTGGTTGCGCCGATCCGCCTCGGCGCGACCGTCCAGCAGCCGTTCCCGACCCAGGCCGAGGCGCTCATGGCAGGCTATAGCGCAGGGCAGCGGGTAGTGGACGATACGTTCGCGCGCTGACGATGGTGTCTGGACGAAAAAAAGCCGCAGCAATCGCTGCGGCCGGAACACACACGCCGCGCATGAGGCGCTGGCGTTGGATCTATCGTACACAATGGCGTTTCCGAAGCAATCAGGTGTCTCGTCTGAATATTGGCGCGTGGCCGCATGGCGGCATCCGCCGTGGAACGGGCCTGGATCGTCGCTGACGCAAACGTTGCGCAATGGCCACACGGCCAGTCGTCCAGCTCAGGACCACGGTATCCGGTTATCTGGCCGGCACCTTCGCCGGTCGTTCGTTCTGCCGGGTCAACGAACCGGGGTCCGTCATCGCGAGGTGATCGTCGCGCGCATCGATCCACTCGATTGCCCATTGCCGCGCGACCTCGATTGCCTCGTCTTCGGTTTCGAACCATGCAAGATTGCGCTCGATGTGCATTTCAGTGTCCACATCGTCGTCAGGCGATGTTCGTATGATCCGCGCATGCGCGAAGAACTGACCAAGCGAAAAATCCGGGGTTGCGTCAATGACCCAGCCGCCGTACTCGTACTTCATGTTGCCTCCGATACCTGCTAATCGAGATTCGAACAGACAAAGCATGGATTCATCAGGCTGTCTTCGCTAAACCTCCACGGTTGAATTGCCGACTTTAAGGGCGGCCGGGCAGCACGCAGCCTGGTCATTCCGCGGCGCCTTATTGTTATAGATCATTCGTGGTCGAGTTGGCTGCGCGAAACGGGGGCACCGCGACTTGTCCGCGATATTTCTGGTTTCTGTAAAAGACGCGGGTTTTAAAAAATTCAGCCTGCCAAAGCCGGCGAGCTTCCTAAGCGTGTTCTGGTTGGCCGCACGGAGCGCGATCGCGCGGCGTCACTTCGAACGCAGGCGTTTCAATTGTCGTCCGACCTGCTCGGCAGATGCTCGTGCGGCACCGGTTCCGCTTCTGCGGCATCGGGAACATCGGGCTTGGTGCGTGGCGCGGATTCAGTAGCCGGCGACCGCCTGCCCGGCGTCACGCCGCGGACTGGGTGGTCTGGAATTCCTGGCCGGTGAGTGGGACGTGTGGGCGGGGTTGAAGGCATGATTTCCTCCTACGCAAACGTGACCATCGACATCCATCATACCTCCGTCGAAGACGAAGAACGTGCCCGCCGGATCAAGTATTTTGGCGACATCCGCCGAACCAGAGATGGCTGACAGGGCCCGCCGAATTGCACGCGAGCGGTAGCGCTCGGTTTTGCCCCGGCAATGCGAGCCCAAATGCTTCATCTGTAATAAATGTTTCGCAATTTTGGCGTAATCATAACGAGCAGGCCACGACTTATAAATATTCGATTCAAATATAAATCGGCCTGTCGATTTCCGACAAATTCAAGCCTTTAAGTAAGTGAGCTATTAAAACAAGAATATGTGAACTGAATAGATCAAAGGCTCACTGGTAGGGGACTTTCGGCGATGGCGTGGCCAAATTGGAAAGCCTTCGCCTTGGTATTTTTTATAAAAAGAAAACCGGCCAGCGCAAAAAAAGCATTTCGCGTATTGCGTTCAAAAATTGAACGGTTATGATGGCGTCTCCGTGATTCGATCTCCCGCATGATTATTCACGGAGGGGGCGGCAGGAAGAATTGCCGGCAGTCACGCAGGAGAGGTAATTCGTGCTCTCCGCGTAGAGAGACTAAATCGAGGAGACGCAATGTTGGGTCCCCATGAATTCGCCACCTTGATGCTCATCAAGAACGCACCCGACCAGATCGAACTGGATCGCGCCGAACTGGACACGCTGCTGGAGCGGCAACTTATCTCGCTGGAAAATATTGCGTCAGGACGCCCGCGTGCTCATCTTACGAGCGACGGCGATTCCATTCTCAAGGCGGTCGCCCGGATGCGCTAGACATTCGCGCTTCGCGCCGCCCGGCTAGCGCGCCGAAGACACAGTCATGAACGCAGCGTCGTGGCTGCGGGTTGGTTTGCAGTGCCTGTTGATGTAACGACCGTCGAAGTTCTCGCGACGCATTCTGCCTGACAGGCGTCCTTGCGCTTCGATTTATCCACCATCGCGATCCGTCGCAACACACCCGTCCGATCGGGGGTTTCGTGCACCGGATCGAATTTGAGGAATTCAACCATGGCTCTATCGAGTCCCGACCAGGCCGCTGTCGTGAAGGCCAGCCTCGACGCATTTTTCGGGTTGACCGGAAAGATCTTTGAAGGCGCGGAGAAACTGGCTGCGCTTAACCTGCAGGTCGTCAGGGCCGCGCTGGCCGAGGCGCAGGAGAATATGACGAAGGCACCCGGCACGACAGACCCGCTGCAGTGGTTCGCGCTGCAATCAGGCCTCACCGGCCCTTTCGCGGAGAAATCGCTGTCGTACGGCCGGCAAGTGTTCGACATCGCATCGACTACGCAGGCTGAACTCACGCAATTCGCCCAGGCGCAGTACGAACGGCACAACGCACGTGTGCAGGCATTCGTCGAGGAAGCGGCGAAGAATGCGCCGGCAGGTTCCGAAGCGGCGATCGCCGCGTGGAAGTCCGCGATCAGCGCCACGAGCACGCTGTACGAAACGCTGCAGAAAACCGGGCAACAGGCCGTTCAGGCCGCCGAAAGCAATTTCAACTCGGTCACCGCCACAGCGTCGAAGGCCGCGCGACGCGCCGAGCAGGTTCCCGTAGCCGCCGGCGCGAAGGGATAAGGCCGACGCGGGCAGCGATGCCCGCGTTGCCGTTCTTGCTCTATATGAAGGAATACTGAGGGAGAGGCGGAAACCGGCTTTCCAGTACATCAAGTTCTTGACTGAATGCAGTGTGGCTCCAGATATCTACGAGGCCAATTTTTGCGAGGACGATTCGATGGCAAAGCAGATCGCGGTGGTGACGGGCGGAATGGGCGGACTTGGTGAAGCAATCAGCATCAAGCTGCATGACGCCGGGTATGCGGTCGTGGTCACCTGTTCGCCGGCCAACACCGGCGCGAACGAGTGGCTCGCACGCATGGAAGCGCAGGGACGACAGTTCCGCGCGTACGCGGTCGATGTCGCCGACTACGACTCGTGCGGCAGATGCGCGGCGCAGATCGCTGCCGAAGTCGGCCCGGTCGATATCCTGATCAATAACGCCGGCATCACGCGCGACGCGAGCTTCAAGAAGCTGGACAAGATCAATTGGGACGCGGTAATCCGAACCAACCTCGACTCGGTGTTCAACATGACGAAGCCGGTGTGCGACAGCATGGTCGAGCGGGGCTGGGGCCGCATCATCAACGTGTCGTCGATCATTGGCTCCAAGGGCGGCTTTGGCCAGACCAACTATGCGGCGGCGAAGGCCGGCATGCATGGCTTCACGAAATCGCTGGCGCTCGAGGTGGCGAAGAAAGGTGTTACCGTCAACACGATCTCGCCAGGTTATATCGCAACGAAGATGGTCATGGCGGTGCCCGAGGAAATCCGCGAGACGAAGATCATTCCGCAGATTCCGGTCGGCCGGCTCGGACAGCCCGACGAAGTCGCCGCGCTCGTGCTGTACCTGTGTTCGCGCGACGCCGGTTTCGTGACCGGAGCCAACATTGCGATCAATGGCGGGCAGCACCTGCAATGAAGCGGATAGTCAGCAACGGAGGTTCCGATGGATGAAGCAGTGGCAATCGTCGTGGGTTCGTTCGTGATGGCGACCGCAGCCGCGTTCGTCGCCGCTCACTATCACCAGGAGCAAATGCGTCGGAAGCGGCTTAGGCAGATGGGTCACCATCACTACTGGCCGCATTGGCGCAGCGCCCGGCATTGAGCAGTATTGGAGCGTTTGCGGGCGCGGTGACCGGCCGCGAATTCCGCTGGTCCTCTCTCTCGACCAGCGGAATTCCCTGAACCGGCGCAATGAACATACTTTGCTCGTAACGCAACACGTCTACGCCTGATCCTCCCCTAGTCGCCATCCGACGATCGGATGCGATTCCCGATGCATTTACCTGTGGCACTTCATCTGCGTCTACTCGACCTTGCACTTTTTCGAGGGCGTGTTTGGGCAGAGTGGCCGGGCGACGTCGCTGGTGCTCTTCCTCGCGACCGTGCTGGCAGTGCTCGCTGCGTCGTATATGTTCTCGCGCGCGTCCGATCGCATGATGCAAGGGCGCGCCAGGCGCCTGTCGCGCAGCATCCTCGCTCATGTCGACGGGCGCTTTCATCGGCGTAGCCGCGCGTGATGAACCGTGCGCGAAAGTGATCTTAGGGCACGTCAGTTGCTGGAAACGGTAGGCGGTCATGAATCCGGATCGGAATTCTGCCGCGAACACCCTAGTCTTCATTTTCAGATCATGTTTTCTGGCGTTTTCCGCGCTATCGTGATGCATGGTAAAGGCAGCCCCCGGGACAGCGAGCCGCTGAACAGCGAGGGGAGAATCACGGTGCATGAAGATCTGGCGGCGTCGCGCGAAACGATGGTCGAGCGGCAAGTGATTGCGCGCGGCATCGCGGAACCGCGCATTCTGAACGCAATGCGGCGCGTACCCCGCGAGGCCTTTTTGAGTCCTGATCTGCGTGCGTGGGCTTATGCGGACGCGGCCCTGCCGATCGAGGCCGGCCAGACTATCACCCAACCCTTCATGGTCGCGCGCATGCTGCAGGCGGCGCGGCTCAAGCCGGAAGACCGTGTTCTCGAGATCGGTACGGGTTCCGGCTACGCCGCGGCCGTGCTCGCCGAAATGGTTGCACGCGTCGATACGGTCGAGCGTCACCCGCAACTGGCTGAGAGCGCCATGGAACGGCTACGCGCGCTCGGCTACGACAACGTGAACGTCCACACCGCCGACGGCACGCTCGGGCTGGCGGCGCGCGCGCCGTTCGATGCAATTGTCGCCACCGCGTCCGGTCCGGGCGTGCCACCCGCGTGGAGCGCGCAACTCGAAATCGGCGGCCGGATCGTGATGCCGGTGGGTCCGGATCCGGACCATCAGCGGCTGATCCGGCTCACTCGCGACAGCAGCACGACCTATCACGAGGAAATGCTCGATCTCGTGCGTTTTGTGCCGTTGATTGGTGCTCAGGGCTGGGGCGACACGGAGGGGCGGTAAGTCGATGCGCGCGTAGGCGTCAACCGACGAGCGCGCCAGGCATTCGTCGGGCGGCGGGTTCCGGGAGGGAAATGACTTACCCCTGGGCCAACGCACAGGGACAAAAGTACGCGTCGAGCGCCCACGGGAGCGCGACCAGCCGGCCCACCATCGCCGCAAGTGTATCGGGCGACACCGCCGTGAACGTTATGGTCATTTCTTCGTAGCAGTGACGGCGATCCACACGGATCCGGACGTGGTCTGCCTGTGGCGCCTCGCAGCCGAGAACCTGCCACGCGGCAACGACCCTCAAATGCCCTGCCTTTGCGCGCACGGTGAGCCGGTAACGATCGTGCTGCCCCGCGGTGCTGTTTCCAACCGCGATCTCTTTCGTGGCGGGATTGTCCGGTGGCACTGCGATTTGCTCGTCGGTCGATTGCATTCTGAACTCCGAATGGCCAGTCGTGCGGGGCAGGGGTTAGAGCGGATCGGCTGCTCGCAGGACGTTCGCTGTATGAGTACCGTTATAGTCCGCAAGGTCACCGAACGTTAGGACTGCGCGCCGGAATCGGCGACGGTCTGTGCGCCAGGGCCCGTTGAATCTCTCGTCGATATTGCGGTTTGGCGTGTCGCTGCCATGATGCGACTGCTCAGTCAGGGAAAGGGGCAACCGTCGATCCCTTAGCGGTTTATAGAAGAAACACGCATACGCGCGAATTTTTACGCTGCATTGCAACTTGAGCAGGCATCGTACGCCGTGTGGAAACCGCCACTTTCGCGACACATCTATGGGTATGTTTACCGCCATGTGTGAAGGGGTAGCGCGTGATCAGTCACAGCATGACCACTAAGCAGCGACGTCGCTAGCCGCTAACCGCCAAAGACTGACGCGCCGACGCCGCCCATGTCTCTACAGTCGCGCGGGTATGGGCTTTGCTCGTCCTCACACTGCCATTCTTATCACGCAGCGTGAGTCCACATGACGGACGACGCTGTCTGGCCGCTGTTGGTCAAGACACGGTACAGCTTCATGGTCCATCGTGCGCGGGCTGATCAGCGAACGACAGCAAGACGCCGGACTCGCAGCGACACCGGCTCGCATCGCCGCACGCCATCCACAGCGCGTTGCGGCGGCTATTTTTTACGGAGAAACGCAGCATGGACAACGATCTCGAAGCCCGCATTCGTACCCGGGCGTATCAGCTCTGGGAAAACGATCCGTCACCGGACAACAACGCGGAAAAGCACTGGGAGGAAGCGCGCCGGCAGATCGAAGCCGAGGGTGACGATTCGCAGGACAGTCCTGAACCGAGCGCCGATCAATCGGCGGAACGGGAGCGGGGCGGGCGCATCGCGCCGGAAGAGCAACTGCAGGACGTGGCTGGCGGTGATGCGGATGCGGCGAGTCGGGAGAAACGGTAGCGCCGGCGCTGCCGTGGCGTTCGGGGTGCACGGCTCGCGGATGCTGCTCGCTGGCTAATCGGACTATCCGAATTGCGTTGCGGGCGTCGATAGAATTGCGTCAGGTTGATGCGGCTCGCGTGCGAGGAATTGACGCCGCGCACTCGCCGCCTCGGATGTCAGTTTCACATCGTCCGTTTTGTTAGGGCGCTTCAATGTGCAGCGTTCAGGCGAGCCTTGACGTCCGCCGCGTTACCGTCTTTCGGCGTTTGACACAGCGAAGCCGTGACCTCCGCGCCGAAAAGAAAAACGATGGCGCAAAAATATAGCCACATCATCAACACAGCGAGCGAACCTGCTGCGCCGAAGGCGCCCGCCGTTCCAGCATGCGCGAGATAGAAGCCGAACAGGTGCCTGCCCACCGTGAACAGCAACGCCGCGACGGCCCCGCCGATCAACGCGGAACGGAAGTCGACCCGCTTGTCGGGGAGCCACTTGATCAGCGCACCGAGTCCGAAAGTCAGTATCACGAGGCCGAAAATAGACTGCGCGACGTCGGCAACGACGCCGAACGTCGAGCTCCCGAAAACGGCACTGCCGGCCGTCTGTAACGCGGCGTCGAGGACCAGCGAGACCACCAGCAGGAAGCTGAGTCCCATGAGCAGGCCGAGCGAGACGAGTCGCGCCCGTATCACCCACGCGAGGCCGGCAAGGCCTTTAGGTGATTTCGCCGCGAAGACGACATCGAGTGCTGTATTCAGGGAGGAGAACGTCGCCGAGGCCCCGACAAGAAGCAGCACGACAGAGAACGCCGCAGCCATGCCGCTGCCATTCGAACGATGCGCGTGTTCGACGACAGCCTGCATCGCCGCGGCGGCGTCATTGCCGAGCAACTGCCTGATCTGACCAAAGAATCGCCCCTGCGCGATGTCGCGGCCGACGAACCAGCCCGTAATCGCGAGGACGATCAGCAAAGTCGGAGCCAGCGAAAACGCGGAGTAGAAACCGATGCTCGCGCCCATCATCGCGCACCGGTCCGACGAAAATCGCTCGACGGCGTCTTTCATGACGGCCACTGCACCGCCTGCCCGGCTGGATCGTGAGCCTGCGTTGCGTCGCTGATATTCCATGCTGTTTCTCCCGCCGGCTCGTTGCCTTCAGTGTCTTTGGCCGAGCAATTTCCGAGCCGCCGGGACGCCGGATACACTTGCGCTGTCCGGGCCTAGTGCAATTCGAGCCACATCGGCTGATGATCCGAGGCCTCGCTGTCCGGGTCGACCTCGCAAGCCGCAATGCGCGATGTCAGGTCCTCCGTTACGAAGATGAAATCGCAGGCGAATGGACCCTCCGGCCACTGCTCGTGGTCATATAAACCCACTGTCGGGGCACGCGGCGCGCGAGGGTGTGCAATGGCCCACGCATCGATAAAACGCGGGGCATCGGCAATCGGTTCAAGCATCCGGCAATACGCGCTGCTTTCGAAGGCACTGTTAAAGTCACCACAGACCACCGCGCTCATAGGCCGCGCGGTGTCGGAAAACGGGCTGTCGATTTTTTCCGCCTTGGCGGGCGCTCGCGCGTGATCGCACGCTTGCCTGTGCAGTTCGCGCAATCTGGCGAGTTGCGCGAGCCGCTGCTTCTCCGAATAGAACTCGAGGTGCGTGGAGATCACCCGGATTGCACCGATATCCGTATCGATCACAGCTTCGAGCGCCACTCTCATCATCGACGGTTTGGCGGGATCCGCAGGCCAGGGCAGGGAATGGCGCAACACCTGCCTGACGGGCAAGCGCGTCACGATCGCATTGCCGAACTGACGCCGATGGCGGCTCGCGCCGAGCGCTGGAAGATCGGAGCCCACCGCGTCGAGCACCGTGAACTGGGGGAGTAGCGCGGCCAGTTCGGCGAATTGATCGGCGGATGGTCCGCCGGCCAAACCGCCCGACGCCGGGTCCTCATGAAAACCGCGCGTGACTTCCTGCATGCAGAGGATGTCGAAATCGCACAGCGCGCGCGCTTCGCGCACAATGCGGGCGAGGTCGACCCGGCCGTCCACGCCGCGTCCCCATTGAACATTCCAATCGACGAGTTTCATGGCGGTTAGTTCTCCATTCGGTTTGCGCCGGCCGGTTTCTTTTGGGCAGAGGCTAGCCGTCCGTGTCCGGACCGAGGTAGCCGGGCAGTCCCAGCGCCGCGTCGGTCTTTGCCAGCCTGATCGCTTCGTCCACTAGCGCGGCGAATTTCTCATCACTGTCCGGTCGTGGCAGATTCGAGCGAAAGAAGTCGGCCCAGCGGAATTCTTCCAGGGGGACATTGGTTTTCTCGTAACCGCCGGCGTCGCGAACTGCCGCCGCGAGGCTGCGGTACTCGTCATCAGGCAGCGCCCAGATGTGTTTCGGCAGATCGGAAAACGGCCGACGTTTGCCTTCAGCGTCGAACGGGTAGGTCCACCGTTCGTTTTCCATGCTGAGCCAGAAGGAAGCCTGCGAATAAGCCGAAAGATCCCTCACCAGAACGACCGGCACGGACTTGATGCCCACGTGCCAGAGCGCGGCGGCCACGTGATGATGGTCGATCGCAAACGGCATCTCGCCGGGACCGTACACGATGGGGATCGGCTTTTCAGCGATGGTCATCTCCAGATCGTGCCCGCTCAGCGCTTTGTATTGCCTGATTTTCTCGCGGACCTCCCGCGCGCCGTGTGTAAGTTGAGTGGGACGCAGGCGTTCGATTTTTAGTGCGGTCATGCCGTCTCCCATGCAAAAAAAGCAGTCGGCCGGAGCCAGTGCTGTTTGCACTCTCCCGCAAGACGCATGCCGCTGTGAACGCTGTGAATAACGGCAGGGTGCGTGCATGGCATTCGTCATTACGGGCCCTCAAGCACTCGTGCGCCGGGCCTGTACCTTGCTCCAAGGCAGGTCATGGGGAATCGGATAGCAGGCACTGCATCCTTCCGCCTTTCGCACGTTTGCAGATCCCCGAACCCGACCATGTCAGAAGACAAACCGAAGAGCCGTACCCGCGGCAGCACGCAGTCCAACCCTGATGTCGAGCGCGATCAGCAACCGGCGACTTTAGACGAGTGCCGCCGTTGCGCGCTATGGCGCAATGCGACACAGGCGGTGCCCGGCGAAGGGCCGAAACACGCCGCCATCATGTTGATTGGCGAACAGCCGGGTGACGCCGAAGACTTGCAGGGCAGACCGTTCGTCGGACCGGCGGGAGCACTGCTCGATAAAGCGCTCGAAGAGGCCGGGCTGGCGCGCGAAAAAGTCTATGTGACGAACGCCGTCAAACATTTCAAATGGACGCCGCGCGGCAAGCGTCGCATGCACAAATCGCCGGGACAGCGGGAGATCGAAGCGTGCGGATACTGGCTTGAACAGGAACTCCGGAGTACAGGGGCGCTTGTGATCGTTGCGTTAGGCGCTACCGCTCTGAAGGCGGTGCTGGACGATTCGCGCGCCCGTTTACAGGACGCGCTCGGCAAAACGATCGAGCACGGCGGGCGGACGGTTGTTGCGACGTATCATCCATCGTTCGCGTTGCGCGCGCCCGATCCCGCCACGCGGCAACGCGTGTACGACGCGATTGTCGCGGCCCTTCAACACGCGGACACACTGAGCGGTAAGCGCAAACGATCATCGAGCTAATGTTTGTGGCCCACGCTGAAAGCGCGCCTTCCGCTTACGCCGCCGAACGCACTGCTTGTAAGCCGAGCCGTTCAATCAACCGCTGCGCGTCGAAGGGCGCATGGGTTTTGGCGTCGTTGTCGAAATAGCAGTACACGTCCCGCCGCGCCCGAGCCGGTGGCTGACGATGCGGCGCGATCAGCCGCGCGTCGGCGGGCTGAGAACCGCGACGCCATGCGTCGATCCGGGCGGCCCAGTCGTCAAGCGCTTCGTCCGCGTAGGCGCCGGAATACCGCGATTCGGTGCCGTGCAAGCGGATGTAGACGAAGTCAGCGGTAACGTCTTCCGCCAGCGGCCACGATTCGGTCGAGTCGGAGACAACCAGCGCGGTGTCGTACTGTCTGAGCAACTCGATGAAGGCAGGGTCCATAAAACTGGCGTGGCGTATTTCGACGGCATGGCGCAGTCTGCGCTTGCGGTCCATCGAGACATACGGCGTCTTGACCCGCGCATCGTGTTGCTTCGCGAGAGAGAGCGCAGCCGCGGTGTCTCGGGGCAGGAAACGTAAAAAGCGCTCCATGGCCGCCGGTTCGAAGCGGAACGAAGGCGGGAACTGCCACAGAATAGGCCCCAGCTTTTCATTCAGGGCGAGCAGGCCCTGCGCGAAAAAGTTGGCGCTGGCGACTTGGGCGCTGTCGTCGCGAAAACGCAGGAGATGCGTCAAATACCGCGCGCCTTTCACACTGAAGATGAAGTCGGCAGGCGTCTCGGCATACCAATGCCGCCAACTATCGAGCGACTGAAGGCTGTAATGCGTACCATTGATTTCGATGCTCTGGAACAGCGACGAGGCGAACTGCAATTCGGCGGCCTGTTTCAGCCCGCGGGGATAGAAGCTATCTCTCCATCCCTTGTAGCGCCAACCGGAAATACCGATACGTACGTCGCCAATCTGTTTCATGGATATGTCGCGCGATTGCATCTGTGGACTGAATGCGGACGACGCGAGCAACCGGTGTTCCCGTCATGGCGCCGCGTGTGCCAGAGTTCAGTTCGCGAGGTATGAACGTCTGACAGCGAAGCGATCAACAACGGACTCTCAAGGAGTAAGAAGTCGTGCCGAAAGCCTCTCCATCAACTGCGTTTGGATTTTTCGAGCGGGTGGTTGTCAGCCTCTACGACGGCGGCGTTCTGTCGCCAGCGGTGCTGGAGCGCGTCATTGGCGCGTTCGCGCATGCGGATGCCGACTGGCAGGGCAACCCACGAGTCCGTTCCGTCGATGGCCGCTCGCTGCATGAAATCGTCGTACGGACGATGCTTCCGGACGATGATCTGCAGTCGGCTTCGACGTCGTTTACGACGGTGGTCGAGCACATCGCGCAAGCCGCGCTTTCGGCTGGCGGTGCGAGCGAAACTGCCAAAGAGGCTGAACCGCGGCGCGCCAGAAGCCGAAAAACCGCCGACGCCGACGAAGACGCAAAGGCAGACGAAGACGCCAACGCGGATGAACTGCTGGCGCAATTGTCCGGCAGCACACAACCAGGCAAGCGACGTCGCTCGAACAATGCCGATACGCCGGCCCGGTCGGGCACATTCAACCCGTTTCTGAATGCGGCGCTGCCGCGTACGAAGAAGTCGTGACAGCCCGCCCGAGGCACGAGGGCGGTCAACGCAGCGTAGAGATCCGCTAACGCGTCAGGGGTGACGAGTCCGAGCAGAGCGACACGTAACGCCCGTCACATCCGCCGGATGAGGTCGAGTTGCGCGCACATTTTCAGGTAGTATTTGTTCGCGGTGAACTGCAACATCGATTAGAACAAGTCATGCGTTCGGCGCGAGACGCTCTTGCCAATCAGGCCTGTACCAGTCAGCTTCGAGCGTCTGCGGCATTGCTGCGGAGCGAGACCGCTCCAGGAGGATCTGCCATGAATACGAAGCAGGGTAAAAAAGTACATCTCGATGCTGCTGCATCGCATCATGAGCAGGCAGCGCGCTTTCATCGGGAGGCATCGCAGTACTACGAGGCGGCCAAAAATTACGATCACGCCGCGCATCAGGCCGTGTTGGCCCAGGGCCACGCACTGTATGCCATCGAAGAGTCCAATCTCGCCGCCAAGCATTCGGGCGCTCCATTGCCGGCAGGGTCCGTCGACAGCAGCCTGACTGCCGCGCAACATCATGCAGCGGCGTCGGAACTTCATGGCCAGGCGGCGCAACATCTGCGGCGCGCGGCAAAAGTCTTCGATGAAGATCGCAGCGCAGTCGCCCATGAAACTCAGGTGGGATTTTCTCTGGCGTCACGGGCGCTCGCGCATGGCAACGAAGCGGCCAAACAATATATCGCGTCGCTGCGGGAAAAATAGGAAGCCGGTGCATGAATGACGACGTACTTGCCTTTAACGGGCTGCGCCCGCGATTGCAGAAGATCGCGTATCGAATGCTGGGGTCCGTTGCCGAGGCCGAAGATATCGTGCAGGACGTCTGGCTGCGTTGGCATGCAACAGCCCGTGAAGCCATCGACAACGCGGAGGCGTGGCTGGTCGCGGTCACGACGCGGATGTCCATCGACCGTCTGCGCGCGGCGAAGATTCAACGCGAACACTACACGGGCATCTGGTTGCCCGAACCGGAGATGACCGATTTCCCGGCGACGCCGGAGGAGGCCACGGAGCGCGCCGACGACGTCTCCGTGGCTTTTCTGGTGCTGCTCGAGCGGCTCACGCCTGAAGCCCGTGCGGCGTTCCTGCTGCGCGAGGTATTCGACGCCGACTATGACGAAGTCGCACGAGCCATCGGCAAGACGGAGGCGGCGTGCCGTCAGCTGGTAAGCCGTGCAAAAGCGCAGCTGCGCGACGAACGTCCGCGCTCCGAGGTACCGCGCGAAACGCATCTGCGTTTGCTGCGAACATTCGTGCAGGCGCTGCAGCGCGGCGACTTTCACGCGATCAACGCATTGCTGGCCGAAGACGCTAAGCTGATCGGCGACGGCGGCGGCAAAGTCCAGAGCTTCCCGGAGCCGATGGTGGGCGGCCAGCGCATCGCGCAGCTGTTCTACGCGTCGTCGCGGCGCTTTGGCGACGCACTCGGCGTCAAGCTCGTGGTGCTCAACGGCCAATGGGCGCTGCTGCGGTTTATCGAAGGCAAACTCGAGTCGGCACAGTCGTTCGAAACAGACGGCGAGCGCATCGTCCGTATTCATGTGCAGCGTAACCCTGACAAGCTCGCGCGCATTGCGGCTGCACACGCCAACCGCTGAACGCCGGTTTTTCCCCGGCGCGGGCGCCTCGACGCGACGATTGGTGCCGCGCGGACAACATAGTGAGCGCGTCCCCGTGGCTACCGTGACATCCCGCGCCCACCTACGATGACTTTGTGCGGCTCAGTGCCGCTAACGGCACCCGCAGGGCGGGGTGCCCACTCATCGTCGCCAGGAGAAAACATGACGCAGCGTATCAACTATGTGCAGCAATCGCCGGAACTGTTCAAGAAGTTTTTCGAACTCAGCAATCTGCTGAAAGACTGCACAATCGAAGAATCGATCCGTGACCTGGTGTCGATCCGGGCGTCGCAACTGAATGGCTGCGGATTCTGTCTGGACATGCACGTGAAGGAAGCACGCCTGCACGGCGAGCGCGAGTTGCGCGTCCATCACGTCGCGACGTGGCGCGAGTCGACGCTTTTTGCGCCGCGCGAACGCGCCGCGCTGGCGTGGACGGAAGTGCTGACGCGGCTTCCCGAGCACGGCGTGCCCGACGATCTCTACGAGCGCGTGCGTACCCAGTTCTCGGAAAAGGAACTCTCGGACTTGACGTTCGAAGTGATGGCGATCAACGGATGGAACCGCGCGAACGTCGCGTTCAAGACGGTGCCGGGTTCGTCCGACAAGGCATTCGGCCTGGACAAGGCGAACCTCGTCTGAGCAGACGCGTTTCATTTTTGTCCAGTTCAGGCCCGCGCGAGCGGGCCGCGTTACTCTGGGACACACTATCATGCTTCGTTTGAGAACTAAGACTCTGGCCGCGCTCGTCGTCGTGAGCGCTTCGTTGAGCGTGGCCCGCGCCGAGGCGCCCGTCGCGATCGTCACGCCGTTGATGACGCAGCCTCTCGACGACTATCCGGGCAAGGAAGCTCTGATGATCGCCGTCGAGTATCCGCCGGGTGCGGCGGATCCCGTCCATCGGCATCATGCGCACGGGTTTATCTATGTACAGGAAGGATCGATCGTGATGCAGGTCAAGGGCGGCAAGGAAGTCACGCTGACACCGGGACAGACGTTCTATGAAGGTCCAAACGATGTTCACACGGTCGGACGCAACGCGAGCCAGACGAAGCCGGCCAGGTTCCTCGTGCTACTGCTGAAGGATAAGGGCGCGCCGGTTCTCGTTCCGGAGAAATAGCCGCCTCTGCGTGCCGCATTCGGTTTAAAAAATGGCGGACCGTGTCACAAACGGGAGCGCTGATACGTCTAGTCGCTATGGACTTTACGAACCGCGCTTCCATGACAGACGACCCATCACGCCGCCGCATCGCCGGCGCCGCCGACCCGTTCGCAAGCAGTTTTGCGACCAGTTACGCCGGCGTCGTTTCTTTTCTCGCCGTTGCCAACGAAGGCAGCTTTGCCCGCGCGGGCGATCGCCTCGGCATCGGGCGGTCCTCCGTTAGCCGCAACGTGCAGAAACTCGAGGCCCTGCTCGACGCGCGCCTCTTTCTACGCACCACGCGCAGCACGTCGTTGACGCGCGAGGGCGAGCTGTTCTACGAAAACTGTCAGCCTGGCATCGAGCGCATCGCCCAGGCGCTGGAAGACATGCGGGAGCTGCGCAACGGGCCGCCGCGCGGCCATCTGCGCATCGTTTCGACACCGGGTTTCGGCCGCAAGATCGTCGCGCCGCTGCTGCGAGGCTTTCACACGCACTATCCCGAGATTGCCCTCGAACTGCTGCTGAACGATCGACCCGCCGACTTCACAGCCGACCGCGTCGACGTTTCGTTTCACGACGGGCGGTTGGAAGACAGCGGGATCGTGGCGCGCCAGCTGATTCCGATGCAGATGCTGGTGTGCGCGTCGCCCGCTTATGCACGACGACACGGGCTGCCACGGCATGTCGACGAACTGGCGGATCATCGCTGCATCAACTTCCTGGCCGCGTCCGGCCGCATCAATGAATGGGAGTTCAAGGTCGACGGTCTTCCGCAGCGTCGCCAGCCCATTGCACAGCACACGTTCAACGACCCGGATCTGATCGTGCAGGCGGTGCTGGACGGGCTGGGCATTGCGCAGTTGCCCGCATATCAGGTGTGCGACCTGCTGGCCGGCGGGCAGTTGCTCAGTTGTCTCGCGCAGCACGCGCCGGAAGATGGCGGCCACTACCTCTGCTATCTCAGCCGCAAGCAGCTTCCCGCACGGGTCCGCGTGTTCGTCGACTATATGACCGAGCACACGCGCGCGCTCGACCTGCAGTGTCTGACGACGATGACAACGCGATCGCCGTTAGCGACGGTCGAGTGACGGCATGTGAATGGCCGTTCCGTTGATTGATGCTCTTCATGCAACACGATGCGTGCCGCTGCGGCTCTACCGCATGACGCGGTGCGTACTTACCATGTTTTCTGTTCGGACGGCACGTGAATCGCGGCAGGTCCGGCAAAGCACCGGCAAATTCATCCGCACCGTTTGTACCGTCTGTACCGTTCGTACCATTCGCGACGCGATGCAAAGCCGGAGTCGAACAATTGGTGGCGGCGCGAGAGCCGCACGTCGCCTCATGGAGAAACATCGTGAAGATCGTCGTGATCGGTGGCACGGGACTCATCGGCAGTAAGGTCGTCAAGAATCTTCGCGCGCGCGGTCATGCGGTCGTTGCCGCGTCGCCCGCTTCTGGCGTGAACACAATCACTGGCGAAGGTCTGAACGAGGCGTTGACGGGCGCCAATGTCGTGGTCGATCTGGCCAATTCGCCGTCGTTCGAAGATGCCGCCGTGCTGGAATTCTTCGAAACAGCCGGACGCAATCTGTTTGCGGCGGAGATTGCCGCTGGCGTTCAGCATCACGTCGCGCTCTCCGTCGTCGGCACCGAGCGGCTCGCGGAAAGCGGCTATTTTCGTGGCAAGATCGCGCAGGAAAAACTGATCCGCGAATCGGGCGTGCCGTACACGATCGTCCATTCGACCCAGTTCTTCGAGTTTCTTGGCGGCATTGCGCAATCGGGTAGCGACGGCCAGACCATACGGCTGTCTCCGGCATTCTTCCAGCCGATCGCGTCGGACGATGTGGCGGCGGCCGTCGCGGACTTTGCCGCCGGCGAACCGCGCAACGGCATCGCTGAGATCGCAGGCCCGGAACGCGTTCGGCTCGCCGATATGGTGCAGCGTTTCCTCCTCGCCACTCACGATTCGCGCAAGGTGATCGAAGACCCGCAAGCCCGCTACTTCGGCGCAAAGTTGCAGGACGACACGCTCGTTCCGGGGGCAAATCCGCGTCTGGGCGCGATGAGCTTCGAGGCGTGGTTCGCCCAGACGCAGGCCGCGAAATAAGCCACGAGCCGCTGAGACGCGCCATGACCCCATTGCGTCCACCGCCGCTGACGCTGCTCGACAAGTATCACGGGCGAGACCCCCTAACGCTGTATTCGACCACCGTCACCGTGACAGGCGGCGACGCGGGTCACGGGCGCGCGTCGGGCATCGCCCGTTCCGACGACGGCAATCTCGTCGTCCACTTGCGATTGCCGGAGGCGCTGGATGGTCCCGGCGACGGCACCAATCCTGAGCAGTTGTTCGCGGCCGGTTACGCGGCCTGCTTTCATGGCGCGCTGAGTCTGCTTGCGGCACGAGCGAGCATTCCAATTCCTGGCGCCTCGGTGCAAGTCACCGTCGATTTTGGCCGCGACCCGGTGGACGGTCTGTTCATCCTGACCGCGCAGACCCGTATCCGCTTGCCCGGTGTCGAGCGGGTCGTCGCCGAGGAACTGGTCCGCAACACCGAACGGTTTTGCCCTTACACGAAGATGGCGCGGCAGGGAATCGCGAATGTCGTTGCGCTGGTGCTGCAGGACGACGCTGGGGAGTCGTAGCGTCGCGTGAGTTTTCGTTGTAAGCCAATTTTGTTTGACAAGGATTTGTCGATTTATTGACTCTGACGGTTCCATAGATCGAATGACCTGAAGTAGCCATCCGCAATAGTTTTCAGATACAACGCTGCTTTACCCGGCAACGTTTTAGCAGGAATGGATTCAGCGGTCTGACAGCGCGGAAGAGGGCGTTGCGGCGTCATTGGTTGTTACTTCTGCTGTTTCATGGTGGTCGGCGTGGCGCATTCGGCCAGCTCGCGCGCCCGGACAAGCGCGTTGCTGATCTCGGCCAATAATTTGTCGCGGTCCGCGTCGGTCTGCTGCCGTATCGCGAACGACGGATGATAGGTGGCGATGCCCCAGCCGCCTTCCACTCTGAACGGCGCTTCGAGATGGTCTCTCAGGCTGACCTTCTCGCGCAGCAAGGCGGTCAGCGCCGTCGCGCCAAGCGTGACAATCACCGCCGGGCGCACTGTGTGCAACTCCCGCTCGAGCCAGTAAGAACACGCTTCGATCTCACGCTGTCCCGGCGTCTTGTGCAGCCGGCGTTTGCCGCGCGGTTCCCATTTGAAATGCTTCACCGCGTTGGTCAGATAAACCTGCTCGCGCGACAGGCCGGCGCGCGTGATCGCGGTCTCCAGCAATTGCCCCGCCGGCCCGACGAACGGCTGACCACTCAGATCCTCCTGATCGCCCGGCTGCTCGCCGATCAGCATGATGCGCGCGTCGCTCGGCCCCGAACTCCCGACCGCTTGCGTCGCATTGCGCCACAGGGCGCAACGCCGGCAGGTATCGAGCGACGAGGGTTGGTCGCGGGCCGGTTGCGCCATGTCCGCTTCGACCGGAATGGTTTTGCCGCCCAGCGCGCCGACGCCGCTCGCCTGCGCCACACGGCGCGCCCCGCTCTTCGCTTCACTGATCATGGCGGGGATCAGATGACCCTCCGGCAAGCCTTTCCAGAAGCGTACCGGCATGTGCTGTTCGAGCGCCGCTTCGTTCAGCCGCGCCGGATTGAACGTGCTGCGGTAGTAGGCGAGCCATAGCGCCTCGGCTTCGTCCGCGGTATCGCAACGATGGTCGCCGGGCAGCGCGTGGCGCTGCTCCAGATGCAGTTGCTCACCGTCCCAGAAGGCCGCGCCGCGCGGCGTGGTGATCATCCAGCTCGCGCGTCCCATGCGTTGCGAAAAGTGTTCCGCGGCCCACGCCAGCACATCGTGCTCGGGCTCGTACCAGGCGATGTATTCGGGTGTCTTCACCGTCGATGCTGACGCCGGCGCCTGCTTGCGAAACCGCACGTAAGCGATCATGTCGTGCTTGGCGCGCCGCACGCTTTTGGCCATGCGGTGGAGGCGTGCGCCATCTTCGTCCGCCGGCGAGGCGACCGCGTGGTCGCCATGGTGCCAGCGCCATAAGACCCTATACAAAAACGCCCAGCGCTGTGACTCGCGGAACAGCGCGGCGTCTTGCAATAGGGCCACAAGTTCCTTCGAAACACGCACGGCGGTGGAGCGAGGCTCTGCATCCTCGGACGTCGCGCCATAGTCGAACAGCGCCTGCTCTTGCGGCGACTCAGGTTCCTGCTTGACGCGCCATTCGATCACCTCCGGTGCCAGGCCTTCGGCTAAAGCGCCGAGCGATGCGGCGCGCCAAGCGAGGAAATGGTCTTCGATAACAATGGAACGCATCGCGACGTTTCACAACAACGCCAGTTGCACCGGGGGCGCCAACACCCGGCGCAAGCGGGCCGACGACGTGTCATGCAGCGCTGCGCGATAGTCTTGCGTCACGACGAACGGCTTGATCTTTTCCAGCGGACAACGCAGTCGCACGAGATCCTCGTAACGCACACGACGCGAACGCCGTAACTCGACCAGGCGTTTCGCGTTGCGCATGCCGATGCCCGGCACGCGCGCGATCATACGCAGCGGCGCGCGGTTCAGGTCGACCGGAAACTGGTCGCGATGCGCCAACGCCCACGCGAGCTTCGGATCGATGTCGAGCGACAGGTTGCCGGGTTGTTCGAACAGTTCGTCCGCGCTGAAGCCGTAGCCGCGCATCAGGAAATCGGCCTGATACAGCCGGTGTTCGCGTAATAACGGCGGCGCCTGAGCCGGCAATGCGGAAGGGCTGTCGGGGATCGGGCTGAAGGCGGAATAGTAGACGCGCTTGAGCCTGTACGCTCCGTAAAGCGTCGCGGCGGTCTGCAAGATCGTGCTGTCGTTCGTCTGATCCGCGCCGACGATCATCTGCGTGCTCTGGCCCGCGGGCGTGAACTTCGGGGCCTTGGCGTCGCTATGGGCTTCTTCCTGCGCAAGGCGGATCGAGCCCATGGCGAGCTTGATAGTGCGGACGTTCTTTTCCGGCGCGAGCCGCGCGAGGCTGCTGTCCGTAGGCAGTTCGATGTTCACGCTCAAACGGTCGGCATAACGCCCGGCTTGCGCAATTAACTGCGGATCGGCATCGGGGATCGTCTTCAGATGAAGATAGCCGCGAAACTGATGATCCTCGCGCAGCGACTGCGCGACGCGCACGAGCTGTTCCATCGTGTAGTTCGACGACCGAATGATTCCGGAACTCAGAAACAGCCCGTCGATGTAATTACGCCGGTAGAAATCCAGCGTCAGCTCGACGACTTCCTCGGGCGTGAAGCGCGCACGCGGCACGTTGCTCGAGCGCCGGTTGACGCAGTACTGGCAGTCATACAAACAGAAATTGGTGAGCAGGATTTTCAGCAGCGAGACGCAGCGCCCGTCAGGCGTGAAACTGTGGCAAATGCCCGCGCCGGTGCTGGCGCCCAGACCGGCAATGCCGCGCGAGCCGCGCTTGGGCGCGCCGCTGCTTGCGCATGACGCGTCGTACTTCGCGGCGTCGGCCAATACTTCCAGCTTTTTGAGCAGTTCCACGTTGCCACCGATACTGTATGAATGTACAGTATCGTACGTGGAGAGACTTGACTGCAAGTGGTTTTTTTAATGGGAAAACGAGCGTTGGCTCGGGGCGTGTCCGGCGAACGAGCGGGGCGCAAGCGCTACAACGTAAATGCGCGTGTGCGGGATTGCGCCGCGTTTTTTGCCTGCAACGCGGCGTTATCTCAAGAGTAACGATCGGTTTGATAAAAGGCGATTGTGGAGCCTCGCACAATCGGGCGGTCGGCATAGATCAGGTACGCGGGTGCGCTCGCACAACGAATGGAGATTCATCGACATGCCGGCTTTATCCGGTCAGGAATGCCATGCCTGAACAACTCTGGCTGTCTGGGCTCGAGGCGCCACCAACGCCGACAGATGGCCTGTTCTTCGCCGTCTTTCCCGATGCGACCACAGCGGCCAGTATCTCGAAGCTCGCGCAAAAGCTTTGCGGCGAGACGCGCGCGCGAAGCAAGCCGCTTGCTGCGGGCCGTCTACATGTCACCTTGCATCACCTGGGAAATTTTGCGGGTGGTTTGCCGCAAGAGCGGGTCGATGCGGCGAGACAGGCAGCCGCGTTGATCAGAATGGAGCCGTTTAGCGTCGAATTCGACACGGCGGTCAGCTTTGCGTCGAAACCGCGACCGGGACCGCTGGTGCTGGGCGGAGGCGAGGGTGTCGCTGGCCTGCACGTACTGCACGACGCCCTGGGCCGTGCGCTGCAGAACGCCGGTTTTGAGGACCGCGCGGTTTCATCCGCGGCGCACTTCACGCCGCATGTCACGCTAGCGTACGGGATGCCGTGGGTCGCGGCACGTCCCGTTGAGCCGGTCTGCTGGAACGTGCGTGAGTTTGCGTTGATGCACAGTTTGCTCGGGCGTACGCGGCATGTCGCGTTGGCTCGCTGGACTTTGGCTGGCGCCGAATCATAGCGCGCGTTGTCTGGGTGAGGGCGGCCTGTCGAAGGGCGCCGAGCTAGAACCGCATGCCGGTCGCGCAACCGCCGGCGAAGCCGCCACCGCTTCCGCCCGCGCCACCGCAGAACACGCCACAACCGGATAGCGCGAGCGCGATAGTGACGGAGGCCAGCGTCGCGCGTAGCCACGTTTTTGGAATGCGTTTGCCGGCATGCTTAAAGTCTGCGGCGAGATGCGGATTGACGCGGGCGTCGAAAGTGATGACGGCGTGGTTGCGGCGTGAAGTGATCATTCGGAATTGCATAACGTTGGTGGCTCTGGGGAGCGGCGAGCGAAGACGCATAAGCGTCGTTCGGTGAAAGTGTTTTGTCAGGTTTTGTCGCAGGAAATGGGACGGCAAGCAGAGCGGCAAAGGCGCGGCCGCGGAATCGCTGAGGCTAGCGCACAACCCTATGCCCTCGAATGCGCAGAAACTGAAAACGTAGGAGGTTTCGTCGGTTCGAGAAGCGGAACGATCGTGCGCGCCCTGATAGAATGCTTGGGCCGCAACGTAGTGGATTGCAGATGAGATTGCTTGATGCGTTAGTCGAACAGCGTATTGCCGCCGCCGCCGCGCGAGGCGAATTCGACGAGTTACCGGGCGCGGGCGCGCCGCTGTCCCTGGAAGACGATGCTCTGGTCCCCCAGGAAGTACGCGTCGCCAACCGGATTTTGAAGAATGCGGGCTTCGTGCCGCCCGCTGTCGAGCAGTTGCGCGCGTTGCGTGACCTGCAGGCGGAGTTGAATGCCGTGAGCGACCGTGCTACCCGTTGCCGTCTCCAGGCGCGCATGCTGGCGCTCGATATGGCACTTGAATCGTTGCGTGGCGGTCCGCTGGTTCTGCCGCGCGAATACTGCCGGCGCATTGCCGAGCGGCTATCCGAGCGCGCGGGCAGCCTTGATACGGCAGACGCGGGTTCGCAGTGAGCGAACCGCTTACCCATTCCGCCGTACCGGATTCAGATTCCGTCGAGTCTCACGCCGGACTGAATGTGCTGGGTTCCCAACGCTCAGTGAGCGGCGTCGCTGAATTGGGAGCGACCGATTCGGGCGCTGCCGACGCCTCGGCGGGTTCGGATCCCACTCCTGGCGAACCGCCCGCATCTTCCACCGTCCCCGAAGTCTCGGAGCGCGATCGCCGCTTCATGGCGCTCGCGCAAGCCGCCGCCGAAGAAGCGCGCGCCGCCGGCGAAGTGCCCGTTGGCGCGGTCCTCGTGCGCGGTGAAGAAGTCATTGCGACCGGTTTCAATCATCCGATCGGCGGCCACGACCCGTCGGCGCATGCGGAAATGGCCGCGTTGCGCGCCGCGGCGCAAGCCGTCGAGAACTACCGTTTGCCGGGCTGCGAACTTTATGTGACGCTCGAGCCGTGCCTGATGTGCGCCGGTGCGATCATGCATGCGCGCATCGCGCGAGTCGTGTTCGGGGCGCGCGATCCGAAAACCGGCGCGTGCGGAAGCGTGGTCGACGCCTTCGCGAATCCGCAGTTGAATCATCACACCACGGTGATCGGCGGCGTGCTCGAAAACGAATGTGGCGCCGCGCTCAAATCGTTCTTTGCCGAGCGACGGCGCGCGAGCCGCGAAGCACGCGCGGCGGCACGTGCCGCCGCAGCCAGCGCACCGGGCAGCATCGAACCGGGCCCGGCTGAGTCGCTCTAAAACAACAACGTCCAACCAGGTCTTGCCAATGACCGTCCATCGCACCATCCAACTGATCGCGCCGTCCGGGTATCCGCATGACCCCGAGGTGCTGCATCGCGCGTTGCAGCGCTTCCATGCGCAGGGGCATCGCGTCGATGGCGTGGAGACGACGAAGCGTCGCTACCAGCGCTTTGCTGGCACCGATGGCGAGCGCGCGGCCGATCTGAACCGGCTCGCCGATCCGTCGCGTAAGTTGCCGGACATCGTGCTGGCTGTGCGCGGCGGCTACGGCGCGGTGCGCATCCTGCACGGACTCGACTACGAAGGGTTGCAGCGGCGGCTGACCGATCAGCCGATCGCGCTGGTCGGACACAGCGATTTCACTGCGATCCAGCTTGCGCTGCTGGCACGCGCCGGCGTGAAAACTTTCGGCGGCCCGATGGTGATGAGCGACTTCGGCGCGGAGGAACTGAGCGAATTCACCATGCACCACTTCTGGTCGGCGGTGACGAAGCCGACCATGACGATCTCGAACAACACGCCGCAAGCGCAGCCGGTCGACGTCTCCGGCATGTTGTGGGGCGGCAATCTGGCGGTGCTGACGTCGCTGATCGGCACGCCGTACATGCCGCCGGTGCAGGGCGGCATCCTCTTTCTCGAAGACGTCAACGAGCAAGCGTTCCGGGTCGAGCGGATGATCTATCAGTTGCACCTGTCCGGCATTCTTGCGCAGCAACAGGCGCTCGTGCTGGGCGATTTCTCCGGCGCCAAACCCTATGAATACGACAACGGCTACGACCT
This sequence comes from Paraburkholderia sp. BL18I3N2, assembly GCF_003001875.1. Classification (NCBI taxonomy): domain Bacteria; kingdom Pseudomonadati; phylum Pseudomonadota; class Betaproteobacteria; order Burkholderiales; family Burkholderiaceae; genus Paraburkholderia; species Paraburkholderia sp. BL18I3N2. The sequence goes on from NZ_PVNC01000016.1 coordinate 57,176, forward strand.
GCACGCAATGATCGAGCAAGTGAGGTCGGTAATCGGCATTCCGGTCGTCAGCGGGCTGCAATTCGGGCATGTTCGCAACATGCTGACGCTGCCGGTGGGCGCGGACGCGCATCTCGTCGCGGATGCACACGGGTTCAAACTAAGCTTGTCGGGCTATCCATACCTCGCCTGAACTGGCGGAGCGAGGGGGCGGGCGGTCGTCCGCTTTCTTTTTGTCCTCTACAACGCAACTAACGGTCGGTTTTTGCGGCGTACTTGCCAACAGAAGGACCCGGAAGCTGCGCCAATTTTGTTGACAAAACCAGCCGCCAATAGACGGTCGCCGCCTCATCTAATTAAACTCATGCCGAGACAGCACAGGCCGCGCGGACCATACGAGCGGCATATCAGGTATGCCTCTCCCCGAAGATTGTCGAAATTCAGGTCAAAAATTGTTGACAATTTTAATGTCCATCCTATGATGACCAACATACCGAGACGAACATCATGTCCGACACAGACTCCGCCGCCGCGAATAGTTTGAAACCCGAAGCGATCACCGAGCGCATCCGCGCGGCGATCCTCGAGCATCGGCTCGCGCCGGGCGCCAAGCTGACAGAAGCACAGTTGTGCGAAGTATTCGGTGTGAAGCGCGGCCCGATCCGGCAGGCGCTGGCGCAGTTGGCCACCGACCACCTTGTCGATCTCGAACCGAATCGCGGGGCGTTCGTGGCAAGTCCGTCGCTGCAGGAAGTGCACGAAGTGTTCGAGATGCGTCGAATCATCGAGCTCGCGGTGGTCGAAAAGATCTGCAGCGGCCACGGCATGCGGCGTTTGAAGAGCATCGGCAGCATGATCGGCCGGGAACGCAAAGCGTTCGAAACGCGTGATTTTCCGGCGTGGATTCGTCTGTCGGGAGAGTTTCACACCGAGTTGGCGGGACTCACGGGCAACGCCGTGTTGTGCGACTGCCTGAACGGCCTGGTGGCACGCTCTACGCTGATTTCCGCGCTGTACGAGTCGCTCGGACGCAGCCCATGCTCGTTCGAGGACCACGAAGCCATTCTCGCCGCGCTCGACGCCGGCGATGCAAAAGAGGCGGCGGCATTGATGTCGCGCCATTTGCAAAGCGTCGAGTTGAAGATGCTGGACCGCCCCGCACGTGGCGCGGCCGATCTGCATGAAGTGTTCGGCGCACTCAACGGTGCAGCCAGAGATTCATCGAAGACCAAGTCCGCGCCAGGCTGAGGCAGGCGGCCGGCGTGCGCCCGTTGCCGGTGCGCGCCGCACTGAATTGAACTGAACGAATCAAGCGTTGCAAGGCGGCTCGGCGCGAGCGCTGCCGGCTTGTGCACGCCTGTCCGCCGCCGGGCGACGGACCTCGGGTAATGACGCATCGCTGGACTTCGCGGCTGCTGGCGGTGCGATAACCACAAGTACTTCAAGTACGGAGACATCCGCGGCACGGCCGGACAGACGCGCCAGGACCCTCGATTCATACGGACGAGGAGGGCGCGACTGGCATGGCCGATGCAACGTCCTTCGATTCGCTATCGACGGTCCCTATTCCAAGGAGGAATCATGGCTCAGTTCAGTGCAGCGCCCGGCAATCCCGCAATTCCCACTTATGCAGACGACGGCGCATCCAGCGAACCGTCCATGCCCGCAGGCTACAGCGACCGCCTCTATAACGAGGACCTCGCGCCATTACGGCATCAAACCTGGGGCGCGTACAACATCTTTGCGTTCTGGATGTCGGACGTGCACAGCGTCGGCGGCTACGTATTCGCGGGCAGTCTGTTCGCGCTCGGCCTGACGAGCTGGCAGGTGCTGATCGCGCTGCTGGTCGGCATTACGATCGTCAACCTGTTGTGCAACCTGATCGCCAAGCCGAGCCAGGCGAACGGCGTGCCGTATCCGGTGGCGTGCCGCGCGACCTTCGGCGTGCTCGGCGCGAATATTCCCGCGGTGATTCGCGGCCTGATCGCGGTCGCATGGTACGGCATCCAGACCTATCTGGCGTCGAGCGCGCTGGTGATCGTCGTGTTGAAGTTCGTTCCACAACTGCTCCCTTATGCCGACGTCCATCACCACGGCTTCCTGGGGCTTTCGACGCTCGGCTGGACCGGCTTCATGCTGCTGTGGGTGTTGCAGGCGCTGGTGTTCTGGCACGGCATGGAGACCATCAAGAAGTTCATCGACTTTGCCGGCCCCGCCGTCTATGTGGTGATGTTCATTCTCGCGGGTTACATGGTGTATCGCGCAGGGTGGCGCAACATCGGCATCAACCTGGGCGGCGTCAAATATCACGGCATGCAGGTCGTGCCGGTGATGATCACGGCGATCTCGCTGGTGGTGTCCTATTTCTCCGGACCGATGCTGAATTTCGGCGACTTCTCGCGCTACGGTAAGAGCTTCCGCAGCGTGCAGCGGGGCAACTTCTGGGGCCTGCCGGTCAACTTTCTGGCCTTCTCGCTGGTGACGGTGATCACGACCGCGGCCACGCTGCCGGTGTTCGGCGAACTGATCACCGACCCGGTCGAAACCGTGGGCCGTATCGACTATCCGACCGCGGTGATTCTCGGCGCACTGACTTTCACGATCGCGACCATCGGCATCAACATCGTCGCGAATTTCGTTTCGCCGGCTTTCGACTTTTCCAACGTTGCGCCGCGCCTCATTAGCTGGCGCATGGGCGGCATGCTCGCGGCGGTGGCGTCGATTTTCATCACGCCGTGGAATCTGTTCAACAACCCAGCCGTGATTCACTACACGCTCGACGTGCTCGGCAGTTTCATCGGGCCGTTGTACGGTGTCCTGATCGTCGACTACTTCCTCGTGAAGCGCCAGAAGATCGTTCTCGACGATCTGTACACGGTTTCGCCGACGGGTTCGTACTGGTATCGCAACGGCGTCAACTACCGGGCGGTCGCCGCGTTGCTGCCGGCTGCCGTGATCGCGGTGGTCTGCGTGATGGTGCCCGCGCTCGACGGCATGGCGAATTTCTCGTGGTTTATCGGCGCAGGCCTCGCTGCGTTGTTCTATCGTGTTCTTGCACGCTGAATTTTGCGGACGCAACAGGAGTCGATATGCGTATCAAACTGATCAACCCGAACACGACCCAACGCATGACGGAAGCAATGGGCCGCTGCGCGCGCGAAGTCGCCGCGCCGGGCACCGAAGTCATCGCGGTGAATCCGACCATGGGGCCGCCGTCGATCGAGGGCTATTACGACGAAGCGCTCGCCACGCCGGGCTTGCTCGCCGAAGTTGCCGCCGGGGAGCGTGAAGGCTGCGACGGCTACGTGATCGCCTGCTTCGGCGACCCAGGCCTGTATGCCGCGCGCGAGCTGGCGCGTGGCCCGGTGATCGGCATTGCCGAGGCGGCGATGCACGCGGCCAGCGTGCTGGCGCCGGGTTTCTCGGTGGTGACCACGCTGGCGCGCACGTGCGGCATGGCGTGGCACCTCGCCGAGCGCTACGGCATGAAGCGCTTTTGCCGCAACGTGCGCGCCACCGACGTCGCGGTGCTCGACCTCGACAAGCCAGGCTCGGCGGCGCGCCGCATCATCCTCGACGAATGCCGGCGTGCGCTCGCCGAAGACGGTTCGGACGCGATCGTGCTCGGCTGCGCGGGCATGGCCGAGTTGTGCGCGGAGATCGAAGACGCGCTCGGCGTACCGGTGATCGAGGGCGTGACGGCGGCTGTGAAGTGGACCGAGGCGCTGGTCGCGCTGCGTCTTTCGACGGCCAAACGCGGCGATTACGCGCGGCCGCTGGCCAAGCGCTACGACGGCGCGCTGGCGTCCTTCAGTCCAACCGACGCCGATCCGAATCCGCGTGCCCCACGCGGCGCTACCGTCATTTCCGCCGCAAATGCGCCGGAAAACGCGGGAACGGCCGATTTATTGCGGGTAAACACTACAGAATAGGGATCGCACATACTTTCAGTCTGACACGCACTATCTGCCCGGGTGTATGGGCGCACCCGGGTGTTTTCGCTACACTGGTCCAACTCGCCGCCGCTGCCTGAAAGGCTTTTTTCTGCTGCTTTCAGTGCTCTTTCTGGCGCGGTTTCGCTAGCGCCCGCATGAGTCATTTGCATGCAGCACGCAAACTCAAGCACGCCCTCATGTGCACATAACATGAGTTCCACGCGAATTTTACGTACCGTCACCACGCATTCGTCAAACCATGCCACTCGACCCGAACTACCCACGCGATCTGATCGGCTACGGCCGCCACCCGGTGCAGGCAAACTGGCCGGGTCGAGCGCGTGTCGCGGTGCAATTCGTCCTGAATTACGAAGAGGGCGGTGAAAACTGCGTGCTGCACGGCGATCCCGGCTCGGAGCAGTTTCTGTCGGAAATCGTCGGCGCCGCGTCTTTTCCGGCGCGCCACATGAGCATGGAGTCCATCTACGAATACGGTTCGCGCGCGGGCGTCTGGCGCATCCTGCGCGAATTCGAGAAGCGCAAGCTGCCGCTCACGGTGTTCGGCGTCGGCATGGCGGTCGAACGGCATCCGGAACTGGCGCGTGCCTTCGTCGAACTCGGGCATGAGATTGCCTGCCACGGTTATCGCTGGATTCACTATCAGGACATGGCGCCGGAGAAAGAAGCGGAGCACATGCGCCTCGGCATGGAAGCCATCGAGCGCGTGACGGGCGAGCGTCCGCTCGGCTGGTACACCGGCCGCGACAGTCCCAACACGCGGCGTCTGGTCGCCGAATACGGCGGTTTCCTGTACGACTCGGATTACTACGGCGACGATCTGCCGTTCTGGATGGACGTGGACGTGACAGGCGGCGCGAAAGTGCCGCAACTGATCGTGCCGTACACGCTCGACACCAACGACATGCGCTTTGCGAGCCCGCAAGGCTTCAACACTGCGGACCACTTCTTCACGTACCTGCGCGACGCGTTCGACGTGCTCTACGAAGAAGGCGACGAAGCACCGAAGATGCTTTCGATCGGTATGCACTGCCGTCTGCTCGGACGCCCTGGGCGTTTCCGCGCGCTGCAACGTTTCCTCGACCATATCGAACAGCACGATCGCGTGTGGGTCACGCGGCGCGTCGATATTGCGCGCCACTGGCGCGAACATCACCCTTATCAACAAAACAACCGCGGGGCTGCGGCATGAAGGCGATGCAATACACTCTGGACCAACTCAACAGCACCTCGACCGACGCGTTCGTGGCAGCGCTGTCGGGCATTTTCGAGCACTCGCCGTGGGTCGCGGAAATCGCTGCGCAGCAACGGCCTTTCGCAAGCATCGACGAACTGCATCGCAAGATGTCGGATATCGTCGAGACTTCAGGCGAAGAGAAGCAATTGGCGTTGATCAACGCCCACCCGGAGCTCGCTGGCAAGGCCGCGGTGCGCGGCGAACTGACCGCCGAGTCCACGCGTGAGCAGAGCGGCGCCGGCCTCGCGCAATGCACGCAGGAGGAGTTCGACAGGCTGCTCGCGCTGAACGCCGCGTATCGCGAGAAATTCGGCTTTCCGTTCATTCTCGCCGTGCGCGGGTATGACCGTCACGGCATCATCGCGAACTTCGAGGCGCGCGTGAACAATAGCCGCGCCGACGAACTGCGCGCGAGCCTCGATCAGATCTACCGCATCGCACGTTTCCGGCTCGACGACCTGATCGACGCGTAAGGTTTTACCGCGCGTCGCTGGACTCGAACCGAAACGTTTTTTGAGCACTGACCAACACTAAGGAAGACAAAGATGGCACTCCCGATTCTCGACCCCAACGCACCGGAATTCACGCGCCGCTATGTGAATCTGGCGGACCCGCGCCTGGGCGCGCAGGCGCTCGAGGCCAGCGACGATTTCTTCGCACCGAAGGAACGCATGCTGAATCCGGAGCCGGCCGTCTTCATTCCGGGCAAGTACGACGACAACGGCAAGTGGATGGACGGCTGGGAAACGCGCCGCAAGCGCGCCAACGGCTATGACTGGTGCGTCGTGAAACTGGCGCGGCCGGGCGTGATCAAGGGTCTCGATCTCGACACCAGCCACTTCACGGGCAACTTCCCGCCGGCGGCGTCGGTGGAAGCCGCGCGCGTGGTGGACGGCGCACCGAACCAGTCGACGCAATGGACCGAAATCGTGCTGTCGACCACGTTGCAAGGCAATAGCCACCACTACCACGAAGTCAGCGACGCGAACGCGTACACGCATCTGCGCGTGAACATTTACCCGGATGGCGGCATCGCGCGTCTGCGTGTGTATGGTCAACCGCAAGTCGATTGGGCCGGCGCGAGCCGCACGGAGCAGTTCGATCTGGCGGCGATGGAAAACGGCGCGTATCTGGTCGCGGCGAACAATCAGCACTTCGGCGCTGCGTCGACGATCCTGATGCCGGGCCGTGGCGTGAACATGGGCGACGGCTGGGAAACGCGCCGCCGTCGCGAACCGGGCAACGACTGGGCGATCGTCGCGCTGGCGCAGCCGGGCGTGATCAAAAAGATCGAAGTCGATACGGCGCACTTCAAGGGCAACTTTCCGGACCGCTGTTCGATTCAGGCTGCCTACGTGACGGGCGGCACGGACAGCTCGCTGATTACGCAGGCCATGTTCTGGCCGGTGCTGCTCGGCGAACAGAAGCTGAAGATGGACAACCAGCACTATTTCGAAAGCGAAATTGCGGCGCTCGGTCCGGTGACGCACGTGCGGTTTAACATCATTCCGGACGGCGGCGTGTCACGTCTGCGTCTTTGGGGCACGCTCGCATCATGAAAACGCTCGCGATCGAACCGTTGACGAAAGAAGCGTTCGCCGAGTTCGGCGACGTGATCGAGCTCGAAGGCGCGAAGCAGATTCCGATTAACCTCGGCACGACGATCCGCTTTCACGATCTCGCGAAAGTGGACGTCGGCGACGAGAACGGCCGCACACTTGTCAACCTGTTTCGCGGGCAGCCACGCACGCTGCCGTTCGAAGTGAAGATGCTCGAGCGGCATCCGCTCGGCAGCCAGGCGTTCGTGCCGCTGAACGACAAGCCGTATCTGGTGGTCGTGGCGCCGGCAGGCGAGCTGGACGCGTCGAAGATTCGCGCGTTCGTGACGAGCGGCTGGCAGGGCGTGAACTATGCGAAGGGCGTCTGGCACCATCCGCTGATCGCGTTGGGCGACGTGAGCGACTTTATCGTCGTCGATCGTGGCGGCGATGGACTCAATCTCAATGAGCAGGATCTCGTGGAGTCGTTGTGGCTCACTGAAGATGCGTTGAGCGCGGTCGTGATTTGAGTATTTTGCTTTAACGTAGCGTTCAGGTCGACGTGAAGAAGCCCACAGCATGATGAGTGCTGTGGGCTTTTGTTTTGGTGGATGTGCTGCGGTCGTTGAGCGTTTAGTCCGCGCGCGGCGGACTTCAGGCCGTGGTCAATTGACTGGGCCAGGCCCACAAATACGTTCATATTGTCACTGGCAAGCGATTCCATGCGCACGCCGGTTACCGATTTGTAGTTTCTCCAGGCGCCAATTTTGGCAGGTGCCAGCTTTATCGAATCTCATAAGGCAGCAACTACGGACTCGTTTGTCGCCCTTGGGCTACAAAACGATATGAACCTTTTTGACCCATCGACCTCACCACCGCCAAACAAAAAGGCGGGCTTCCCGCTCGCGCGAAAAGCCCGCTCTTTCTTTGCTTTATCCATCGCCAGGCCGGGCACCGCGCGCGGCCCGATGTTCACTTCACTGCGCCGCCCTGGAACCACGCGGCGATCTTCATCCGCTCGTCGTCCGTCATGTGCGTCACGTTGCCGAGCGGCATGGCCTTCAGCGTTACGGCTTGCTGATAGATCCGCTGCGCGTTCTGCGAGATCTCATCCGGCGTATCCAGCAGCACGCCGGCCGGGGCGCTGCCCATCATCGTCGGATGCGCGGAGTGGCACGCCACGCAGCGCTGTTGCAGCACGGGTGCGATGTCGGCCACGCGGACCACCGGCGCGTTCGCAGCTTGCGCTTGCGGCACGACCGGCTTCGGCATCGTCCAGAAGAGGGCGCCGAACATCAGCGCGATGCCGACCAGCGGCAGATACCACAACACCTGGCCACGGTGACGCATCACGAAGAACTGACGGATCAGCGCACCGGCCAGCATGATGACCAGCAACACGGCCCAGTTATACGGATGCGTATAGGTCATCGCGTAGTGGTTCGACAGCATCGCGAACACCACCGGCAGCGTGAAATATGTGTTATGCACCGAGCGCTGCTTGCCGCGTTTGCCGTAGATCGGGTTCGGCGTCTCGCCCTTGAGCATCGCGTCGATCATCTTGCGCTGGCCCGGAATGATCACGAAGAACACGTTGGCCGACATGATCGTCGCCAGCATCGCGCCCATGATCAGGTAAGCCGCGCGGCCCGCGAAGATATGGCATGCGAGCCACGCCGCGATCAGCACGTACACGCCGACGCAGATGCCGAGCACCTTGTCCTTGTTGCCGAGAATGCGGCACAGCGAGTCGTACACGATCCAGCCGGCGGCGAGGAAGCCGAGCGCCGAGGCGACGGCGACTACTGGTCCCATATCCAGCACGTTCTTGTCGATCAGGTAAGTGCTCGGCGAGAACAGATACAGCACGGTAAAGAGACCGAAGCCCGACAGCCACGTGGTGTACGACGGCCACTTCGACCAGTGCAGATCGTCCGGCATTTCCGGCGGCGCGACGGTGTACTTCTGCATGTTGTAGAAGCCGCCGCCGTGCACGTGCCATAGTTCGCCGAACACGCCGCGCCTGCGCTGGTTCGGGTCCGTTGGCGGTTTCAGGCTGTTGTCGAGCGCGACGAAATAAAACGATTCGCCGATCCATGCAATCGCGGCGATGACGTGAAACCAGCGAATCGCCAGATTCAACCAGTCTGTGATAAAGCCTTCCATGAAACTCCTCCACTTCTGATTCGTTGTACACGCAGCGACGTTATGTGCCTTCTGAAACCCGGCTGACGGGTCGTTGGCAGGGCAGCACGTCACTGCGCAGACTGCGGGGTGAAGACGCGATGCGCTCAGTTCGCACAGCGCCGTTTTTTTATTGGCTCGTTCCGTTGGTCGGGTTGAGTTCGAATCGGGGCGAGTCGCGTGCGTTCGATTGCGTTTCGCGGGTGCTCGCCTGGGTCTCCCTGAGCATCTGCGCAATGCAATCGAGCGCGATCGTCATGCTGCGCGAACCCGACCTCGCTTTCTCCAACCTCTTTCCAGCACCTCGCGACAGATGTCTCCTTTAGCTGCCGCGATACGTGCTGTACGACCAAGGCGACACGAGCAGCGGCACGTGATAGTGCGCGCCGGCGTCGGCCACGCCGAAGCGCAAGACGACGCGATCGACGAAGCGCGGCTCCGGCACCTTCGTGCCGATCGACGCGAAGTAGTCGCCGGCGCCGAACACGAGTTCGTATTCGCCCGCGACTAGCGCATCGCCTTCGAGCAGCGGCTGGTCGCAACGACCGTCGTCATTGGTGGTGGTGGTTTTGAGCGCGCGGCGCGTGTCGCCTGAGAGCGCGAAGAGTTCGACCTTGATGCCCGCGCCGGGGCGGCCGTTCGCGGTGTCGAGCACATGGGTAGTGAGCTTTCCCATTCGCAATTTTCCTTGTGTGAATGCGAGGTTTCGGCGGCAGCCCGATCCAGATACGTTTGCGGCGGATCGAGGCTCCACGTCAGTGGCTACATACCCGTCGGCGAATTGAAGCGAGCGCCGTGACAGCCATTGTAAAAAGGATGTTCCGTTCAGCGCGCGCGAGATAGGAAAGATAATAGCTGGCGCATGACGGACAGCCTGCTGAAAGCCGCAAAGACTCGATTCCTTCGACTATTACAGCGCAATTGCCTTACCGGCGGATCGTACCGGCGCCAAAAAAGACCCACTATATCGACGGCCTGAAGTTGGGTATCGCATTGGCGTGAGTTGCCAGCATTATTTTGGCCGTCGAAGGTTACGCCTGTGCGTTGCAGCAAACACGATTCGACCGCGGCGCGCACCCCGAAGACGGCGGAAGCACGCTGGGTAACCGGGCCAACGGCGTTCGACGGGACGCGGCGGCACGGCAGCGCCGTCACATCGCGTTCGAACGGCTTTGCACGGAAGCAATGAAGCGGAGAAACGAATGACGATGGAACAAGCGGCTAATCAAACGAATAAGCCGAAAAAAACGATGCTGGTGAAGCACGCGGATGTGCTGGTCACGATGGACGGCGCCCGGCGCGAACTGCGCGACGGTGGCCTGTATATCGAGGACAACCGCATCGTCGCGGTCGGACCGACGGCGGATTTACCGCAAACCGCCGACGAGGTGCTGGACATGCGCGGCCATCTGGTGATTCCGGGCCTGGTGAACACGCACCATCACATGTATCAGAGCCTGACGCGCGCGATTCCCGCCGCGCAGAACGCCGAATTGTTCGGCTGGCTCACGAACCTCTACAAGGTGTGGGCAAACCTCACTCCGGAGATGATCGAAGTCTCGACGCTGACGGCGATGGCCGAGCTGTTGCTCTCCGGCTGCACGACTTCGAGTGACCATCTGTATATCTATCCGAACGGCAGTCGCCTCGACGACAGCATCGCCGCGGCGCGCCGGATCGGCATGCGTTTTCACGCGGCGCGCGGCAGCATGAGCGTGGGGCAGAAAGACGGTGGCTTGCCGCCGGATTCGGTGGTCGAGCGTGAAGCGGACATTCTGAAGGACACGCAGCGGCTGATCGAGACGTACCACGACGAAGGGCGTTACGCGATGCTGCGCGTGGTGGTCGCGCCATGCTCGCCGTTCTCGGTAAGCCGCGATCTGATGCGAGAGTCGGCGGTGATGGCGCGGCAGTATGGCGTGTCGATGCATACGCATCTGGCGGAGAACGTCAACGACATCGCATATAGCCGCGAGAAGTTTGGCATGACGCCGGCGGAGTACGCGGAAGACCTCGGCTGGGTCGGTCACGACGTATGGCATGCGCACTGCGTGCAACTCGACGACGCGGGCATCGACCTGTTCGCGCGCACCGGCACCGGCGTCGCGCATTGCCCGTGTTCGAACATGCGGCTCGCGTCGGGCATCGCGCCGGTGAAGCGCATGCGTTTAGCGGGTGTGCCGGTGGGCTTGGGCGTCGACGGTTCGGCGTCGAATGACGGCGCGCACATGGTCGCCGAAGTGCGTCAGGCTTTGTTGCTGCAGCGAGTGGGTTTCGGGCCCGATGCAATGACCGCGCGCGAGGCATTGGAAATCGCGACGCTCGGCGGCGCGAAGGTGCTCAATCGCGACGACATCGGCGCATTGGCGCCAGGCATGGCGGCGGATTTCGTGTCGTTCGATCTGCGTCAGCCGCTCTTTGCCGGCGCGTTGCATGACCCGGTCGCGGCGCTCGTGTTCTGCGCGCCGTCGCAAGTGAGCTATAGCGTGATCGGCAGCAAGGTGGTCGTGAAAGAAGGACAGTTGACGACGCTGGAACTCGGACCGGTCATCGAGCAGCACAACCGGTTGGCGAAGACGCTCTACGAAGCGGCGGCGTAAAAGAAGCAGCGGGTTATCGGCGAGCGCCGATAACCCGCAGAGCAAAGCAGAAACTCAAGGCTTGTCGATCAACGTCTTGGTCGCTTCGGCGACCAGGCTGCGCAACCAGCGCACTTCATCGGAGTAATGGACGCGCTCGTGCCACAGTTGGTAGTACTGCATCGGCGGGAAATCGAGCGGCGCCGGCACGACCGTGAGCGGCAGAAACTTGGCGTAGTAATCGGCAAAGAGACGCGTCGTCGTGAAGATCAGATCGGACTTGATCAGCACGTACGGCGCGAGATTGAAGTACGGCAACGTCACGACCACATGGCGCTTGAGCCGCTCGCGCGCGAGATGCACGTCGATCGCGCCGCGCTGGCCCACCGAATAAGGAGTAGGCGCGAGATGCGGCGCGTTCAGGTACTGGTCGAGCGTGAGACCGCCGCGTTTGGCGAACGGATGCGTGTTGCTCATCAGGCAGACGATCTGATCGACGAACAGGTTCGACAGGTGCAGCTGCTCCGGCGGCTCCGGCCAGTTGCCGACCACGATGTCGAGCTTGCCGTCTTCGAGCGCGAGTTCGTAGTCGAAGGCCGGTCCGAGCGAGTGAAACTCGAGCGTCGCGTTCGGCGCGGCCTGGCGAAAGCGTTCGACCACCGTCGGCACGAACAGCACGTTCAGGTAGTCCGGACAGCCGATCCGGTAGCAACGGATGGAGGTGGCCGGATCGAAGTTGTGCTGCTGGAACTTGATACGTTCGATCTCGCGCAGCGCGTTCTGCACCGGTTCGAGCAGGCGCAGGCCGTATTCCGTCGGCACCATGCCGGATTTGCCGCGCACCAGCAGCGGGTCGCCGGTGATGTCGCGCAAACGGCGCAGCGCCGCGCTGATGGCGGGTTGCGATTGATTCAGTTTGACGGCCGCGCGCGTGACGCTGCGTTCCATCAACAGGGTGTGCAAGACGCGTAACAGGTACGTATCGATCGCCTCGCGTTGCTGACTCATGACTTCTCCGAAATATATGTTCTGGCTGATCGAACGGGCATTGGGGTATATGACTTTTAATATGAACGAAACGCCACGTCAAGAGCGGGATACCCGCAGAGCGCGCTACGGCGCGGGTTTGCGGGAATTTTGGCGGCTCGACTGAGTGGGTCGAATTAGGTATTGTCATCCGGTTGTGGTGACGGATCGCTTGCCGGCAAGGTGGGCGGACGCGCTGTAACCGGCAGTCACTGGCGTACTACGGAATCACATGAGCGACTCTTCTTATAGCGACGGCGCCGCCGCGCAGCCGGCAGACAGGCCGGAACAGGCGGCGCCCCGGTTGATGCTTCAGGGCATCACCAAACAATACCCGGCCGTGCGAGCCAACGACGACGTCACGTTGATCGTCGCGCCGGGCGAAATCCATGCCGTGCTCGGCGAGAATGGCGCCGGCAAAAGCACGCTGATGAAAATCATCTACGGCGCGGTGCGGCCCGACGCCGGCGAGATTCGCTGGGAAGGCCAGACGGTCGAAATCGCCAACCCGGCGGCGGCGCGCAAACTGGGCATCGGCATGGTGTTCCAGCACTTTTCGCTTTTCGAAACGCTCACTGTCGGCGAGAACATTGCACTCGCGCTCGACGAACCTTTCGATCTGAAGACGCTGTCCAGGCGCATCCGCGAAGTCTCCGCCGACTACGGGCTCGATATCGATCCGCAGCGTCACGTGCACAGCCTGACCGTGGGCGAGCGGCAACGCGTCGAGATCGTGCGCTGTCTGCTGCAGAATCCGCGTTTGCTGATCATGGACGAGCCGACCTCGGTGCTGACGCCGCAAGCGGTCCGCAAGCTGTTCGCGACACTCCGGCGATTAGCTGCCGAAGGCTGCAGCATCCTTTACATCAGCCACAAGCTCGACGAAATCCAGGAACTGTGCGACACCGCGACGGTGATGCGCGGCGGCCGCGTGACGGGTCACGTGAAGCCGAAGGGCGAAACACATGCGTCGCTCGCGCAGTTGATGGTCGGTCACTCGCTGCCGGATTACACGCGGCGCGAACACAATCCGGGCGCCGTGCTGCTCGATGTGAAGCAACTCTCGGTGGAAAGCGACGACCCGTTCGGCACCTCGCTGCGCGACGTGTCGTTCGGCGTGCATGCGGGCGAAATCTTCGGCATCGCGGGCGTTTCGGGCAATGGCCAGGCGGAACTGCTGTCGGCGTTGTCGGGCGAAAAGCGCGGCGTGCGGGCCGACGCGGTCACCATTTGCGGCAAGGCGGCCGGGCGCCTCGGCGCGGGCGGGCGGCGCGCGCTCGGCTTCGGCTTCGTGCCGGAAGAACGGCTTGGCCGCGGCGCGGTGCCGGCCATGACGCTGTCGGAAAACGCGCTGCTCACCGCGCATCGTCAGCAGATGGTGAGTTCGGGCTGGATCAAGGCGGGCGCGATGCGCGCGTTTGCAAAGCGCTGCATCGACGCCTTCGACGTGCGCTGCGGCGGCTCCGAAGCGCTCGCGCAAAGTCTGTCGGGCGGCAATCTGCAGAAGTACATCATGGGCCGCGAGATTCTGCAGGCGCCCAAGGTGCTGGTGGTCGCGCAACCCACGTGGGGTGTCGACGTCGGCGCGGCGTCGTTCATTCGCCAGCAGTTGCTCGATCTGTCGGCGCGCGGCGTGGCGATTCTGGTGATCTCCGAGGAGTTAGAAGAGTTGTTCGACATCTGCGATCGCATCGCGGTGCTCGCAGGCGGCAGACTCTCGCCGGTGCGCGCCACGGGGGCGACCAACGCCGAGGAAATCGGCCGCTGGATGGCGGGCCTGTTCGGCGACCGCGAGGGCTCGGCGCCTTCGGCGGAACAACCGGCGCATGCCTGAGCGGGCGTTTGTCTCGCGAATACGCGTGACGTCGCCCGGCATCGGAACGAGAACCAAATAAATCACACGCTACCCATGATTCTTCCGTATCGACTCGAAGCACGCACGACACCCTCGCGCACCATGCAGCTGGCCGTGCCGCTGATCGCCGCGTTGCTCACGCTCGCGATCGGCTTTCTGATCTTCAGCCTCGTCGGCCGCGATCCGTTGCAAGCCATGCACGCGTTTTTCATCGAGCCGCTGTCCAGCGTGAACGGCTGGTCCGAGCTGCTGCTGAAGGCGTCGCCGTTGTGCCTGATCGGGCTTGGCCTTGCCATCGGCTACCGCGCCAACGTCTGGAACATCGGCGCCGAAGGGCAGATGCTGCTCGGCGGCATCGCCGCAAGCGGCGTCGCGATCTATTTCGATCAAGCCGCCGGCTGGTGGATTCTGCCGACCATGATGATCGCCGGCGTGCTCGGCGGCATGGCGTGGGCGGCGATTCCGGCGCTGCTCAAAAGCCGCTTCAACACCAACGAGATTCTCGTCAGCCTGATGCTCACGTATGTGGCCACGCAGTTGCTGATCTACCTGGTGAGCGGGCCGTGGCGGGACCCGCAGGGCATGAACTTCCCGCTCTCGGAGATGTTCAGCGGCGACGCGCTCTATCCGACTTTCTCCGGCGACTGGCACATCAAATGGCTGCGCGGCACGCGTCTGAACGCGTCGGTGTTCGTCACGCTGATCGCGATTCCGCTCGTGTGGGTTTTCATGCGCAAGAGCTTCGCGGGCTACCGCATGAACGTCGGCGGTCTCGCGCCGCTCGCCGCGCGCTACGCCGGTTTCTCCGACAAGAAGACCATCTGGACGTCGCTTCTGATCAGCGGCGGCCTCGCGGGCCTCGCCGGCATGGGCGAAATCTCCGGCCCGATCGGCCAGTTGCAGGCTACGTGGTCGCCGGGTTACGGCTTCACGGCAATCATCGTCGTGTTCGTGGGGCGGTTGCATCCGCTCGGCATCGTGCTCGCGAGCCTGCTGATGGCGCTGCTGTATCTCGGCGGCGAAGCCGTGCAAACCTCGATGCAATTGCCGCAGGCGCTTTCCGGCGTGTTCCAGGGGCTGTTGCTGTTCTGCCTGCTCGGCGCCGACCTGTTCGTGAACTACCGCGTGCGCCGACGTACGCTGGCCGCTCAGGCTCACTGACTCGCTCACTGCTTATCGTTCACTGATTTTTGCGCCGGATCCAAATGGACATTCAACAAGCCAGCTCGCTTACGTCGAGCGCCGTCACCGCCGCGATTCCGCTGATGTTCGCGGGCGCCGGCGAACTCGTCACCGAAAAATCGGGCGTTCTCAACCTCGGCGTCGAAGGCATGATGCTGATGGGCGCGGTGACCGGCTACGCGGTCACCGCGATTACCGGCAGCCCGTGGCTCGGCGTGCTCGCCGCGATCGGCGCCGGTCTCGCCATGTCGCTGCTGTTCGCGTTTCTCACGCTCACCATGCTCGCCAATCAGGTCGCCACCGGTCTCTCGCTGACGATCTTCGGCATCGGTCTGTCGGCTTATGTCGGCAAGCCGTACACGTCGGCGGCGGTGCGCGCGACCATCGACACGTGGACGATTCCCGGCCTCTCGAAGATCCCGGTGCTCGGTCCCGCGTTCTTCAGCCTCACGCCGCTCGATTACCTCGCGTTCCTGATGTTCGCGGTGATCGGCTGGTTCCTGTACCGCACGCGCGCGGGTCTGGTGCTGCGCTCAGTCGGCGAATCGCCGCAGGTCGCGCACTCGGTCGGCTTTCCGGTGGTCGGCGTGCGCTACGGCGCGGTGGCGTTCGGCGGCGGCATGGCGGGGCTCGCGGGCGGCTACTACTCGATCGTAAACCTGCACCTGTGGCAGGAACAGCTCACTTCGGGCCGCGGCTGGATCGCGCTCGCGCTGGTCGTGTTCGCGACGTGGCGCCCTGGACGCCTGCTGATCGGCGCGCTGCTGTTCGGCGCCGTGACCGGCCTGCAGTTCTACGCGCAGGCGATCGGCGTGCCGGTGCCGACGCAATTCCTCGCGATGCTGCCGTACGTCGCGACGGTCGTCGTGCTGGTGCTGATCTCGCGCAATCCGAACACGATCCGTCTGAATGCACCGGCATCGTTGGGCAAACCGTTTTTCTCGGCGGGCTGACCGGCCATCGACTCCGCTTTTCAAATCATTCGATAAACACGACAGGAGAAAACATGAAGAGAAGAAATCTGCTGACCGCGTGCGCTTGGGGCGCGGCCTCGCTGGCGCTCGGTGCCGCGGTGACTGCGCCGCTCGCGCAAAGCGCGCAGGCCGCCGATGCGCCGGGTGTCGCGTTCGTCTACCTGGGCAATCCGGGCGATGCGGGCTGGACCTTCGCGCACGATCAGGGCTCGAAGGAAGCGGAAGCGAAGTTCGGCAACAAGATCAAGATCACGCGCATCGAAAACGTGCCGGAATCGGCCGACTCCGAGCGCGTGTTCCGCGATCTGGCGAACAAGGGCAACAAGATCATCATCGGTTCGAGCTTCGGCTATCAGGACTTCGAACTGAAGGTCGCGAAGGATTTCCCGGACACTGTGTTCCTGCACGCAACCGGCTACAAGAAGGCCGCGAACTTCGGCACCTATGACGTGCGCATGTACCAGGGCGCCTATCTCGCCGGCGTTGCCGCGGGCTATGTGACGAAGACCAACACGCTCGGCTTCGTGGCGTCGGTGCCGATTCCCGAAGTGATCCGCAACATCAACGCGTACACGCTCGGCGCGCGCTCGGTGAATCCGAAGGTGCACACCAAGGTTATCTGGATCAACAGCTGGTTCGATCCGGGCAAGGAAAAGCAGGCGGCTGAAACGCTGATCGGCCAGGGCGCCGACGTGCTGCTGCAAAACACCGATTCGAGCGCCACGCTCGCTACGGCATCGGCCAAGCACGTGCACGCGTTCGGCTGGGATTCGGACATGAAGAAGTTCGGTCCCGACGCGCACCTCGGTTCGGTGGTCGCGCACTGGGGCGTGTATTACAACGCGGCGATCCAGCAGGTGCTGGACGGCAAGTGGAAGAACGATCCGGTGTGGTGGGGCATTCCGCAGAAGGCCGTCAATCTGGAGGATCTGAATACATCGGCAATCTCGGCTGACGCCCAGAAGCAGGTTTCGGCGAAGCGTGACGAACTGGCGGCCGGCAAGTGGGACGTGTTTACTGGTCCGATCAAGGATCAGTCCGGCGCGGTGAAGGTCCCGGCCGGCAAGACGCTGACCGATCCGGAATTGCAACGCCTGAACTGGTATGTGGAAGGCGTGGACGGCACGCTGCCGAAGTAACGCCGCCAACAGGTCGACCAGGCGGCGGTCTCAGCAACCGCTGCTTTCAGGAGCTGCGTCCAATGTGGACGCAGCTTTTTTTTGCCCTGGAGTTCTAGCGCGCTGACGGCCAGGCTCTCGGTGCGTCAATCGATGCGCAAGCCGACCTTGATCGTCACCTGCCAGTAAGCCACCTTGTCGTTCTCGATCTGGCCCCGTGTTTCCGTCACTTCGAACCAGTGCAGATTGCGCAGCGTCTTCGACGCTTTCGCGATTGCCGTGCTGACGGCGTCGTCGCTCGATTTGGTCGACGAGCCGGTCAGTTCGATCTGTTTGTAGACGTGTTCGGACATGGACTTCCTCCTTTGATCTTCGTTGGTGTTCAAAAAGTATAGGCAACGAGAGCGCCGCGAACGGCCTCGTGTGACGGAGTCATGTCGCACATGCCGTGCCCGGTATGCCGTGGCGAGGCGCCGCCGTTATCATGTCCGCGCAACTCAATCTGATATTCGACGAGGTTCGAAGTGGAAATTGGTTTTTGCGGTCCCGGTTTGATGGGCGCGCCGATGATCCGGCATCTGCTGCGCGCGGGACATACCGTGCATGTCTGGAATCGCACGCGGGCGAAGGCGGAAGCGCTGGCGGCGGACGGCGCTCGAGTGGTCGATACACCGCGCGAACTGGCCGCGCGGTGTGAGGCCGTGCTGCTGTGCGTCGCGGATGCAGCGGCGGTGGAGGAAACCGTGTTCGGCGCTTCGGGCCTTCTTGGTGCCGATGCGCCCGTATCGGGCCGGTTGCGCTGGATCGTCGATCACTCCAGCATCCCGCCGGCCGCGACGCGCGCATTCGCGCAGCGCGCGGCGGCGCTGACGGCGATTCGCACGGTTGGAGGTGCGGACGGGGGCGCGGGTATTGGCGACGGCGCAGTTGCAGTAAGGAACGCAGGCGCGGACCCACGCACAGGCGCTCGCAAGAACACGGACGCCGGGGCGAACCCGAACGCGGTCGAAAGTGCGGCCGCCGGCAGCATCGGCTGGATCGACGCGCCCGTTTCGGGCGGCGTGGCCGGCGCCACCGCCGGCACGCTGGCAGTCATGGCGGGCGGCGCCGCGGCGGACGTCGAGGCCGTCAAGCCGCTGCTCGGCGCCTACGCGTCGCGTGTCACGCACATGGGCGACGTCGGCGCGGGCCAGACCGCCAAGCTGTGCAATCAGACCATCGTCACCGCGACGCTGGCGGCAATTGCCGAAGCGGTGAGCCTCGCGCAGCGCAGCGGCCTCGACGCTTCGCGGCTGAGCGAAGGTCTGGCCGGCGGCTGGGCCGATTCGGTGCTGCTGCAGACGTTCGTGCCGCGCATGACCCAAACCGGGCTCGCGCCGATCGGCGCGTTCCGGACCTTTCAGAAGGACATCGACACAGTGGCGGCGACCGCGTACGAGACCGGCACGCCGATGCCGGTGTCGTCGACGGTCCAGCAATTGCTGCGGCTCGGCGCGGCGATGGGGCTCGGGGAGGCCGACCTGTCGGCCTTCATCGACGTTTTACAGACGCCGCGCGGCGTCCCAAGCCGGTAGCGCGACGGGCGCGCGGGTTGAATTCGCGATAACCTGCTAAAATATTCGGTTTTTCGCCGATATCACATTCAAAGGGACGCGCCGTGCTGTCTACCGCCAATATCACCATGCAATTCGGGCCAAAGCCCCTCTTCGAGAATATCTCGGTCAAATTCGGGGGAGGGAACCGCTATGGCCTGATTGGTGCGAACGGCTGCGGCAAGTCCACTTTCATGAAGATCCTGGGCAGCGACCTGGAGCCGAGTTCGGGCACCGTCATGCTCGAACCGAACATCCGCCTCGGTAAATTGCGTCAGGATCAGTTCGCGTACGAAGACGTGCGCGTGCTCGACGTCGTGATGATGGGCCACGCCGAAATGTGGGCCGCCATGACCGAGCGCGACGCGATTTACGCGAACCCCGACGCGACGGACGACGACTACATGCACGCCGCCGAACTCGAAGCGAAGTTCGCCGAGTACGACGGCTACACCGCCGAGGCGCGCGCGGGCGAACTGCTGCTCGGCATCGGCATCGCGATCGAGGATCACAACGGCCCGATGAGCAACGTGGCGCCGGGCTGGAAACTGCGCGTGCTGCTCGCGCAGG
Organism: Paraburkholderia sp. BL18I3N2; assembly: GCF_003001875.1. Taxonomy (NCBI): domain Bacteria; kingdom Pseudomonadati; phylum Pseudomonadota; class Betaproteobacteria; order Burkholderiales; family Burkholderiaceae; genus Paraburkholderia; species Paraburkholderia sp. BL18I3N2. Next base: position 76,963 of record NZ_PVNC01000016.1, read on the forward strand.
CGCTGTTCTCGAAGCCGGACGTGCTGCTGCTCGACGAGCCGACCAACAACCTGGACATCAACTCGATCCGTTGGCTGGAAGACGTGCTCAACCAGTACAACTCGACGATGATCATCATCTCGCACGATCGACACTTCCTGAACCAGGTCTGCACGCACATGGCCGACATGGACTACGGCACGCTGAAGGTCTATCCGGGCAATTACGACGACTACATGCTGGCGAGCACGCAGGCGCGCGAGCGTCAGCAGAACGCCAACGCCAAGGCGAAAGAACGCGTGGCCGACTTGCAGGACTTCGTGCGCCGCTTCTCGGCGAACAAGTCGAAGGCGCGTCAGGCTACCAGCCGTCTGAAGATGATCGACAAGATCAAGATCGAGGAATTCAAGCCGTCGTCGCGGCAGAACCCGTTCATCCGCTTCGAGTACGAGAAGAAGCTGCACAACATCGCGGTGGTGGCGGAGAAGATTTCGAAGAAGTACGAACGCCAGATTTTCAACGACTTTAGCATCAGCGTGCAGCCGGGCGAGCGCATCGCGATCATCGGCGAGAACGGCGCGGGCAAGACCACGCTGCTGCGCTCGCTGCTCGGCAAGCTCACGCTCGATCACGGCACGGTGAAGTGGGCCGAAAACGCGAACGTCGGTTACATGCCGCAGGACACGTACGAAGAGTTTCCGGACGACGTCACGCTGATGGACTGGATCGACGGCTACCGCCAGGAAGGCGACGACGAGCAGATGGTGCGCGGCACGCTCGGCCGGCTGCTGTTCAATGCCGACGACATCCGCAAGTCGGTCAAGGTGCTCTCCGGCGGCGAGAAGGGCCGCATGATCTGGGGCAAGCTCATGCTGGGCCGCCACAACGTGCTGCTGATGGATGAGCCGACCAACCACATGGACATGGAATCGATCGAGTCGCTGCAGATCGCACTCGACAAGTTCGACGGCACGCTGATCTTCGTGTCGCACGACCGCGAATTCGTGAGTGGTCTTGCTAATCGGATTATCGAAGTGAAGACGAATGGCACATTGAACGACTTCGGTGGCAACTACGAAGACTTCCTGTTGAGCCAGGGCGTGCAGTAAAGCAAGGCTGAACCGCTCGCCGCATCTCGCTGCGCGTCGCCGCACCTCAAAGCCCGCTTCTCCGAAGTGGGCTTTTTTCATGGCGCACGCATAGCCACCGGCCTTCTCCAGCATGCTGGTTAGAATAGAACACCATCCGGCGACACACACAGGGACCGACCATCATGAAGACCTACGAGCAACTCTATATCGACGGCAAATGGATCGCGCCATGCGGCACCGGCACGATCGACGTGATCGACTCGGGCACGGAAGAGATCATGGGGCGCATACCTGAAGGCGTCGAGGCCGATGCTGAAAGCGCGATTGCCGCGGCACGCGTGGCGTTCGATGGCTGGGCCGCGACGCCGGCCGCCGAGCGCGGCGAGTATCTGCGCAAGATCGCCGCGAACCTGAAAGCGCGCACCGACGAATTGGCCGGCCTGATTGCCGGCGAAGTCGGCATGCCGTTGAAGCTCGCGCGCGCCATTCAGGTAGGCGGCCCCGTCTACAACTGGGGCGCCTATGCGAAGCTCGCAAGCGAGTTCCAGTATGAGGAACGCGTCGGCAATTCGCTGGTGGTGCGCGAGCCGGTCGGCGTGGTGGCGGCGATCACGCCGTGGAACTATCCGCTCAATCAGGTCACGCTGAAAGTCGCGGCGGCGCTCGCGGCGGGTTGCACGGTGGTGCTCAAGCCTTCGGAGATCGCGCCGCTGAACGCCTTCGTGCTTGCCGAGGCGATCCACGAAGCCGGGTTGCCGGCCGGCGTATTCAATCTCGTGAGCGGCTATGGGCCGGTGGTGGGCGAGGTGCTGGCGAGCCATCCTTCGGTCGATATGGTTTCGTTCACCGGTTCGACTCGCGCCGGCAAACGCGTGTCCGAACTGGCCTCGGCGACGGTCAAGCGCGTGGCGCTCGAACTCGGCGGCAAGTCGGCGTCGGTCATTCTCGACGACGCGGATTTCGCAGCGGCGGTCAAGGGCACCGTCAGCGCGTGCTTTCTGAACTCGGGGCAAACCTGTTCGGCGCACACACGCATGCTGGTGCCCGAATCGCGCTACGACGAAGCGCGCGCGCTGGCGAAGCAAGCCGCCGAGGCCTACGTCGCCGGCGATCCGCGCAATGAGACGACCCGTCTCGGCCCGTTGGCGTCGGCGGCGCAGCAGGCGCGCGTGCAGCAATACATCGCCAAGGGAATCGAGGAGGGCGCCGAACTGGTGACAGGCGGCGCGGGCTTGCCCGACGGCTTGTCGAAGGGCTTCTTCGTCAAACCCACCGTGTTCGGCCGCGTGCATCCCAAGGCGACGATCGCGCAAGAGGAAATCTTCGGCCCGGTGCTGTCGATTCTGACCTACAAGGACGAAGAGGAAGCCGTTCGGATCGCCAACGATTCGCCGTACGGTCTCGGCGGCGCGGTATGGGCAGGCAGCGACGAGCGCGCCGCGGGTGTCGCGCGGCGCATCCGCACCGGCCAGGTCGATATCAACGGCGGCACGTGGAACATGGCTGCGCCGTTCGGCGGTTTCAAGCAGTCGGGCTTTGGCCGTGAAAACGGAGTCTACGGACTCGAAGAGTATCTCGAACTCAAGTCCATGCAGTTCAAGGCGTGATTCGACTGACCGGCATCAATAGAAGGGCACACATGACCGCACACTTGCCCACTCATTGACCTGAAGCAACGCAGGCTGCGCCCGACCGACGATTATCATCGTTTCGATAATCCGCCATCGGGCCAGTCATGCTCAACTCTCATTCCTTCCCACCACTGGTCATTCGCGGCCGCTCGTTACTGCCGATCGTGCAAGGCGGCATGGGCGTCGGCATTTCGGCGCACCGGCTGGCCGGCAGCGTCGCTCGCGAAGGCGCGCTGGGCACCATCGCCAGTATCGACCTGCGGCATCATCATCGCGATCTGATGGACCGCTGCCGCGAGTCGCCTGACCGCGCGACGCTCGAAGAAGCCAATCTCACCGCGCTGGCCCGCGAAATCCACTCCGCCAAGGCGCTGAGCGAAGGCCGCGGCATGATCGCCGTCAACGTGATGAAAGCGGTCAGCGCGCAAGCTGACTACGTGCGCGTCGCGTGTGAGAGCGGCGCCGATGCGATCGTCATGGGCGCGGGCCTGCCGCTCGATCTGCCGGACATGACCCAAGGCCACGACATTGCGCTGATTCCGATTCTGTCGGACAGCCGCGGCGTCGCGCTCGTGCTGAAGAAGTGGATGAAAAAAGGCCGTTTGCCCGACGCGGTCGTGATCGAACATCCGGCGCATGCGGGCGGCCATCTGGGTGTCAACAACCTTGCCGATCAACACGACGGGCGCTTCGATTTCTTGCGCGTGCTCGAGGAACTCGACGCTGTATTCGCCTTGCTCGGCCTGAACCGTCAGGACGTGCCGTTGATTGTCGCTGGCGGCATCAACAGTCACGAGGCTCTGCGCGCACTGCTGAACGCGGGCGCCAGCGGCGTGCAACTCGGCACGCCGTTCGCCGTCACCGAGGAAGGCGACGCGCATCCGAATTTCAAGCGCGTACTGGCCGAAGCTACGCCGGAAGACATCGTCGAATTCGTCAGCGTGACGGGACTGCCCGCGCGCGCCGTGAAAACGCCGTGGCTGATGCGCTATCTGCGGCACGAAACGAAGATCCGCGAAAAAGTCGGCGCGCTCAAACATATCTGCCCGACCGCGCTCGAATGTCTCAGCGCGTGCGGCTGGCGCGATGGTATCGAGAAGTTCGGCCACTTCTGCATCGACACGCGGCTCGCGGCCGCATTGCGTGGCGACGTGGCGAACGGTTTGTTCTTCCGCGGCCGCGAAGCGTTGCCGTTCGGCACGGCGATTCGCAGCGTGCACGACCTGCTCGAACTGCTTTTGACGGGCGCGACGCGACCGGCTGTCGCAGGGCGCTGGGCTTTCTCGCTGGATTGATACGCGTCAACCTGACGCGCGACGAGAACTTCGACAATCCCCGCATGCAAACAAACAAAGCGGGGAAGCACATGAAGCACTCGTCCATAAACAGAATCGGAACCGCCGCCATCGCAGCGAGCCTGCTGTTCGCGGGAGCGCTCGCACCACAGGCGCATGCCGCGGGAGACGACGCGATGAGCGGCATTCACGCCGGCGACGTACTGGTGCGATTGCGCGCCATCAGCATCATGCCGAACGTGAGCACGACCCAATCGCTGAGCGCGCTCAACGTCGGCGTGAATAACGCGATCGTGCCGGAACTGGATCTGACGTACATGATCCGCGACAACCTCGGCGTCGAACTGATTCTCGGCACCTCGCGACATCAAGTGACTTCGAACCTCGGCGGGCTCGGTGGCGTGAACGTGCTGCCGCCCACGTTGCTGTTGCAATATCACTTCAATCACGCGGGCCGCATTCGTCCGTATGTCGGTGCGGGTCTGAACTACACGCTGTTCTATAACAACGGCCTGAACGCGGGCGGCCAGCCGATCTCGATCACCAATCACAGTTGGGGACCGGCGTTGCAGGCCGGTGTCGACGTACAGGTCACCAAATCCCTGTTCGTCAACGCGGACATCAAGAAGATCTGGATGCATACGGATGCCTCGCTCGGCGGGCAGCCGCTTGGCCGCTTGAGCATCGATCCGGTGGTGGTCGGTCTGGGTGTCGGGATGCGGTTCTGATTGTCACGCGTCACTCGCGCGCTTGACCGACAGGCGTTGCCATGTGAAAACGCCGGGTGCAGTTCATCCCGGCGTTTTCTTTTGACGTTTGAATTTGAGCGGCCAGCGCCGCAAGCTTCAGGCGACGCAGGCCGCGAGGCAAATCTACAGCTTGTCGTTCGCAAACCGCATTGCCGTGCCTTCCTGCTCGATGCGAACCCATACGGCGCGCTTTTCCTCGTCGCTCAGGAAAACCCAGTTGGACACTTCGACGGCGGTGCGGCCGCAGCCTTTGCAGACGTCGTCGAACAGCGTGGAACAGACGCCGATGCACGGGCTGTCGGGAAGATCGTGGAGATTCGAAGCCATCGTAAACCTTGGGGCGGAGAAGCGAAGTTCCGCTATGTTAGCCGATGCGTGCCATGCACCCCGCCGTGCGCGACCGTCAAGGCCGCGGCTCGCGCACGGTTGGCAGCATCCGTCGCATGTTTCGACGCCACCTTCGACGCGCGAAATTGCCCGCACACATCAACATCAGCGCGCGATGCTGTAACCGATCCGCGCTATCCAGTGTTGACGGTTGTTGTAGTCGAGCAGGTCTTCGCCGTAGCCGTTGAAATAGCCCACCCACACGTAGCCGCCCCACGCGCTGCCCAGCAGTTTGGCGAGCGGATAGGTGAATTGCGAATCCACGCTGCCGTACCAGTGCTTGGTGCCCTTGCGCAGCGTGGTCGCCAGTTGCCAGCCGTCCGGACTGCCGTATTTGACAAGCAAGTCCACGTAGCCGCGATAGTCGGCGATATCGGGGTTGCTGCTCGTGCCGACGTAGTAATAGATCTTCGGCGACACGGTCAGGTGGTTGGCCGTCAGATCGCCGAATTCCCAGGTCGGCCGGATAAACGGCATGTTGATGCTGCGCGAGTCCGCGCCGGCCTTGCCGTTCGATTCGTGCGCAACGCCGGCGGCAAAACCCATGCGCGTGAAGAACGGGCTCTGCCAGCCGGTGTCCGGCACGTAGTAGAACAATTGCGGCGAGTAGGTCGTATCACGGAACGGGCGCGAATCGGCGGACAGATCCCAGATCGAGGTTTGCGTGTACGCAAAGTACAGGTTGTCGAGGAAGGCTTTTGAGCGCAGATCGTCCGGTATCAGGATGCGGTATTTGAAGCTCAGTTGCAGCCGCGCGTTGGTGTCGCCGTTGTGGCCGAAGCCGATGTACATCGGATCGTAATAGGAGAGATGCGAGAGCACGCCGCGTCCGGTGGTCGCGAGCGAATCGCCGGGCGGCACGATGGCGTCGCCGGTCGGGCCGCCGACCACGGCTGCGGTCGCGGCGGCTTGAGCGGGCGTGGTCGCCTGGCTTTCCGCGCGTTCGGCCTGAGCAATCGCGTCCTGCTGCGGCCCGCGATTGATCGCGACGAGCGCCGGCGACGCATCGAAACCCACCGGGTCGATACGCACCTCGCCACGCGCCGACTGCGGCCAGGGCGCCGAGAAGCGCACCTTACGGAACTGGCCTGGCCGCAGATGCAGCGTGTCGGCCACGCCGGGCTCGCGCTTCAGATCGAGCGGCTGCGGCGACTGTTCGCCTGCGCTCAGCGTCACGCGGATGGTCGGCGGGAGGTTAATGGTCAAGGGTTTGGCGTCGTCGGCGGAGTAGAGCAGCGTGATCTGCAGCGGCTCGTTGGCCGCGGCCACGCGAGCGGGCTGCAGCATCGCGACCGTCGCGCGCGCCTCGTTGGACAGGACGGCGCAGACGACGAGCGTGGCGAGCAGCGTGACGCGGGAGAAGCGCGCCATGAGTTGACGGAACTGAGGGAAGGCGTTGCGGGCAAGGTGGTCGGTTGAGGCGTCAAAGCGCATGGGGCTGTCGTCCTGGAGCTAGGGCAGCGAGCGAACCGGACGCGGCAGGCATCGAAAGACGACCTCCGCCATGCTCACCGGATCGATCTCGCAAAAGCGCTGAAGGGCGCAAAAATGGGCACAAAAACGGCTGCCGCAGACAAAACCCGGCAGCCGCGATGAAACGGGCCGCATGGCCGACGTGCCGCGAAAGCGGGCAGCGTCGCCGGTCATGGCGCGATACTCAGAGAATACTTACAAAGTGACTTCGGCGACAGTCGGGCGAAAAACGGCCGTTCAGCTACCGAACGCCAGTTGCCACAACAACGCGCCGTTGAGCATGATGATGAACGCGGCGGACAGCCACGCGAGCACGAGCGGCACGCCGCGCACGCGCCAGCTGCGCATGAGCGTGGCGTCCGATGTGAAGCGGATCAACGGCACGACCGCGAGCGGCAGTTGCAGGCTCAGCACCACCTGGCTTGCCACCAGCAACTGGTTGGAACCGTGCTGGCCGAACAGCGCGACCGCGAAGAGCGCTGGCCCGATCGCCAGCGCGCGGGTCAGGAGGGCGCGCTTCCAGCGTGGCAGGCGGATGCGCAGAAAGCCTTCCATGACCGTCTGGCCCGCCAGCGTGCCGGTGACGGTCGCGCTCAGTCCGCAGGCGAGCAGCGCCGCAGCGAATAGAATGCCGGCCCAATGCGTGCCGACGAGCGGCGCGATCAGACGGTGGGCGTCCGCGAGATCGGTCACGTCACGATGGCCGCTCACATAGAACACGGCGGCCGCCACGATCAGCAGCGCCGCATTGATCACAAAAGCAAACGACAGCGAACCGAAAGTGTCCAGATTGATCACGTGCAGCGCGACCTTGATCTGCGCGTCGCTGCCGTCGGGCGCGTGATGTTTGACGAGCGCCGAGTGCAGATAGAGGTTGTGCGGCATGACCGTCGCGCCGACGATGCCTGCCGCGAGCCACACCATGCCCGTGTTGCGCAGCAGTTCGACGCTCGGCACGGTGCCGGCGAGCGCCGCATGCCAGTCCGGCCGCGCCAGCGCGAGTTGGACCACGAAGCACAGGCCGACGAAGCCGATCAGCACCGCGATCACCGCTTCCAGTTTGCGGCCTTTCTGCTGGAGCGCGAGCAGCGCGAAGGTGCAGACCGCCGACATCAGCACGCCGACCGTGAGCGACACGCCAAGTAGCATTTGCAATGCGACGGCGCTGCCGACCACTTCGGCGACATCGCACGCGATGATCGCGACCTCGCTGGTCAGCCACAGGAACAGGGTGCCGCGGCGGCCCGTGCGTTCACGGCAGACCTGCGCGAGATCGCGCCCGGTCACGACGCCCAGGCGCGACGACAGCCACTGCAGCAGCATCGCCATCAGGCTCGACAGCAGCACCATGCCGAGCAGGCGGTAGCCGTAGCCCGCGCCGGCGCCGAGCGCGGTTGCCCAGTTGCCCGGATCGATATAGCCCACCGCAATCAGTGCGCCCGCGCCGACGAACGAGAACCAATGCGGCGGACGTGCCCCCCCATCGGCCAGTAGACGCCGGCGGCGGTTGGGACGCAATGCGAACGGATTCGTGTTCATCGATGCCTGAGGTTCAAGACCGCATGCTCTTGCAAGCCACGTGCCCGCTGCGCGCGCAGCGGGCGGCGCCTAGACACCGGGGCGCTGGGACGCCGGGACGCCGGGACGCCGGGACGCGGCAACGCGATTTGCGGCGCGTCGTCGCTCGGCCTGCGAGAGCCTGTGAGAGCTATTGTGCACCGTCGAACGCTTCGCGGCTCGGGTGCGCTTCGACCTTAGCCGTCCGGCATCGAACTGACGGAATACGGCGGTGGCCCACCACCGTTTGCGCGAACGCGGCGCGCCCTGCACAGCGTCAACTTGACAACCGGATAACAGCGCGCCGGTACGGGTGTTTTTTTCGGGTGGACACGCGCGCATAACCCGCTAAAATTGCGGCCAATTTTCCACCGGTACGGCTTGCGCTGTACCGTTTGCGCGACAGCCTGGCAATTTTTTTGGAGCGCGCAATAATTGATGGTACTTTTCGGGTTTTTCAGGGGAGCCGCGGGCGCAGTGCCTCGGCGCTGGTGAGGACGGCCGGCAACGGGCCGGTCAGGATCGGAGAACGGAATGAAAAGACGGGTAGTGGGGCAAGTGGCGGCGCTGGTCTTGTGCGCGGCGCCGTGGTTGACGGTTGCTGCGAAAGACACGCAGCTCAACGTGTATAACTGGTCCGATTACATCGCCAAGGACACCATTCCGAACTTCACCAAGCAGACCGGCGTCCAGGTCAAGTACGACAACTACGATAGCGACGACACGCTGCAAGCCAAGCTCCTCACCGGCAACTCCGGTTATGACATCGTCGTGCCGACCAGCAATTACGCCGGCAAGCAGATCGCCGCCGGCATCTTCGCGCCGCTCGACAAATCGAAGCTGCCGAACCTGAAGTATCTCGATCCTTCGCTGATGGCGCTCGTCGCCGGCGCCGATCCGGGCAACAAGTTCACGGTGCCCTGGGCCTACGGCACGACCGGTCTCGGCTACAACGTCACCAAGGCGCAGCAGATTCTCGGCAAGAACGTGCCGCTCGATAGCTGGGACGTGCTCTTCAAGCCGGAAAACATTTCGAAACTGAAGGCTTGCGGCGTGTCCGTGCTCGACGCGCCGGACCAGATGTTCGCCGCAGCGCTGCATTACATTGGCAAGGATCCGATGAGCACGAACCCGGCCGACTACCGCGCCGCGCTCGACATGATGAAGAAGATCCGCCCGTACATCACGCAGTTCAACTCGTCGGGCTATATCAACGACCTGGTCGGCGGCGACGTGTGTTTCGCGTACGGCTGGTCGGGCGACGTCGTGATCGCCAAGCATCGCGCGGTCGAGGCGAAGAAGCCCTATAAGGTCGAGTACTACATTCCGAAGGGCGGCGCGCCGGTGTGGTTCGACGTGATGGCGATTCCGAAGGACGCGAAGAACAAGGAAGCCGCCCTCGAGTGGATCAACTACATCGAAACGCCGCAGGTTCACGCCGCGATCACCAACGCCGTCTACTACCCGAGCGCCAACCTCGAAGCGCGCAAGTACGTGGACAAGGACGTGGCGAGCGATCCGGCCGTGTATCCGCCGCCTGAAGTCATCAAGACCCTGTTCCTGCTGAAGCCGTTGCCGCCGGAAATCCAGCGGCTGCAAACGCGGCTGTGGACTGAATTCAAGTCCGGCCGCTGACCCGCGGCCAGAGTGAACAGGTAAGCATCATCAAGAAGCCCTCGGTGTTCACCGGGGGCTTTGTTCGTCAAACGCCGGAGTCAAGCATTGTGATGAGTAGTGACCAGTCGGGCGCGCTGGCAGGGGCCGTCGCGCCGTCCCCGAGCCTGAACGCCGTTACGGGCGACGCCACGGACAACTTCGTCCAGGTCGTCGATGTCGTGAAGAAGTTCGGCGAGACCGTGGCGGTCAAGGGCGTCAATCTGTCGGTGAAGAAGGGCGAACTGTTCGCGCTGCTCGGCAGTTCAGGCTGCGGCAAGTCGACCTTGCTGCGCATGATGGCCGGGCTCGAAAGCGTGACCTCGGGCAAGATTTTGATCGACGGTGAAGACCTCGCGCAATTGCCGCCGTACCGCCGGCCGGTCAACATGATGTTCCAGTCGTACGCGCTCTTTCCGCACATGACGGTGGAAGGGAACGTCGCCTTCGGTCTGAAGCAGGAAGGCGTGCCGAAGGCCGAACTGAAGGACCGTGTGCAAACCGCGCTCGAACTGGTGCAGATGGGGCGCTTCGCGAAGCGCAAGCCGAATCAGCTTTCCGGCGGTCAACAGCAGCGCGTGGCGCTCGCGCGTTCGCTGGTCAAGCGGCCCAAGCTGCTGCTGCTCGACGAGCCGATGTCCGCGCTCGACAAGCAGATCCGTCAACGCACTCAGATCGAACTGGTCAACATTCTCGACAAGGTCGGCGTGACCTGCATGATGGTGACGCACGATCAGGAAGAGGCGATGACCATGGCGGGCCGCCTTGCCGTGATGAGCGAAGGCGAGATCGTGCAGCTCGGCACGCCGCACGAAGTGTACGAGTATCCGAATAGCCGTTTTTCGGCCGAGTTCATCGGCTCGACGAATCTGTTCGAAGGCCATACGGTTGAAGACGAGCCCGATCACGTGTTCATCGAGACACCGGATCTACCGTGCCGCCTGTATGTGAGCCACGGCATCACCGGTCCGCTCGGCATGCCGGTGACGATTTCGGTGCGACCCGAGCGCATCGCGTTGACGCGCAAACCGCCTGAGGGCGCGTACAACTGGGGCAAGGGCGTCGTCACGAATATCGCCTACATGGGCGGCTATTCGCTTTATCACGTGAAGCTCGACGCCGGCAAAACCGTGATCGCGAACGTGACGAGCCTCGCGCTGACCGAGATCGATCCGCCTACGTGGGGCGACGAAGTGTACGTGCGCTGGAGCGCATCGGCCGGTGTGGTGCTGACGTCATGAAGCGCTCGTTCAATTCCTTCGCCACGTGGCCGGTGCGGCGCTTCAACCTGAGCGGCCGCACCGCGGTGGTGGCCGGCCCGTTTATCTGGTTGCTGCTGTTTTTCCTCGTGCCGTTCCTGCTGGTCGTGAAGATCAGCTTCGCCGATTTGCAACTCGGCATTCCACCGTACACGGAGTTGACGAAGTTCGCGGACGGCGCGATTCACGTCACTTTGGATCTGTCGCATTACGCGTTTCTGCTGACCGACAGTCTGTACTTCGCGACCTACGTGAATTCCGTGGTGGTCGCGGCGATCTCGACGCTATTGTGTCTGCTGATCGGCTATCCGATGGCGTATTACATCGCGCGTTCGAATCCGGGCAGCCGCAATCTGCTGATGATGGCCGTGATGCTGCCGTTCTGGACGTCGTTTCTGATTCGCGTGTATGCGTGGATCGGGATCCTGAAGAACAACGGTTTGCTGAATAACTTTTTGATGTCGATCGGATTGATTCACTCGCCGATCGAGTTGTATCACACGAATACCGCCGTTTATATCGGCATGGTCTATTCGTATCTGCCGTTCCTCGTCATGCCGCTGTACGCGCATCTCGTGAAGATGGACATGACATTGCTGGAAGCCGCCTACGACCTCGGCGCGAAGCCGTGGAAGGCGTTCTGGCAGATCACGCTGCCGCTCTCGAAGAACGGCATTATCGCCGGTTGTTTGCTGGTGTTCATCCCGGCGGTAGGCGAGTACGTGATTCCCGAATTGCTGGGCGGCGCGAACACGCTAATGATCGGCCGCGTGATGTGGAATGAGTTCTTCGACAATGCCGATTGGCCGATGGCGTCTGCCGTGACGTGCGCAATGGTGTTGTTGTTATTGGTGCCGATGGCGTTTTTCCAGTACGCGCAGGCGAAGGCGATGGAGGAAAGACGCTGATGAAACCGAACCGGATTTTGCAGTTGATCGCTTTGGGGATCGGTTTTCTGTTTCTGTACATACCGATCGTGAGTCTGATTGTGTATTCGTTCAACGAATCGCAACTTGTCACGGTGTGGACGCGGTTTTCGACGCGCTGGTATGCGGCATTGTTGCAGGATGACGAGTTGATCGCGGCGGCGTGGCTGTCGTTGCGGGTGGCTTTGTTGACGGCGTTTGCTTCTGTTGTCATTGGCACGTGGGCGGGTTTCGTGCTCGCGCGGATGGGGCGGTTTCGCGGCTTCACGTTATATACGGGGATGATCAATGCGCCGTTGGTGATTCCAGAAGTGATTCAGGGGATTTCGCTGCTGTTGCTGTTCATCGAAATGGCCAAGTGGTTGGGGTGGCCGGCCGGACGCGGCATTTTCACGATCTGGATCGGGCACGTGATGCTGTGTATTTCTTATGTGGCGATCATCGTGCAGTCGCGGGTGAAGGAATTGCATCCCTCGCTCGAAGAGGCGGCGCTGGATCTTGGGGCTACGCCGTTGCGCGTGTTTTTCTCTATTACGCTGCCGTTGATTTCTCAGGCGCTCGTTTCTGGGTGGTTGTTGTCGTTCACTTTGTCGATCGATGATCTGGTGCTGTCGGCGTTTTTGTCTGGGCCTGGGTCGACTACTTTGCCGCTCGTTGTTTTCTCGCGTGTTCGGTTGGGGTTGAATCCGGAGATGAATGCGCTGGCTACTCTCTTTATTGCTGTGGTTACTGTTGGCGTGGTGGCGGCTAATTATTTTATGCAGCGGGCGGAGAGGAGGCGGGCGGTGATGGCGGTTTGATTTTTTTGGGTTTTGGTGGAGGGTGGCTTTGCGTTTTGGCCTTCCCTCAAACCCGATACCCAATCCGAACCCCGCCCCAATGCCGCCCACCAACAAAAACCGGCGCCGACGCATCCTTCATCAACACGAACTCTCCACCCCCCATATCCCGCCGATACGTCTGCAACAAAAACCGCTTCGTATGTGAAGCCGCGGCAATCCCAGTCCGATCATCGAACATCCGCCGATTCCGGCAATTCGCCGTATTCCAGACGACATCGCCATCACGCTGAGGCAAAGAAAACTTCAGATTGTGCGTCGGCAAATAACCCCGCAAATCGACCGCCGCGCAAAACGCGACACGCGGATCGAGACCAAGCAGAGGCTCCTGAATAGCCGGCAAAACCCGATCGGTCAACGCAGTAAATCGCGTCAAAAACTGCGGCGGATTACTCCCGGCCACCGGCACATAATGCCGGTCAAACAGATCCTCGAGCGACACTTCACCACGCGCCACCGCCGTTTCGAATGCCTTGCTCACGGCAGCCGCCGCTCGCTGCACGGCCTCGATAAAACGCGTATCCGCCGTTTCCACACCCGTCGCGGCGGTCAGTTCGATCAGGGTTTCGGACACACCGAGCAAATTCCCCAACCGGTCCTTCGCCTGCACGAAATTTTCGCTCGAGTCCTCGACGCCGCTCGCCATTTCCAGCACCTGCGCCTCGAGTCCGTCGCACTGCGATTCGATCTCGCCGGTCAGCACGGCGATCTGGCCCGCCTCGTCATTCAGATGCGCGATCGCATCGCCGGTTGCATGCACGACGTCGCCGATCTTGCGCGTGCCTTCGCGCACGCGGTGCGCCCGCGCGGTGTTCACGGATCCCTCGCTGATCAGCTGCTCGGTCTGTTGCGTGAGTTGCGCCAGCGTCGTCTCGATCTGTCCGGTGGCCTGCGCGGTCTTCGCCGAGAGGTTCTTCACTTCGGCCGCGACGACCGCGAAACTTTTGCCGGAGTCGCCGGCGCGCGCAGCTTCGATCGCGGCATTCAGCGCCAGCAGGTGAGTCTGACGCGCGATCAGCGAAATCTCCTCGGAGACACGGCTCACATGCGCCAGCGCACTGCGCAGCGCGCCGATCTGGCTTTCGATGACGGTCACGCCTTCCACGAGTCCGTGAATGTCGGCCAGCGACGCTTCGAGCGTTTGCTGCGATTCCTGCACACCGGTCGCGGCTTTGGCGGATACGTGGCTCATTTTCCGCGCGGCCGCGGCAATGCGATGATTGCCCGCGAGCGTCTGCGCGGCCGATTCGCGCAACGCGCGGCATACTTGCGCCTGGTGTTGCACGCGCGCGGCCACTTCCTCGACGTGGCCCGATACGTCGCAGATTTCGATGCCCAGTTTGCCGGCTTGCGCGGCAATATCGCCGACGACCGTGTGCGAACGGGCCGAACGGCGAAAGCTGAAACGCGTCATGCTCGTCTCCTTTGTCGACCGGAGTAAGCGCTACAGCGCTTACTCCGGCCCCATGCAATATGTTTTCTGCCGCCGCGCTCAGCGCATTCAATCGGCGAATCACCCAACGCGTTTACAGCGTCTCCTAGACGCCTTTACGGCAGTCTTTCAAGCGACTTGATACGGGGTATCCCGCAGTCGTTATGATGTGCGGTCCAACTGTGATCCACACCTTTGTTCGCAGACCTTTCCGTTTCTTACCGGTAATTCATGATCGACTCGTTCGCGCGCGTTTCGGGCTGGCAACAGCTCTATCATCTGTGGGAGCTGATCGTCATGCTCTGCAAGTTTCTCTGGGGACTGTTGCGTCTGCTGGGCGGCGGCTGACCACGTCGACGCGACGCGAGGGAAGGGCGCGCAAGATTCGCGCGCTCCATATGAGCGCGCGAGCACGCGCGAAACATCGATCGAATGAATCGCAGGGACGAAAGCCGTCGGGTCAGGCCGGCGCGCGGCGTGTGCCTTCGTCAACCGGAACACGCGCGCCGCGCGTGCCGAGAAAAGCGCGCAGATCGGCCATGACGCGCTCGGGCGCTTCTTCCATCGGAATATGGCCGAGCCCCGGATACATGACCGACTTCGCGCCCGGAATGCGGCTGGCGAATTCGGCGGCGTGCGCGGTCGGAATCCAGCGATCCTTCGCGCCCCATAGCACGAGCGTCGGTACGTCGAGTGTCTTCAGCACGTCGGTGTCGACATCCTTGAAGTCGAGCGTGGGCACCATCTTGCCGATCGCCGTGCGCGTGCCTTCGCCGTGGAAAAACTCGACGTAGCGCCGCAGCGTCACCGCATCGATCTTGCGCGGATCGCCATACACGTTGCGCACCGCGCTTTTGACGATGACCTCAGGCAGCCACCACGGCGAACTGACCCGCACCAGCGCGCTGTTGAACAGGCCAATGTAAATCGGCAGCTTCATCGGAAAGCCCGCCGAGTCGATCAGAACGAGCCGTTCAACCGCATCGCGATGCCGCACCGCGTAGTCCCACGCAATCAGCCCGCCGAGCGAATTGCCCATGAAGGTCGCGCGCGAGATGCCGAGCGCCTGCATGAACGTGTCGATGAAACGCCGATAGGTCGGCAGATTCATCGTTTCGATTGCGCCGCTGCTGGAGCGCAGCGGTCCTGTCACGCCGAACGGCGGCAGGTCGAGGCGGATCACGCGATGCTCGCGCTTGAGTTCGTCGGCGACGCGATTCCACGTATGCAGCGAAGACGCGAAGCCGTGGATCATCACGATGATGTCGCCGCTGCCTTCGTCGACGTAATGCACGTCGGCACCCATGATCTTCACGAAACTGGAACCGCTTTGCGTATAGCGCCGGCGCAATTCGTCGCGCGGCACGCTGGTAATGCCAAGCCGCGCGGCGAGCGAGCGCGGCGGCAGCGGGGGTGCCGAGGCGGGCGTGCCGGAGTCGATGCTTGCCATGTTTGTGATCTCCCTTGTAGTTCGATTTCTGGTTCGCGTGGCTTCGAATCGGATTGCATCGGCGGCCTCGTGTTCTCCGGGGTTGTCAGCCGCCGCTCACTGCGTCAGGGCGTCAGGGCGCGAAACGATAGTCGTGCGGACGCGCGCGGCGCGTGCGTTTGCGAAAGCTGAAGCTGAAGCCCGGCCATAACGCGGTCACTTTGCCGCTACGGGTCTGATAGTAGCTGCGACATCCGCTCGCCCACACCGAGTGCTGCATGTCCTTCTGCAAACGCGCGTTGAAATCGCGCTGCACGTCGGGCCGCAGATTCATCGTGCGTGCCTTGCGGCGACGCAGTACGCGCAGGCAATCGGCGATGTACTGCACTTGCGACTCGATCATGTAGAGCAGCGAGTTGTGGCCGAGGCCCGTATTCGGCCCGACGATCATGAAGAAGTTCGGAAAGTTCGCCACGCTGACACCGAGGTAGGCTTCCGGCCCGTCGCGCAGCCACTGAGTGCTGAGATCCGCGCCGTCGAGGCCGGTCACTTCGAACGGTGCGCCGACGTCGTTGACCTGGAAACCCGTGCCGCAAATGATGGCGTCGGCGGGGCGATGCACGCCGTCTTCGGTCACGATGCCGTCGGCGACGATCTCGCGGATGCCGCTCGTCACCACGTCGACGTTCGGCTGGCTGAGCGCGGGATAGTAGTCGCTCGAAAGCAGCACGCGCTTGCAGCCGAACCGGTAGTTCGGCGTGAGCTTCGCGCGCAGCTCGGGATCCTTGACGCGTCGTTCGAGGTAGCTCAAGCCGAACTTCATCGGCACTTTCAGCAGCTCCGGATTGACGACGAACGCGATGGCGCGCGATTCGAGCTGCCAGTAAATGGCGCTGCGCAAGAAGCGCTGCGTGAACGGCAGATGCTGGAACAGCCAGCGGGCGCGTGCGTCGATCGGTTTGTCGGGCTTGGGCATGACCCACGGCGCGGTGCGCTGGAACAGATCGAGACGCGCGACGCGCGGCTGGATTTTCGGCACGAACTGGGCCGCGCTAGCGCCCGTGCCGATCACCGCGACGCGTTTGCCTTCGAGCGGATACGCATGGTCCCAGCGCGCCGAATGAAACAGTTTGCCTTCGAAGCGTTCGAGCCCGGCGATTTGCGGCATGGCCGGGCGCGACAGCGGACCGCTCGCGGCGATCACGATATCGGCCGCGATGGTTTCGCGCACGCCGTGCACATCGATGTCGACATGCCAGACCTGGCGCGCTTCGTCGAAACGCGCCGCGGCCACGCGTGCATTGCAACGCACGTAACGCTCTACATCGTATTTGCGCGCGCAGTGCTTCAGATACGCGAAGATTTCCGCCTGGCCGCCGAACGCGCGCGACCACGCCGGATTGGGCTCGAACGAAAACGAATAGAGATGCGAGGGCACGTCGCAGGCCGCGCCGGGATAGGTGTTGTCGCGCCACGTGCCGCCGATATCGCCGGCGGCCTCGTAGATCGTGAACGACGTGATGCCCATTCGCTGCAGGCGAATCGCCATGCCGATGCCGGCAAAGCCGCCTCCGACAATCGCGATGCGCGGCGCGGCAGGCGGGGCAGATGAGGCAAGCGTCACGGCGTTCTCCGGCATGGGGCGAGTTCCAAGCGTCTACATGTGTCTACTGCGGCATAACGCGCAGGGTAGACAACTGTGCACCTGGCGTCAAGATCGTTTAGAGTACGGCTATTAAACGCGCTTGGCGCGCATCGATTGAAAACACATGACTTCCGTACCGGGCGCGGCCGCCGCCGCCGAACACCGCGTTGCCGTCGAGCAGGAATTGCCGGCCGGCAAGCGCAAACTGATCGACGCCGCATTGCGGCTGACGGCAGGCGGCCGCAGCTTTACGAGCCTGGGTTTGCGCGAACTGGCGCGCGAGGCCGGACTCAATCCCAACACCTTCTACCGTCATTTCGGCACGCTCGACGAGCTGGCGCGCGAAGCCGTCGAATCGGTGAGCCGCCGGTTGCGGCCGATGCTGCGGCGTGAGCGCTGGCTCGCCGCGCACGACGAGCCGCATAGCGTACCGCGTCGCGCCTGCGTCGCGTTCTTTGCGTTCGCGCTGGAAAACCGCGCGGCGTTTCTGAGCGCGCTCGCCGAATATCATGGTACGTCGCCGGCGTTGCGCGAGGCCGTGCGCGCGAATCTGCACGAGGTGTCGGCGGAAATGGCCGACGACGTCGTTCAACTGGAATTGATGCCGACACTTTCGCGTGAAACCGTCGACGAAGTCTGCGCGCAGATCGTGCTGCAACTTTTTCATCTCTCGGCCGAGTATATCGATGCGGACGACGTGCGCCGCACTGCCCTGATCGCATATGCGGAGCGCTTCATTGTCAGACTGTTCGCGGGTTCGGTGGTGCTGGCGCAGCATGAGCCTGTCAGTGAACTAATGCCGATACGGGCGTGAAGCCTCGGAAACGAATCGCCATAACGAAACAGGCTCCGTAAAGGAGCCTGTTTCCGTGACGCATGCTTGTGCGGCTTGATTCGACTTCAGCCGCGCGGCGAAGCTCAGGTGTTGTCGTTCCAGCCGCCGGAGTCGTCGCTGCTGCCCAGATCGACACCGCCGCCATTGTCGTTCCAGTCGTTCGAACCCTGACCGAAGTCGAGGCCGCCGCCATTGCCGCCATTGCCACCGTCGTTGCCGCGGCGGCGCGCTTCGTCGTCGACAATCACGTCGCGCTCCACCACGCGCTCACGTCCAGAATTCAGCGCTTCGCCAAGCAGCACGCCAGTCAGCAGACCGCCCATGCCGCCGCCGAAACCACCGCCGCCTTGCTGCACGATAACCGGCGGCTGTTGCTGATACGGACCCTGCTGCGGATAGGGCGCTTGCGGCGGATTACCGAAACGTTCGGCTTCCTGCGCATACGGCGACTGTTGCTGCGCGCTGGCGGCCGGAGCGGCATACGGATCGGGCCGGCCCTCGAGGCGCGCGCGCATGCTGCCGAGCCGTTGCTCGAGTTCGTCGAGCTGATACGGCGGCAGCGGATTCTTGCTATTCGACAGCGTTTCGACGAGGCCGCGCAACTGGTCTTCGGTTGCCTCGACTTCCTTCTCCAGCGCCTCGTGACCTTGCACGGTGGAGAGCTTTACGTCGAGCTTGAGCGAACGCACGGTGTTGAGCATCTCCGTGGCGCGCTTGAGTTGCACGCGACGCTCGTCGTCGGCGCGCGTATCGCCTTGCGCGCGGGCGCGCCGCAAGGTCCAGCGCAGCACCAGCGCGATCACGCCGACGAGGACAAGAATGCCGATCCACATGCCCATGCCCGGACCATGCCGTTGCGGCGCTTGGGGCGCGATGGCCGACTGCTGCTGCAGGGACGGCGCGGTTTGCTGCTGCGCGAACGGGTTGGCCGCGCGGCTGGTCGTGTTGCCGCCCGCGGCGCCTGCGCGTTCCGCGTCCTTACGGATGCGCGCTTCGGTCTGCGCGAAGCGGGTCGGATCGGTGAAGCGGATCTGCGGGTCGAGTGTCTTGGCCTGCTGCACCTGGGCGAGCGCGTCGGCGGAACGGCCTTCGCGGTCGAGCACCTGGGCATACAGATAGTGCGCACGCGCATTGTTCGGATGCGCCTGCAGCACTTCGCTCAGGTCGGCGTCGGCCTGTTGCCAGTTGCCTTGCGACATGGCCGATTCGATCTGCTGGACGGTGGGCACTGCGAACGCCGCGGCCGACACGAACAGCAGTGAGGCAAACGCGGTTGCGAGAAATTTTTTCATTTACGGACCGGGCGCGTTGCGCCCGTCTCCTTCAGTCGATTCCGGCGGCTCACACGAAGGCCGCCGGTATGTACTGCTGCCGACGCAATTACTGGGCCGGCGTATTGATCTGCTTCTTCAATGCTTCGAGACGATCTTCGACGGACGGGCCGCGGTTCAGATCCGCGAGCTTGTCGTCGAGCGCCTTGCCGCTCTTCACGTCGGCCGAATTCAGGCGGGCGTCCGAACGGGCATTCGACAGGGCGACCTTGTCCTCGAGCTTCTGGAAATCTTCCGACAGGTTCTTGCCGCCGATGCCGCCCAACGCCGTGGCCGCCACGTCTTTCGCCTGAGCGATCTGCTGCTTGGCTTGCAGAATGTTCGAGCGGGCGTTCAGGTCGTTGCGACGCGTGCGCATGTCTTCGATCTGACTCTTGAGCTGCGCCACCGACGGCTCCAGCGTAGTCAGTTCCTTCGCTAGCGCATCACGTTCGGCTTCGGCCGTGGCTTGCGCGCCGAGGGCTTCGCGCGCGAGCGCTTCGTCGCCGGATTGCAGCGCGCGCTTCGCGCCGTCTTCGTATTTCTTCGCCTTGTCCGCGGCAACATCGCGCTTGCTTTGCTGCGTGGCCACTTGCGCCTGAATCTCGATCAGCGAGTTCTCGGCTTTGGCGATGCTCTCATCGAGTTCACGCACGATCTGGCGCGAATCGCGCGACGGATCTTGCACGGAGTCCGCTGCGTCGTTCAGGAGACCTTTAAGCGTGCGGGAAATGCTGTCAAAAAGCGACATGAAAACCTCCAAAGAATGTAAACGGCGCTGAATAATCCCGCGCGCTTAACTGCATTCAACTGCTACTTTACGCCGCTGCACGCGAAGCTGCGCAACGTTCGGACCGGAGTTCGGGGCGCGCGCGCCGATTGCAATAGCGGCGACGTAAATAGTTCGATTCGAATATCGAGCGGCAAACAGCTCAAAGGTTAAATCGCGCGACGCGTCATTCAGCCGCCCGCGGATATTACACCACGGGCTCTCTTAAAACCGACTTAAAGGGCGCGATGACAAATTGGCCAACTTTGCGCGCGACAGGTGTCGCTGGCGTGAATAGGCGCGGTGCGCGTGCGCCTGGTTTGCGTCTATTGTTGTCGTTCGTGAGCATGGCTGAACACGTCTGGCAGCCGTGCATTCAACGGCATAAAAGACGTGCAGGCTGAGCGTATTTTCAATGCGCAACAAGCCGCCTCCGATCGCTGGATGAATACCAAGCTTGCAATGCCGAAAGCTCACTCATTTTGAGCGACGCCAATGTAACGATATGCAACGCGCCGACGCGCGTCGCGCGATATGCACCGCACAAGCTCGTTACGCGAAACGGCCGCCTTTCGTGCTGGGATCGCCGAGCGGATCATCGTCGTCGCGCGGGGCGTCGACGCGCGGGCGTTTGAGCACGCTGCGCAGTTGCGCTTCCGCATCCGTCCGAAGTGTTGATCCATCCGCCGATGCCGCTTCGGCCGCTGCCACGCGCGCGACGGCTTCAGCGGTTGCCGCGGCTTCCTCGTCGATGCCGGCGGCGAGGGCGGCGGCAAGACCCGCCGGCAACAACGGCGCGGGCTCTGCCTGCCCGGATGCTGCGTTCGGTAATGCACCCGTCAATGCGCCCGGCGCAGGCGCGTTGGTGCCCACCGCGCCATCCGTGGACGTGCCGGTCACGGTATCGCCGTGCGTTTGCAAAGCCGGCGGCAATGCGGCGCGCGCGTGCCGTGTGCCGCGCGCGACCCGTTGCAACGCGGCGTCGAGCGCGTCCGGCGCGCGAGGCGCGCGCAGCCGGTCGACGATGCTGGCCGCTTTCACCTGTTCACTGGTCGCGCCGAAACTCAGGACCGCGCGTCGCATCAGTTCGCTGACGCTGATGCCCATATTTTCGGCGGTGGTGGTGATCGCGCGTTTCTGCGCGGTCGTGACGAATACGACGATGCGTTCGCTGGGCTTATTCATAGTCGGCTCGCATACTTGTTGGCATGGGCGGTTCAAAGCGGGCATTTGGCGGACGCCGTGGCGCGAGCACGTGTTAGCGCGCGCCGAGTCCATCATATGACGAGTTGCCTCGATGCGGAACGGGCGCGACATGAAAATCCCGTGACATCAATGGGTTGTAACGTTTGCGGGCGGCTTGTCCACAGGCCTTTCAACATTTTCTGTGAATAACTCCAACCGCGCGGGAAAGCGCTCGTAGCACCACCCGAAACTACAGACTCCTTTCGCGCGAAGGGAATTCTTACAAAAAAACTGACTTGGACCGCGCTTGATTTCTTTTAAAATGCGCTGTTACGTTGCGCCGGACTCGATCCGGGCGCGCCGTGCGGCCGGCCGGGGGCAAAGGTCCGCGCGGTGATTTGCGCCTCAGGCTACGATGCTCGATCACGATCCATGTGCGCGCCATGAGCGCGTGCAGAAAGGCGTTCAGTCATGCGCCCACTATTCCAGTCATGCCAATCATCAAACGACCGCATTCATCCAATTCTCCGTCTGGTGAAGACCGGAACTCCTACCAACGCACTCCAGGACGCAATGCAGCTTCGCGCGATGCCGAGGCCGGCCGCCGTTCCCTCGGCGCGACGCTCGTCATCTGGTTCGCCAGCCTGCTCGCGACCATTGCGGTGGTGGGCGCGCTGATCGTTGGCTATGCGCTCGTGGTGATGGGCCCGCAACTGCCGTCGCTCGACGCGCTGACCGACTATCGTCCGAAGGTGCCACTGCGCGTCTATACGGCGGACCACGTGCTGATCGGCGAGTTCGGCGAGGAGCGGCGCTCTCTTGTGCGCTTTCAAGACATTCCCGATCAGATGAAGAAAGCGGTGCTCGCGATCGAAGACTATCGCTTCTACGAGCACGGCGGCGTCGACTTCATCGGCATTCTGCGGGCGGGCGTCTCCGACCTCTCGCATGGCGGCGCCTCGCAGGGCGCGAGCACGATCACCATGCAGGTGGCGCGCAACTTCTTCCTCTCGAGCGAGAAGACCTACACGCGCAAAATTTACGAAATGCTGCTCGCGTACAAGATCGAGCGCGCGCTGACCAAGGATCAGATTCTCGAGCTGTACATGAACCAGATCTATCTGGGCGAACGCGCCTATGGTTTCGCCGCGGCCGCGCGCGTGTACTTCGGCAAGGATCTGAAGGACATCACGCTGGCGGAATCGGCAATGCTGGCCGGCTTGCCGAAGGCGCCGTCCGCGTATAACCCGGTGGTCAATCCGAAGCGCGCGAAGATCCGTCAGGAGTACATTCTGCGGCGCATGCTCGAACTGAAATACATCAGCCAGGATCAGTACGATCAGGCCGTGAAGGAAGAGATTCACACCAAGAATCCGGGCAACGAATACAGCGTGCACGCCGAGTACATCGCTGAAATGGTCCGGCAGATGATGTACGCGCAGTACAAGGACGAAACCTATACGCGCGGCCTGAACGTCACCACCACGATCGACTCCGCCGACCAGGACGCCGCTTATCGCGCGGTGCGCAAGGGCGTGATGGATTACGAGCGGCGCCATGGCTATCGCGGGCCTGAAGGTTTCGTGCAACTGCCCGCGCCGGGCGACGACCGCGACCAGACTATCGACGACGCGCTCACCGATCACCCCGACAACGGCGAGATCATCGCCGCCGTGGTGACGGACACGGGTCCGAAGCAGGTCAAGGCGCAACTCGTGGACGGCACGCAGGTGACGATCAGCGGCGACGGTCTGCGTTTTGCCGCCGCCGCATTGAGCGCGCGCGCCACGGCCGCCACGAAGATCAAGGTCGGCTCGATCGTGCGCCTTATCGCGGACGACAAGGGCAACTGGCAGATCACGCAACTGCCGCAAGTGGAAGGCGCGCTAGTGTCGCTCACGCCGCAGGATGGCGCGATTCGCGCGCTGGTGGGCGGCTTCGACTTCAACAAGAACAAGTTCAACCACGTCACGCAGGCGTGGCGTCAGCCGGGTTCGAGTTTTAAGCCGTTCATCTATTCGGCTGCGCTCGACAAGGGCCTCGGACCGGCCACGATCATCAACGACGCGCCGTTGTACTTTCCGTCGAGCACGCCGGGCGGCGACGCGTGGGAGCCGAAGGACGACGACCAGCCGGACGGTCCGATGCCGCTGCGTCTCGCGTTGCAGAAGTCGAAGAACCTCGTGTCGATCCGCATTCTGTCGTTCATCGGCACCAAGTACGCGCAAGACTTCGTCACGCAGCGTTTTGGTTTCGACGCCGACAAGACCCCGCCGTATCTGCCGATGGCGCTCGGTGCGGGCCTCGTCACGCCGTTGCAGTCGGCGGGTGCGTATTCGGTGTTCGCGAACGGCGGCTTCCGGATCAATCCGTATCTGATCAACGAGGTGACGGACGCGCGCGGCCAACCGCTTTCCAAGGCGCAGCCGCTGACGGCCGGGCGCGATGCGCCGCGTACGCTGGAACCGCGTAACGCATACATCATGAACAGTCTGCTGCATTCGGTGGCCACGGCCGGCACGGGCGCGGGCACCAACGCGCTGCATCGTACCGACTTGCAGGGCAAGACGGGCACGACCAACGACGCTAAGGACGGCTGGTTCGCCGGTTATCAGCAGTCGCTCGTGGCGGTGGCGTGGATGGGTTACGACCAGCCGAAGAGCCTCGGCAGCCGCGAATTCGGCGCGCAACTGGCGTTGCCGATCTGGGTGGAATACATGCAGCGCGCGTTGCGCGGGGTGCCGCAAGGCGAACCGCCGCAACCGGACGGCGTGACTTCCGTCGACGGCGAACTGTTCTATACGGATATGACGCCGGGCAATGGCTTCGTCGCCAGCATCGGTCTGGACTCGGCGAATCCGACCGCCGGCGTGAGCGATGCGGTCGGGGGCGTCGGCCCCGCGGGTATGACTCCGCCGGCGGTGCCGCCGCCAAGTGTCTCGTCGAACGAGAAGAAGCAGATCATGGATCTGTTCGAATCGAACAAGCCGTGATGTTCTCCAAGGGGATTCCCTTGGAGTGCGGCGGGCGTGCGCGGACCGTTTGAATCTTGCGGCCGCCCACGCAGGGAAGTTTTTGAAAGAGCAGCAAAGCGCCGCCCCAGACGGCATGCGCGCCGTTCGTCGGGTGGTGCGACCAGCGGAATCTGTGTTCGCCACGCACGATGTGTTTTAATCACGCCGGCGGTGCTTTCTCAAGGGTCCTAAAGGACGCCTGATCCCTAGACGGTTTCTCGGCCTCCAGCACCACTGCGTCTCGCCGCGAGCGAGACACGTCCATTCTCGAACCCCCGCGCCGCGCGAGACCCGGTATGACGCGCGCGCACGTCACTTCGTCCGCTGGCAATGTAAAGTGCCGCGGCCGGCGTGTTTGCCATCCAGCATCCACCGGGTCCCGCCTTGTGAAAAGTCGAATCCTGATCTGTCTGATGACAGGTCTGCTGCGCGCATTTGCCGTCCTGCCGTATAGCCTTGTCGCGCGAATCGGCACCGGTATCGGCGCCTTGCTTTACCGAATTCCCAGCACGCGCCGCCGCGTCGTGCATACCAATCTGAAGCTGTGTTTTCCGGATATGAGCGACGAGGCACGCGAGCGTCTGGCGCGCGCGCACTTTTGTCACGTGATCCGCAGTTATGTCGAGCGCGGACCGCAATGGTTCGGCAACGCTCGCGCGTTGGCGCGCCTCGTTGAAGTGGAAAGCGCGATCGATCTGTCCGACATGGAGGGGAAGCCGACGATTTTCGTGGGCTTTCATTTCGTCGGTATCGAGGCGGGCTGCATGATGTACTCGACGCGGCATCCTGTCGCCTCGCTCTATACGCCGATGTCGAATCTCCTGCTCGACGCGATGGCCAAGCGGCAGCGCGGCCGCTTCGGCACGGAGATGATTCCGCGCAGCGATAGCGTGCGGCGAGCGTTACGCGCGCTGCGCGACGGCAAGCCGGTGATGCTGGCCGCGGACATGGATTTCGGCTTGCGCGATTCGGTGTTCGTGCCGTTTTTCGGCGTGCCGGCCTGCACACTGACCTCCGTCTCGCGGATGGCGCGCGCGGCGAATGCGCGGGTGGTGCCGTTCGTGACGGAAGTGCTGCCGGATTATCGCGGCTACAAGCTCACGATTTTTAACGCGCTAAGCGATTTCCCGTCCGACGACGTGACCGTCGACGCTCGGCGCATTACCGAGTTTCTCGAGACGCAGGTGAGGCGGATTCCTGATCAATATTATTGGGTGCATAAGCGGTTTAAGAATCGGCCGGCTGGGGAGGCGGGGGTTTATTGATGCGGGGCGGTGTGAAATGGGTCTGTGGGTGAATGTGGTGCGGGGTCAAGTACTTAGGTAGGATCTCCTGGCGTTATCAACAGCCCTGTCAACACAATCTGTGGATAAACGACAGCGCCGCCAGTCATTCCCGTGGTGTCCAACGCCGCTGCATCCACCGGCACCTCGAGTAACAAACCCATTCGGGTCAAGCACTTAAGGGGATAGCCCCGGAGTTATCAACAACCCTGTCAACATAAACTGGGGATAACGGTGAGGCATCCCAGGATCTTCGTTCTGTGAAAGAGCCATCGTTCCACGCCCGCTGGTTCATTCCGTACCGCCCGCACGAATTGCCATGCGTTCAATGAGTTAGCCTGCTTGTCAGACAGTTTTCAACAGGCTCATCAACAAAAAGTGGGGATAAGTTTGCAGCGATCAGTACGGAATCCCAGGTTTAGCTATTCGGCGATGCCCGCGTTCGCCGCAGGAACCGCGGATGCCGAAGCCGCAGTCGAAGCGGACGCGGAATCCGCCGCCGTCCCGACCGGCGGATTCCCCATCGCCTGAAACAACGCCGCCGTGTCCGTCAAACGCGCGCTCGTATAGCGGATCTCGTCGAGCTGCGCGTTGCGAAACTGCTGCTCGCTCGACCGTGCTGATGCGATAGGCAACGCACCCAATCGATAACGCCCCGAGGTTTCATCGAAGACCCCTTGCGCCGAGCGCGCCGCAATGTTCGCGGCGTCCAGCGCCTGCGAGTCGTGCTCGAGCGCGGCGAGCGTATCGGCGACATTCTGGAACGCGGCCAACACCGTCTGTTTGTACTGGGAGACGGTGGCTTCGTAGGTATCGACAGCCGCGCGCCGTTGCGCGAACAGGGCGCCGCCATGAAACAGCGGCTGCGACAGCGACGCGCCGATGCTCCAGATCGCGCCCGCGCCGGAGAGCGCCACCGGCCAGCTAAAGCCGCCTTGTCCCATCGACGCGCTCAATGACAGGCTCGGGAACATCTGCGCGGTGGCGACGCCGACATCAGCCGCCGCGGCCTTCAAAGCGGCATCGGCGGCCTGAATGTCCGGGCGCGCGCGCAGCAGTTCCGACGGCACCACCACGGGCACCTGTTCAGGCACACGCAACTGCGCGAGTTCGAGATCGTCCGGCGCCGCATCCGGCGTGCGGCCCAGCAGCACCGCCAATGCGTGCCGCGTGCTCAGCCATTGCTGCTTCAGCCCCGGCAAACTCGCCGACAGACTGGCCGCGCTTTGCTGCGCGCTCAACTGATCGGCATGCGAAACGGCGCCCAATGCATAGCGCCGCTGTGTGTCGCGGGCCTGATCGTTGGCGATCGTCACGAGCCGTTCGGTCGTCTCGATCTGCGCATGCAGCGCGGCGCTCGTGATCGCGGCGGTCACGATGTTGGCGGCCAGCGCGCGGCGCGCGGCGTCGAACTGATACGCCTGAACGTTGACGCGCGCCGCTAGCGCCGCGTCGGCCAGACGCGCAGCACCGAACAGGTCGAACGTATAGTGCGCCTGCAATTGGCCGACGAAGATGTTGTAGAGAAACGTGTTCGGTCCAGCCTCGGGGATCGCCAGCGCGCGATTGCGGGTCGCCTGGCCGCCGAGGTCGATGGTCGGCAGCATCGAACTGCCGATCTGCGCGCGCAACTGCTCACGCGCGGCGGCGAGGCTCTTGTCGGTCGCGGCGAGCGTCGGGCTGTTGCGCAGGCCCTCATCGACAAGCGCATTCAGCGCGTCCGACTGATACAGCTTCCACCATTCGGGCACCGGCTTTGCGCCGACCACGAACTGTTGGGTGACGCCTTGCGCGGGCACGGTTTGCGTCGGCTGCGCCTGTGCGCCGTAGTGGGCCGGTTGCGGCATCGCGGGCGGCTCGCCGCTCGGCCCGAACGAGCAGGCGGCGAGCGCGCATGCCATGCCGGTGAGGGCGGCGCTGCGCGAGTATCGGGAGAAGATGAAAGTGGCCATGCTCAATTCCCCGTATGCTTCGGACCGGACGTCTGCGGCTCGCGTTCATCGGCACGCACGCGAAACGACACGGCGTACAGCGCGGGCAGATAGAACAGCGTGAGGATCGTGGCGCTCGTAATCCCGCCCATCAGCGCGGTCGCCATCGGGCCGAAAAAGTTCGAGCGCAATAGCGGAATCAGCGCGAGCACGGCCGCCGCTGCGGTCAGCGTGATTGGCCGGAAGCGCCGCACCGTCGCGCCGACGATCGCATCGAAGCGCTTATGCCCGGCGGCAATGTCCTGTTCGATCTGATCGACCAGAATCACCGAGTTGCGCATGATGATGCCGAACATCGCGATTACGCCGAGCATCGCGACAAAGCCGAACGGCTGGCCGAACAGCAGCAGTGTGAGCACCACGCCGATCAGCCCGAGCGGCGCGGTCAGCACGACCATCAGCACGCGCGCGAAACTTTGCAGCTGGATCATCAGGAGCGTGAGCACGGCGATGATCATGATCGGCATCTGCGCATTGATCGAGGTCTGGCCTTTGCCGCTTTCCTCGACCGAGCCGCCGATTTGGATCCGGTAGCCGACCGGCAGGGTCGCGCGAATCGGGCCCAGCGCCTTGTCCACCGCATGCGTGACGTCGATGCCTTGCGCGCCGGGCGCGACGTCGGACTGAACGGTAAGGGTCGGCTGACGGTCGCGTTCCCAGATCACGCCGTATTCGAGGTCGTTGCGCAAATGGCCGAGCGTGCCGAGCGGCACGGGACCGTTCGGCGTGGGCATCGCCAGCGTGATCAGTTGCGCAGGGTCGACGCGCTCCGCTTTAGGCGCGCGCAGATCGACGCTGATCAGTTTGTCGCGTTCGCGATACTGCGTGACGGTGTAGCCGGAGAGCGTCATCGCGAGGAAGCTGGAAATGTCGTCGGAGCTGACGCCCAGTTCGCGCGCTTTCTTCTGATCGACTTCGAAGCGCACCGAGCGCTCGGCGGGTTCGTCCCAATCGAACTGGACGTTGCTGGTGCCTCGGTTCGCGCGCAGGGTCGCGGCGACGCGCTCGGCGATCGAGCGTACGGTGGCGATGTCGTCGCCGCTCACGCGGAACTGCACCGGATAGCCGACGGGCGGCCCGTTCTCGAGGCGCGACAGGCGCGTGCGAATTGCCGGGAAGTTGTTGCGCAATTCCGGTTCGAGCCATTGCGCGAGTTTCTCACGGTCCTTCACCGACTTCGCCGTGATCACGAACTGCGCGAAATTGGGCTGCGGCAATTGTTGATCGAGCGGCAGATAGAAACGCGGCGCGCCGGTGCCGACGAAGTCGACCGTATGATCGATTTCCGGGCGGCCCACCAGCGCTTTTTCGAGCCGCTGGGCCTGGCGCAGCGTGGCTTCGAACGACGCGCCTTCGGGCAGGCGCACGTCCACCAGCAACTCGGGACGGTCCGAACTCGGGAAGAACTGCTGCGGCACCAGCGTGAAACCCGCCATGGCCAGCACGAACAGCGCGACCGTAACCGCCAGCACGACGAAGCGGCGCTCGATGCACCAGCCGATCCAGCCGCGCAGGCGCCGGTAGAAACGCGTGTCGTAGATGTCGTGCTCGTGATCGTCGGGTAAATGCGCTTCGTGCGCCTCGCGTTTGCGCTCGGGCAGCAGGTGATAGCCGAGCAGCGGAATCAGCACGACCGCGGCGAGCCACGAGGCGATCAGCGCGATCGCCGATACTTCGAAAATCGAGCGCGTGTATTCGCCGGTGCTCGACTTGGCCAGTGCGATCGGCAGAAAACCGGAGACGGTGACGAGCGTGCCGGTCAGCATCGGAAAGGCGGTGCTGGTGTACGCATAGGCCGCGGCGCGCGTGCGGTTCCAGCCTTGCTCCAGCTTCACCGACATCATCTCGACGGCGATGATCGCGTCGTCGACCAGCAGTCCGAGCGCGAGTACAAGCGTGCCGAGCGACACCTTGTGCAGGCCGATGTCGAACAGATACATGCACAACGCGGTGACGGCGAGCACCACCGGGATCGAGATCACGACCACCATGCCGGTGCGCACGCCGAGCGATACCAGGCTCACCACGAGCACGATCGCCACCGCTTCGGCGACGGCTTCGAGAAAGTCGTCGACCGAACGCGCGACTGCGTCCGGCATGCTCGACACTTCGACCAGTTGCAGGCCGGCGGGCAGCGCCTTTCGCAACTGCGCCATCTGCTGATCGAGGGCCTTGCCGAGGCGGATCACGTCGCCACCCGGCTGCATCGTCACGCCGATGCCGAGCACGGCCTTGCCGCCGGCGCGCATTTGCGTGACGACGGGGTCGTCGTAGCCGCGTTTGATCGTGGCGATATCGCCGAGACGGAACGAGCGGTTGTTGATGCGGATCAGCGTGTCGGCGAGCGCGATGACGTCTTTGAACTGGCCGGTAGGGCGAACGAACACGCGGTCGTCGGTCGTGGTCAGCGTGCCGGCTTGCGAGACGCTGTTCTGCGAATTGATCGCCTGGCCGAGTTGCTGCGGCGAGATGCCGAGGCGCGTGAGTTGCGTGTTGGCGATCTCGATGTAAATGTGCTGGTCCGGATCGCCGAAATAGTCCACCTTGCCGACGCCCGGCACGCGCAGCAGCACCGTGCGCAACTGGTCAGCGTAGTCGTGCAGTTGCGCGGGAGAAAAGCCGTCGCCTTCAAGCGTGTAGATGTTCGTGTAGACGTCGCCGAACTCGTCGTTGAAGAACGGGCCTTGAACGCCTTGCGGCAGCGTCGCCGCAATATCGCCGACTTTCTTGCGCACCTGATACCAGGTCTCGGGCACGTCCTTGACCGGCGCCGAGTCCTTCATCGAGAAGAACATCAGCGATTCGCCGGGGCGCGAGTAGCTGCGCACGAAATCGATGGCGGGCGTCTCCTGCAATTTGCGGCCGATGCGGTCCGTCACCTGTTCCTGCACCTGGCGCGCCGTGGCGCCCGGCCAGAAGGTGCGGATCACCATCACACGGAACGTGAACGGCGGATCTTCGGACTGCGCGAGCCGCGTATAGGCGAGGATGCCGAAGGCGGTCGCGAGCGCGATCAGGAAAACCACCAGCGCCTGATGGCGCAGCGCCCATGCGGACAGGTTGAAGCGTCCTTCTTCGTGCGGGGTGCTCATGAAGCGAAGTCCTCGGGATGCAGCGGCGCGATCGCGCGGACTTTTTCGCCGGCGCTCACCGTATGCACGCCTTGCAACACGACGCGTTCGCCGTCCTTGAGACCTTGACCGATCACGACGGTGCGTTCGTTGTAACGCGTGACCGTCACGCGGCGCAGTTCCAGCGCGTTATCGGCGGCGCGCACGATCCACACGGCGGGCTGCGTGCCGTCATGGAACAGCGCCGTGGCGGGCACGGTGAACGAACCGTGCTGATTGGCCGAGGCGTTAGCCGGCGCGGCGAGTTCGATATCCGCGGTCATGCCGAGGCGCACGTCCGGACCGGGATTGTCGAGCGTGAGTTTGGCGCGATAGGTGCGGCTTTGCGGGTCGGCGGCGGGCGACAGTTCGCGCACGCGCGCTGTGAATTTGCGCGAAGGCAGCGCGGCGAGCGTGACGTTGGCGGGTTGCCCGACCGAGAGCGCGGCGAGCGCGCTTTCCGGCACGTCGCACACCACGTCGATGTCCCCGCTCCACGCGAGGTTGTAGACAGCCTGGCCCGCGGAGACGTTCTGGCCCGTGTCGGCCTGTTCCGCGGTAATCACGCCGGCGTGATCGGCGGCGAGCGTGGTGTATTGCAACTGGTCTTTCGACAACGCCGCCTGCTGCGCGGCCTGATCGCGCTGCGCGAGCGCGGATGCGTACGCATTGGTGGTCTGTTCGAGTTGCGCGGGCGCGATCAGGTTTTCTTTGGCCTGCGCCTGATCGCGATCGAGTTGCTGCTTCGCATAAGCGAGGGCGTGCTGCGCGGCGGCGAGTTGCGCTTGCGCGCTCGCGGCATTCTTCTGTTGATCGGCCGGATCGAGGCGGGCGACGATCTGCCCGTTCTTCACCACATCGCCGAGACGCACGCGCCGCTCCACGATCTTGCCGCCGACGCGGAACGACAGCGGCGTCGAATAGCGCGCCTGCACCTCGCCGGGCAAGGAAGCCGCCTGCGTGGCGCTGCCGTCCGCATGCACGGCGACGGCCACCACCGGACGCGGCTCGGGCGCCGCGGCTTCCTTCTTCGAACACGCGGCCAGCGTGACGGCGCCGGCTAGAACCAGCACGAATGCGGCGCGCCGCAGGCGCGCGCGATGACGATACGGATGGGACTGCGGACGCATCGCGGACGATGCGGGAAGACCGGGAGGCTTCACGATTACCCCAACTGGAGACAGCGAACGAACAGGGCAAGCCGCAGCGGCCCGCCAGCGAAGACGCGCGGGCCGTTTTATGCAATTGGCATACGCGACTGATTCGGAATGACGAAGTGCATTCTAATACACACCTGTATTTGAATGTTGGAGTGAATTCGAATTCTTTTCAGTGCTAGACTTGCGCCCATGAAACGGCAACGACTGACACGCGAGCAGAGCAAGGACCAGACGCGCGAGCGTCTGCTCGACGCTGCGCAAGCAATTTTTATGAAGAAAGGGTTTGTCGCGGCGAGTGTCGAAGACATTGCTGCGGCGGCGGGCTATACGCGTGGCGCGTTCTATTCGAATTTCGGCAGCAAGAGCGAGTTGTTTCTCGAACTATTGCGGCGCGACCACGAGGTCATGCAGGCAGAGCTGCAGGCTATTTTCGCGAACGCGGTATCGCGTGAGGAAATGGAAGAGCGCGTGCTGCGCTATTACAGCAACCTGCATCGCGAGAACAAGTGTTTCCTGCTGTGGGCTGAGGCGAAGCTGCTCGCGGTGCGCGACGGCCGCTTCCGGATTCGCTTTAACGCGTTCATGCACGACAAGCTCGAGCAATTGGACTTGTACATTCGCGAGTTTTCGGCGCGGGTCGGCACGCCGATGCTGATGCCGCCGGACACGCTGGCGATCGGCCTGATGAGCTTGTGCGACGGCTTGCAGTTCTTCTACACGGTCGACCCGCAGAACGTGCCGGCGGAGAGGGTTGAAGCGGTACTGGCGGGATTTTTCGCGCGCGTGGTGTTCGGGCGCGATGCGTAAGCGCGTTGGAGCGCGCGATCAGTTGGTGGGCAACTGGGTGCAGGCGTCGGCAACCGGCGTGGCGCATGCGTACGAATACTCACCGCTGTAGCGCAACACTTCTTCGCCCACGTGCAGGACAACCTTGATGTCCGGGCAGCGCTCATAAGCGATGAATGCCGAGCAGGCCGCGGCGGACCAGCAGACCAGCGAGAACGCGATTTTTTCGAGAAGCTGAAAACGGTGTGTCATGGCGGATTGAATGCAATTGATTTCTTTCGGATGCCATGTTACCAGAATACTAGGGTTTCTACCTAGTCGATATACGCAACAATGCTCGCCAACAAGCGCGTTATCAGTTCAGAAGCGCAGCCTGCGAGCGTGACGCGAGCGCCTCGCGAACCTGTCCGGATTGTCATGTTCGGGTCAGGGTTGGGACATGATCGGGTCGATACAATCGGATCGTTGGGCAAACCCGCGCGCGCCTTGCCGCGCGGGTCGACACAGGCGCGAGGGGTGCGCCGGCCCGGCTTTACCGAGGCAGGAGTCGTCCCATGAACCAATTGCAGTCGATGCGCGTATTCGTCAAAGTGGCCGACCTCGGCAGTTTCGTCGGCGCGGCCGGCGCGCTGGATCTTTCCACGGCGGTCGTCACGCGCCACGTTGCCGACCTCGAAGCGCGCCTCGGCACGCGCCTGCTCAATCGCACCACGCGCCGGCTGTCGCTGACCGAGTCCGGCACGGCCTATCTGGAGCGCGTGCGCCACATTCTCGACGACCTGGAGGGCGTGGAGCAGATGGTGGTGGCGCGCAATCACGAGCCGGTCGGCACCTTGCGCATCGTCGCGCCGGTGGTGTTCGGGCTGCACAGCCTCGCGCCGGTGGTGCAGTCTTATGCCGCGCGTTATCCGGATGTGGTGCCGGACGTCACGCTCGCGGATCGTCATGTCGATCTGGTGGAAGAGGGCTTCGACGTCGGCATTTTCGTCGCGCGGCACATGCGTAGCGCGAGCATCGTCACGCGACGGCTCACGACAGGCTACATGACGGTGTGCGCGACGCCCGCTTATCTGGCGCAGCACGGCACGCCGACGCGGCCCGAGCATCTGCTCTTGCATCCGTGTCTGAGCCGGCCGTCCGAGCAGGGCGGCGAGGAGCGCGTGTTCACCGGACCGGACGGCGAAGTCCGCGTGCGTCCGACGAATGCGATCGCCGCGAACAATACGGAGATGCTCAGGCAGTTCGCGCTGCTGGGCATGGGCGTGGCGATCCTGCCGAGCTATCTGATCGGCCGCGACCTCGCGTCCGGGCGGCTGGTGCCGCTGCTGCGCGAGTATCGTTTGCCGCAGATCGAAGTCACGATCGCCTATCCGAGCCGCCTGCATTTGCCGGCGAAAGTGCGCACGTTCATCGATCACCTCGTCGAGTATTTCCAGCAGCCGGGACAGCAGACGCGCGATCCGCGTGCTGTGACGCCGGCGCGTTCCGGGAACGGAACCGCGGAGGTTGCAGCGGGCATGGACGACGACCTGCCCGTGCCGGAATTGACTGCCGACGCAGCGCGTCGCTTGCACAAGGCCGCGCGCTCGCGGATCGCGGCTTCGTCGCCGTTTTGATGGCGGGTGCGAGCGGGTATCGGAGCTGGAAAGCGCGGCGTTAGGGCGTTCTCTTCGCGGTCCGTTTCCCATTTCCACGTGACGCGCTTCGCCTTGAGGCGCGGCTGCAAAGCCGCGCCGGCAACTCAACTCACTCAGATCCACACGTCGTTCGCCGCCGTCCGTTCGCTGATTTCCTCGCCGGTATTCTTCACGCCGCGCGGCTCGATCAACAGCAGCTTCACTTCACGCTCGGCGTACGGCTTGTGCTCGATGCCCTTCGGCACCACGAACATTTCCCCCGCCGAAATCAGTACGAAACCATCGCGCATGTCGATGCGCAATTGCCCCTCGATAACGATGAACGTCTCATCGGTGTCGGCATGCTCGTGCCAGATGAAGTCCCCTTCGATTCGCACGAGCTTGAACTGATAGTCGTTCATTTCGGCGACCACGCGTGCTTGCCACTGGTCGTTGAAGAGCCCCAGTTTCTGCGCGAAATTGATGGCCTGATACGGCCGTTGAGTGACCTGAGCGTCGGACATCGCAGTGCTCCTCCTGAGCGGTTGTGTCAGGCAGGAGCGTACGGCGCAAGCGGGATGCGGGTCTTGAACGTTTGTGCGCGCTTGTTCGGTGCGGCGCGTTCAGGCGCGCCTTCGTTCAGCGCGCGCCGGCCGAAGGCGAGCCGAGCATCTTCAGCCACTGCGCCGGTGCGACGCCCCAGGCGTGCTTGAAGTGCCGCGTCATGTGACTCTGATCGGCGAAGCCGCTCGCCGCCGAGGCGTCGGCGAGCGACACGCCCTTGAGCACCAGTTGCCGCACCAGATCGAGTCGCCGCATGGTCAGATAGCGATGCGGGCTGGTGCCGAACAGTGCGCGAAAATCCCGCGACAGACTCCAGCGGTCGCGGCCCGCCGCGGCGGCGAGTTCATCGAGCGTGACGGCGCGATCGAGCGACGCCAGCAGGTAGTCGCGCGCAAGCGTTGCCGCGCGGTAATCCACCGGACGGGGTGTATCCGGCGCGCCTGCCACGGTGTCGAGCGCGACGGCCAGATCGTAGAGCGCGCTGTCCTGTTCGAGCGGATCGATGGCGCTGTCCATCGCGCGCAGCAGGCTTTCCGTGGCCGCGAACAGGCGCGGATCGTTCGACAGCCCGCCTTCCAGGAACGGCAGCGGCTTGCCGCCGAGCGCCTGCTGGAACAGCGCCGGATCGACGTAGATCATGCGGTAGTGGAAACCGTCGCCGGTGCCGGCCTGGCCGTCGTGCGGTTCGTCGGGATGTAGCACCATCGTGCCGCCCGGCAAGCTGTTGCGGGTGCTGCCGCGATAGCGAAAACTCTGCACGCCGGACAGCGTGCGGCCGATCGCATAAGTATCGTGGCGATGCATCGCGTAGCCGGCCTGATGAAAGAACGCCTCGATCCGTTCGATGCCGCTCGCGCCGCCCGTTTGCGGCGAGCGATAGATCCAGTCGGAACCGCGCTTGTTCTGGGCAGACGAGAGCGTATGCGAAGGGGAATACGGCTGGGAACGCGGCAGCGATGAAGCCGGTTCCTCGCTCATCCGCCGAGCCCCGGGCCGTAATTGCCGCTGATGTAGCGCGTCACGGAGGCCACGTCGGCGTAATCCTGCTCCGGCAAGCCGTCGAGCATCGACAGCACTTCGTTGCTCGCGCCGGCTTCGCGCGCGGCGTCGACCAGCGCGTCCTTGTAAGTCGGAAACTGGACTTCGCTCAGAAGATCGCTGATCTGCAGGTCAATCGATTCGCCGGGAATAGCCGATGCGGTCATGCAAACGCTCCTGTTATTACGATTGGAGGTGATGAGGACGTCAGTGTTGCCGCTGAACGAAACGTCAGAGGCCGCGTTATTTGCCGTATGCCGCTTGAGAAAGTGCACCGGCGCGCTCGCCATCGTCGCCGATTCAGCGCTGTGAAGTCTCACGCGTACAACCGGCGCGCGCTCAGGTGCATGCCGGAGTCAGGTCTGCAAATGCTCATTCTGCCCAGTGAAGCTTCGATCGAGATGCCGCGATTTGGGCAGCGCGATATGTTGCCATTGCTGCGGACGATTATTGTCCGTGGCGGCAACATCCGGCGCCGCCGGGGCGACGGGTGCTGCGTTGGCGCGTTCGGCAAGACTATTGGCGTTCGTGCTGTCCGGCGCGGTGTGAACCGGCGCGGCGAAACACGAGGCTGACAGCGTCACCATGGTCAACAGTGTCGAGGTTTTCATCCCGACCTCCTAAGCTCATGCGGCGCTGACAGTTGAGCAAGCGCTGTGCCGTCCCCGCGTCGAAAGGACGGCGCATGCTCCGCGCGGTGTGGCCGAGGTATCGCGATCGGCGGCTAACGCGCATCTTCCATCTTATGCGCGCAAATTCGTCTGAGCGCGCACGTTTGCGGCAAAACCGTATTGTCGATTTCAGATGATGGCAGAAACGCGGCAACAGCGCAGCAGCGTCATCGCGAACGGTCGTGCGCCGCCGATGTTGCAGCGCGGCGTACCACGGTTCAACGCAGCACGTCGAAACGCGTCCACGGCCACGAAGGCCGATCGCGCATATAGCCGTTCAGCCAGTTCCACTGCGGATGCCGCTTCATGAACGCCTGCGCGTCGAACGGCCGCCCGCAAGGGTGGCCCCAGCGCGCGCTGAACGCCATCTCGCGCGCCATTTCGCTGTCGACCACTTTGCCGTCATTCGCGCCCCACGGATTGAACGGCCCGTGATCGGTGCCGCCGAAGCGCGCGTCGTCCAGTTCCAGATGCCCGCAGATGGTGCGCGAGCATGGGTTGTCGTTACGGTCGAGATAGACGTCGTGATGATCGGCGATCATCTCCTTGGCCAGCTCCACATCGATCTTGCCGCGATGCATTTCCTCGAGTTGCATGAAGCGCAGGCGCCGCGCGCCGTTCTTGCGCACGTCCGTATAGTCTTCGCCTTCGCCGAGGCATTCCTGATTGCGGATCTTCAGGTCGGTCGCGGTGTTATAGCCGCTGTAAAAACCGTCCTTGGTGCTCTCGAAACCGGAGAAGTGCAGGCCGAGTTCGTAGCGCGCGATCTCGCCGGTCTTGGCGTCGCCCAGCAGCCAACTGTTCGCATAACCGCCGTTATTGGCGATCGCGAACATTTCACACCATTCGCCGATGCTGTTCGCGTACTGCGACGCGCGCCGCGAGCGGTAGAACTCGGGCGCGCCCGCCGCGTTGTAGCCTGCGAAGTTGGAGATGGTGGTTTCCGTCACCATCAGCCCGGCGGCGGTGACCCAGAAATCCGTGAGACTGGAAATGCAGCCGGGCAAGCCTTGCATGAGGATGCGGTTGCCCTCGTCGGGCACGATGTCGAAGATCACGTTGAATGCGTCGCCGGCGGCGTAGCGGTCCCACGAGTTGTGCGCCATCACGATGCGGCCGTCGCGGGTTGCGCGGCCGGTGGCGATGAACGCGCTGCAGTGGTGCCCGCGCCGTCCGCGCCACGGCTTCACGCCGAGGTTCGGCTGCTTCTGCGACGCGTGGGTCGGCCACCAGCTTTGCAGCAGATCCATGTAGCCGTTCCACGCCAGCACTTCGGCGAACGGCAGCTTCGCGCCGTCGGCGATGCCCTGGATTTCGTCGGCGAATTCGGTGTCGAGTTTGTTGGCGAACTGCGAGACCGCGGCGTTGACGAAGGTGTCGAAATCTTCGCCGGTGTCCCATTTCGCGAGGTAGCGGGCGGTGTGGATCGCGTTGCGGATTTCATTGGCGAGCAACTGGCCGTGCTGCTCGCCGCGATCGTAGGGTTCACCTTCGATATGCAGGAAAATCCAGCCTGCCTGGTCGCGGCGCACGGCATCGAGGGACGGTTCGCTCATCTTCGCTCCGATCGAAGGGCGGGCGTCTCGGCGCGCCCGTTCTGGCGTAACGCGCGCTGTCGGCGTGAGCCGCAGCGGTCTGTCCATTGTAGAGAATTTGCCGCGCTTTGCACGGGCCCCAAAGAGACCGCGGGCGCGGCCTGGAGGCGGATTGAGCGCGGCGCCTAACGCGTCGGATTCATGCGGAAATAGGCGTCGAGCAGCGAGGTTTTGTAGACCACGCCGGCGAGCGTGGGGTGCGCGGCGCTCTCGATCACCGGCAGGCGTTCACCCTGAAACGCGAGGAAGTGCTGCAAGGCTACGCCGAGAGGCATGTCCGGCGTGAGCACGTCGAAATGCGGCTGCAAATAGTTCGCCGCGGTCTTCGCGGAGGTGTCGCTGCCGTCGAGCAGATCCGATGTGATGTCCTTTAAAGCGACCACGCCCAGAAACGCGCCTGACTCGTTCGCCACGTAGAGATACTTCACCGGATATTCGAGGAACACGCGTGTCATGTCCTGCACGGTCGCGTTGGGCGGCACGACGGTTTCGGCGGGGCGGATCAGCTCACGCATCTGCGTGGCGCGCAGTCGCGAGCGCTCCTGTTCCTCCTGATTGCGGCGCAGCGTGATTTCGTACATGGAGTTCTTGCCGATCGCGCGCGACACGAAATAGGCGACCACGCACGAGAGCATCAGCGGCAGCACGACCTGATAGCTGAGCGTCATCTCGAAGATCATCAGGATCGCCATCAGCGGCGCCTGGGTCGCGCCCGCCAGAAACGCGCCCATGCCGACCATTGCGTACGCGAACGGCGCCGACGTGCCGTGCGGCCACAGCGCGTGCATGCCCTGGCCGAACAGCGAGCCGACTACCGCGCCGACGAACAGCGTCGGCGTGAACACCCCGCCGACCGCGCCGGAGCCCGCCGTAGCCGCCGTGGCGACGAGCTTGAACACCAGCACGAGGACGAGCGCGGTCCACGTCCACGACGAATGCAGGATCGCGTTGACGACGCTGTAGCCGTTGCCCCACACCTCGGGCGTCCAGACCGACAGAATGCCGACCACCAGGCCGCCGAGCGCGAGCCTGACGGGCAACGGCACCGGCAGTTTGCGAAAGCTTTGCTTCGACACGTCGAGGAGCCGCAGAAACTGCGGCGCGGCCGCGCCGCACAGCGCGCCGAGCGCGACGAACAGCAGCACCTCCAGGCCGGCCACCGGCGGAAACACCGGCATTTCGTACGGCGGCTTGTAGCCGGCGAACTCACGCATCGTGATATTGGCGACCACCGCCGACACCACCACGGGCCCGAAGCTTTCCATCGCGATCGAGCCGAGCACGATCTCGGTGACGAAAAACGCGCCCGCGATCGGCGCGCTGTACGCAGAGGTGATCCCGGCCGCCGCGCCGCAGGCCACCAGCAGGCGCAGCCGCGGCGGATCGAAATGCACCCAGCGTCCGATCAGCGAACCGGCGAGCGCCGCAAGTTGCACCATCGGACCTTCGCGGCCAATCGACCCGCCGCTCGAAATCGTGAACAGCGACGACACGCTGCGCCACATGCTCAGCTTGACCGGCACGACACCGTCGCCGATCGCGACCGCTTCCATGTAATCGATGTGATTGCATTTGTCCTCGTAACGCCGCGCGATCAGCAGAAAGAAGCCCGCGATCAGGCCGCCTGCCGCGGGCAGCCAGATCCGCACGGTCCACGGCAAGCCGCGCG
This sequence comes from Paraburkholderia sp. BL18I3N2, assembly GCF_003001875.1. Taxonomy (NCBI): domain Bacteria; kingdom Pseudomonadati; phylum Pseudomonadota; class Betaproteobacteria; order Burkholderiales; family Burkholderiaceae; genus Paraburkholderia; species Paraburkholderia sp. BL18I3N2. The sequence goes on from NZ_PVNC01000016.1 coordinate 116,904, forward strand.
CCATTTCGACGAAACTGCCGGACTTGCCGACGATCGCGAATTGCAGCAGCGCGATGGCTTCGCGAAAGGCAATGGTCGCGAACGCGCCCGCGACGCCGACCACGACCGACCAGATCAGCATCGTGTGGGCGTCGGAAAGGCGGAACAGATTTTGGGCGCGGGTGCGCAGCTTCAGCAGGAATGAAAGCACGTCGACGGTACGGGTCGTGAAAGTGGGTTGATCAGCGCGCACGGTAACAGCATCGCGCCCGCTTTGGACGGCGGGCGCGAAACATTGAGTGAACGCGGGAAGAAGGCGCGGCTCAAGTCGCCGCCTTGTCGAGTTCCGGGTAGTGCCGGAAAATGCAGGCCTCGTTGTGTTCGATGCGCCGCTCGGACTGCAGATACGCGGCGATGTTCGGCCGTTCGACCACCGCGTCGTGCAAGGCGGCGAGCCGCGGGTAGTGTTCGCCGAAACGCTTGAGCGCGCGGGGAAACGCGTACAGCAGGCCGTCGATCAGCTGGAACATCGACAGGTCGACGTAAGTGAGCGTGTCGCCCACCATGAACTGATCGCCGGCCGGATTCTGTTTGAGCACGCGTTCGAAGTACGACATGAACTTCGGAATGCGGTTGTCGATGAAGTCGTGTGCCCGCACTTTGGCGGCGTCTTTCTGGTCTTCGTAGTACAGCGCGCTGGCGAGCGGGTGATGCGTGTCGTGCGCCTCGGTGACCATGTCCGCGATGGTCAGTTGCAGGCCGTTGGCCACATAGCGCAAGCTCTCCACCGAGGGTGCGAGGTTCAGCCGCGGGCCGAGATAGAACAGAATGTTGGCGGTCTGCGCGATCACCAGGTCGCCGTCTTTCAGAAACGGCGGCGCGAACGGCGGATAAGGCTCGTCCTTGCTCTTCATCACCGACATCATCGTCCTGGTGCCCAGACCTTCCGATGCTTCGCCGCGTGCCACTTCCACGTAGTCGGCGCCGGCTTCTTCCAGCGCGAGCCGCACGAATTCGCCGCGGCCCTGCAGGCCGTCCCAGTAGTAAAGTTCCAGGCTCATCGATCGATCCTCATTCCGGTTGCATTGACACAGACGCGAAGACGGGGCGCAACGCGGCGCCCGGCAGCGGACCGCCTAAGCATGCTGCATGGGCTGACAACGGCAGCAACCAGTATGCCGTGCGAGCGGGCAGGTCGGGTCTCCAGAATGCGCAAAACCCCGCACGCGGCGGGGTGGGTTTGAAGGCGAGGGCGGCTTAGCCGAACAGGTGCTGGACAGTCCATGTAACTCCGAGTCCGCCGGCAATCAGCCACACATACAGGATGAAGCCGGTGGTCAGCGCGCGGGGGCCGGCCTGACGGATCTGCGCAATACGCGTTTCGATGCCGAGCGCGGTCATGGCCATGGTCAGCGCGAAGGTGTCCAGCGTGTTGAGCGTGCTGGTCGCGGTTTCCGGCAGCACATGCAGCGAGTTGATCACGACGAAGGCGAGAAAGCCGACCGCGAACCACGGAATCGCCAGCTTGCGCGGCGCGTTGCCGTGGGCGCCGTCCTGCGCGCCGGCCGCGGCCGAATCGCGCCGCGCCGAACGGTTCACCCACATGCCGACCATCAGCAGCACCGGCACCAGCAACATCACGCGAGTCATCTTCACGATGGTGGCAATGTGCGTCGCTTCAGGGCTCACGTTGCTGGCCGCGCCGACCACCTGCGCTACTTCGTGGATCGTGCCGCCGAAAAACAGGCCCGCGCCGACCGTGTCCAGATGCAGCCAGCCTGCCTTGAAGAGAACAGGGTAAAGGAACATGGAGAGCGTGCCGAACAGCACCACGCTGCCTACGGCCATCGCGCTTTTATGCGGCTTCGATTGCAGCGTCGATTCGAAGGCGAGCACGGCGGCGGCGCCGCAGATCGCGCTGCCCGCGGCGGTCAGCAAAGCGGTGTCGCGATCGAGCTTCATGATCTTCATGCCGGCCCACGTGCCGATCACGAGCGTGCTGACCACGATCAGAACCGATTCCGCAAGGCCGGGCACGCCGACCTGAGCGATTTCCTGCAGGCTGACGCGCAGCCCGAAGAAGGCAACGGCGATGCGCAGCAACTTGCGCGCCGAAAAATTGACGCCGGCCGCCCAACTGGCGGGCATGCCGTCGCGCAGCGCATTGCCGTAAATGGCGCCGCCGACGATGCCGACGATCAGCGGGCTCAAGCCCAATCCGGCGATGGCGGGAATCGCCGCGATGCGCGTGACGGCAGCGGCAAACAGCGCGACGAACAGAACGCCGTTGAGCTGCCCGCGGGTGGAAAACCCGGCGGGCGTCGTACTGGCGGCGGTGAGATGAGCGGTGGACATGGAGCAGCCCTTTTCTGTGACTGACGAAGATTCGATGGGGCTAATCCTAAATTAGAGATATCGATATGAAAAATCATGATTTAGAATGTAAGGTATCGCCTCAGCCGATACTTCAGCCTCCATGACCCCGGATCAACTTATAACTTTCGCTGCCGTCGCCGAACATCGCAACATCAGCCGGGCGGCTGTGGCGCTGCATTTGTCGCAGCCCGCCGTGTCCGGCCAGTTGCGGCAGTTGCAGGACGAATTCGGCGAGCCGCTCTATCAGCGTGACGGCCGCGGCGTGCGTCTCACGCCCGCGGGCGAGCAGCTCGCCAGCTACGCCACGCGGCTGCGCGACACCTGGCGGCAGGCGCATGCGTACCGCGACGCCTTGCGCGGCTTGGAGCAGGGCACCTTGCGGATTGGGGCGAGCACCACGCCCGCGAGCTACCTGCTGCCGTATCTGATCGCCGACTTCCATCGCCGCTATCCGGACGTGACGCTGCATACGGCCGACGGCAACACCACGGAGATCGTCGGCGCGCTCGATTCAGTGGACATCGCGATGATCGAGGGGCCGGTCGGCGTGGATCTGCCGCCGGACACCGCGGTGCACTCGTGGCGCGAAGACGAGATCGTCGCGATCATGCCGCGTGCGCATCCATTGGCGCAGTTGGCGGAGGTGGCGCAGGTGGGCGAGGGCGGCCAGGCGGGGCTGGCGGCTTTCGGCGAATATCCGTTGGTGTTGCGCGAGGCGGGCTCGGGCGTGCGGCAGATCGTCGAGCGGGCGTTCGCGCGGGCCGGCGTGCCGATGCGCGTGGCGCTGGAGATTGCGGGCGTCGAAGGCGTGAAGGAGGCGGTGCGCGCGGGCATGGGCATCGGCTTTGTGTCGGCCATGTCCATGCGGCATGAGGACCGCGCGCTGTGCCTGCTGTCGCTCGGTCCTGAGCCGCTCACGCGGCGCCTGTCGATTCTGGTGCCGCATGCGAGCGCGCCGTCGCGGGTGGTGGAGCAGTTTCTCGCGCTGTGTCTCGCGGACGAGCCTTGAGTCTTCGGCGCTGGCAGCCGGCGCACCGCGTGCGGGTGGTTTGGCGCAAAAAACGCGTCACGGTCTGGCGCCTAGCCTGTGACCGTCGCCGCTCGGCCTGTGGCTCCAGGCTAGCGCCCTTGTAGCCGCCGGCCGCCGGACGAATTTCCCAGTGAAAGCGTCCAAGTGGCCAAGCCGGGCCGCAAATCCCACACCGTGCCAAGCCGCGCCTGGGGATTTCCACTATGGTGCATGACGGCGCCCTCGGCGCACTATTCGGGCATCGGAAGCGCCTCGGCGCTTTTTTTCGAAGTGCATTTGGAACCGGTTCCAAATGCCAATGACGAGACAGATTTGAGCGAATTCGACATGGCTGATGCAGTGGACGTGGTGATCGTCGCAAGCGCATTCGGGATGGACGCGGTCCGCACGGACGGTCATTTGAAGTGGGCGCAAGCGAGCAAACAGGCCGGCGCGGCGGGTTTCGAAGTGCGCCGCGAACTGTTCGCCGACGAAACCGACGCCGCGCCGCACAACCTGCGCGAACTCGGCAGGCAAATCGCGGAATTGGGCTTGTGGTCCGTGTATTCCACGCCGGCTTCGCTGTACACGGCGCAGGGCAAGCTCGACGCCGAAGCGTTGCGTCTCTCGATCGAAGAAGCGCTCGCGCTCGGCGCGCGTTTCGTGAAGTTGCAACTCGGCGGTTTCGCCACCGACGCCAATGCCGCCGTGATCGCCGATCACATGCGCTGCGCGGAACTGCGCCTCGTCGTCGAAAACGGGCAGTTAGCCGAGGGCGGTTCGCTCGCGCAGTTCACCGGCCTGTTCGACGCGTTGGCGCGCGAAGGCCACGCGGATGTGCTCGGCATGACCTTCGACATCGGCAACTGGGCCTGGCGCGAGGTGATGCCGCTCGACGCAGCCGCGCCGCTGGCGGCGCATGTGGACTACATCCATTGCAAAACTACGGTGGGCGAGGGCGCACGACGCTTTCCCGCCGCCCCTGCCGCCGACGACGCGCAGTTCGCCGCGGTCCTCGACAAGCTGCCGCGTCATGTGCCGCGCGGCATCGAGTTTCCGTTCGATGCGAGCCGTACCGACGCGGACGCGGCGCATTACGTCGCGTGGCTGGCCGCCGCGTGAGCGGCATGTGGAACCTGAGAGATAGAAGCGGCACCGGGAAAAGCACGCGGCAGCAAGCACGCGGCGAACGGGTCGCAGCAATGGAAAGCGGCGTGGGAAGCGGCAAACGGAAGGCAGCTACCGGAAAGTAGCGAACGGCAAGCAGCAAACGGAAAGTAGCAAACGGAAAGTAGCAAACGGACAGAGGCAAATGGAAAGCATGAATGCTGTGCGCAAAGCGGTAGGCCCAAACGACACGCCGCCAACCTGACGCTGCAAACCGTAAGCGACGACCACCCACGCAAAACACGCAAAACACGCAGCAAAAAGGATCACGCAGGAGCGAAGCATGAGCAAGACAACCGCAGCACTCGATGTCATTACCTACGGCGAAGCGATGGCCATGTTCGTGGCCGCTGAAACCGGCCCGCTCGCGGGCGTCGGGCAGTTCACGAAGCGCGTCGCCGGCGCCGATCTGAACGTGGCGATCGGTTTGTCGCGCCTCGGCTTCAAGGTCGGCTGGATGAGCCGCGTCGGCAACGATTCGTTCGGCCAGTACGTGCGCGACACGTTGACGAAAGAGGGCATCGACCAGGGCTGTGTCACGACCGACGAGCGCTATCCGACCGCCTTCCAGCTGAAGTCGAAAAACGACGACGGCAGCGACCCGGCGATCGAGTATTTCCGCAAGGGTTCGGCGGCGAGCCATCTGTCGCTGGCCGACTATGCGGCCGACTACGTGCTGCAAGCGCGCCACCTGCATCTGACCGGCGTGGCGCCCGCGATTTCGGCGAGTTCGCGCGAACTCGCGTTTCACCTGGCGCGCGAAATGCGTGCCGCCGGCAAGACGATTTCGTTCGACCCGAACCTGCGTCCGACGCTGTGGCCGTCGCGCGCCGCAATGGTCGAAGGTCTGAATGCGCTCGCCGCGCTGGCCGACTGGGTGCTGCCCGGCATCGGCGAAGGCGAGATTCTGACCGGCTATACGCAGCCCGAGGACATTGCGAAGTTCTATCTGGAGCAGGGCGCGCGCGGCGTGATCATCAAGTTGGGCGCGCAGGGCGCGTACTTCCGCACCGCCGACGATGCCGCCGTGATCGCTGGTCAGCCGGTTGCGAAAGTCGTGGACACGGTCGGCGCGGGAGATGGATTTGCCGTCGGCGTGGTCAGCGCTTTGCTCGAAGGCAAGTCGCTGCCGCAAGCGGTGGCGCGCGGCAACCGCATCGGCGCGCTGGCGATTCAGGTGATCGGCGATTCGGAAGGGTTGCCGAGCCGCGCCGAACTCGACGCGTTGGAAGCGGCGCAAGTGCCGTCCGTCGCAGCCGCGGCCTGACGACCGAAAGGACCGAAAGGACCGAAAGGACCGAAAGGACCGCGCGGCTCGCAAGACCGCAAGCCGCGTTGAACCAAGCCGCTTCGATAACAGCAAGAGCGCTCGAACAGAGCGCCCCAAGACCGTCCATCATTGTTTCGGGAAGCCGTCCAAGGAGACACCCCATGACTTCATCGCTTGCGATTCGCCGCTGGTGGACGATCATGCCGATCGTATTCATCACCTACAGCCTCGCTTATCTGGATCGCGCGAACTACGGTTTCGCGTCGGCCGCCGGCATCAACCAGGATCTCGGCATCAGCAAAGGACTGTCGTCGCTGATCGGCGCGCTGTTCTTCCTCGGTTATTTCTTCTTCCAGATTCCCGGCGCGATCTACGCGGAACGCCGCAGCGTCAAGAAGCTCGTGTTCTGGAGCCTCATTCTGTGGGGCGCTTGCGCGTCGCTCACCGGCATGGTCAGCAATATCCCCTCGCTGATGGTGATCCGCTTCGTGCTCGGCGTGGTCGAAGCCGCGGTGATGCCGGCCATGTTGATCTTCATCAGCAACTGGTTCACCAGGAGCGAGCGCTCGCGCGCCAACACTTTCCTGATTCTCGGCAATCCGGTGACGGTGCTGTGGATGTCGGTGGTGTCGGGCTATCTGGTGCATTCGTTCGGCTGGCGTCATATGTTCGTCGTCGAAGGCGCACCCGCGATTCTCTGGGCCGTGTGCTGGTGGTTCATCGTGAAGGACAAGCCGCAACAGGTGTCGTGGCTCACGCAGCAACAGAAGGACGACCTCGCCGAAACGCTGCGCGCCGAGCAGGCCGCGATCAAGCCGGTGCGCAACTACAGCGACGCGTTCAAAACGCCCGCGGTGATCAAGCTGTGCGCGCAATACTTCTGCTGGAGCATCGGCGTGTATGGTTTCGTGCTGTGGCTGCCGTCGATCCTCAAGAACAGTTCGACGCTCGGCATGGTCGAAACCGGCTGGCTCTCGGCGCTGCCTTATCTCGCCGCGACCATCGCAATGCTTGCAGCTTCGTGGGCATCGGATAAACTCAACCGCCGCAAGGTATTCGTGTGGCCGTTCCTGCTGGTCGGCGCGGTCGCGTTTGCGGCTTCGTACGCGCTCGGCTCCACGCATTTCTGGCTCTCGTATGCCTTGCTGGTGATCGCCGGCGCCGCGATGTACGCGCCGTATGGCCCGTTCTTCGCGATCGTGCCGGAACTGCTGCCGAAGAACGTCGCGGGCGGCGCAATGGCGCTGATCAACAGCATGGGCGCGCTCGGTTCGTTCGTCGGCTCGTACGTGGTCGGCTACCTGAACGGCGCGACCGGTTCGCCCGCCGCGTCGTATGCATTCATGAGCGTGGCGCTCGTCGCCGCCGTGATTCTGACGCTTATAGTCAAACCGCAGCAGCAGGAAACCAGCAGCGCGGCCACCGCTCGCCACACCGTCGCAAGGAAAATAAGCTGATGAAGAAGATCGTCGCCTGGAAGTCGTTGCCCGAAGACGTGCTCGCCTATCTGCAACAGCATGCGCAAGTCGTGCAGGTCGATGCCACGCAGCACGACGCGTTCGTGGCCGTGCTGAAAGACGCGGACGGCGGCATCGGTTCTAGTGTGAAGATCACGCCGGCGATGCTCGAAGGCGCGACGCGGCTCAAGGCGCTCTCGACCATCTCGGTGGGCTTCGACCAGTTCGACGTGGCCGATCTCACGCGCCGCGGCATCGTGCTCGCGCACACGCCGGACGTGCTGACCGAGTCCACCGCGGACACGGTGTTCTCGCTGATTCTCGCGTCGGCGCGGCGAGTGGTCGAACTCGCCGAATGGGTGAAGGCGGGGCACTGGCAGCACAGCATCGGCCCGGCATTGTTCGGCGTCGACGTGCAGGGCAAGACGCTCGGCATCGTCGGGCTCGGGCGGATCGGCGGCGCTGTGGCGCGGCGCGCGGCGCTCGGCTTCAACATGAAGGTGCTGTACACCAACCGCAGCGCGAACCCGCAAGCCGAAGAGGCGTACGGTGCGCGGCGCGTCGAGTTGGCGGAGCTGCTCGCCACGGCGGATTTTGTCTGCCTGCAAGTGCCTTTGACGCCGGAAACGAAGCATCTGATCGGCGCGGCCGAGTTGAAGTCGATGAAGAAAAGCGCGATCCTGATCAACGCCTCGCGCGGCGCGACCGTCGACGAAAAGGCGCTGATCGAGGCGCTGCAGAATGGCACGATCCACGGCGCCGGTCTCGACGTGTTCGAAACCGAACCGCTGCCGGCCGACTCGCCGCTGCTGAAGCTGGCGAATGTGGTCGCGTTGCCGCATATCGGTTCGGCGACCCACGAAACCCGTCACGCGATGGCGCGTAATGCGGCGGAAAACCTGGTCGCCGCGCTCGACGGCACGCTGACCAGCAATATCGTCAACCGCGAAGTGCTTTCTAAATGAGCCTATCGATGAGGAGCCGATGAGCACCACGCCGCGCCGCGCGACGATCACCGACGTCGCGCGCGAAGCCGGCACCGGCAAGACCAGCATCTCGCGCTATCTGAACGGCGAGATGAGCGTGCTGTCGCCGGAACTGCGCGCGCGCATCGAGGCCGCGATCGCGCGTCTCGACTATCAGCCCAACCAGATGGCGCGCGGCCTCAAGCGTGGCCGCAACCGCCTGATCGGCATGCTGCTCGCCGACCTCACGAACCCCTACACGGTCGAAGTGCTGCAAGGCGTGGAAGCGGCATGCCACGCGCTCGGGCTGATGCCGCTGATCTGTCACGCGGCGAACGAAGTCGAGATGGAGCGGCGCTATCTGCAACTGCTCACCACGTACCGGGTCGAAGGCGTGATCGTCAACGCGCTTGGCGTGCGCGAGGAAACGCTGCGGCCGGTGGGCGGCGGCGGGATTCCGGCGGTGCTGGTGGACCGTTCGGTGGATGGGCTCGTCACGGATATGGTCGGGCTCGACAACCGGGCGGCGGCTGAACTCGGTACGCGGCATCTGCTGGACAATGGTTTCGACGATATCTGGTTCGTGGTTCAGCCTTTCGAGCAGGTCAGCTCGCGGCAGCTGCGCGAAGCGGCGTTTCGTGAGGCGATGAGTGCTCAAAGCGAGCAACGCGGCAAGAGCGCCGCGCGCGGTCACACGCTGGTGCTCAACCTCGCGGCCGCAGACGAGGTGGCGCGCAGCCTCGCCGAACTGGATCGCGCGATCGACGCAGCCGCTGAAACGAGCGACGCCGCCACCACCGGCAACGCCGCGCGCATCGCCCTGTTCGCGGCGAACGCGCCTGTCGCGCTATGTCTCGCCTTGCATCTGAAAGCGCGCTACGGCGCCGACTGGCAAGCCCGCGTCGCGCTGCTTTCCATCGACGACCCCGACTGGGCCGAGCTGACCGGCGTCACCACGATCCGCCAGCCGACCTACGAGATCGGCTACCGCGCGGTCGAGTTCCTGCACGAACGCATCGAAGGCGTTCAGACCGCCGCGCGCGACTGTCTTCTGCCGGGCGAATTGATCGTCCGCGCCTCCACTTTGCGCTGAATTCCCGCCGATCTGCGATCATTCGGGCTGCGGCGCGCAGCGGGTGCGCGCCGGACATCGCAAGGAAACTCATGGTTGTAGCACCGCTTACCCTCTCGAGCCTCGCCCTCGCGACGCTGCTCGTCGCCGCTTTACCCTTCCTGATCTACCGCCGACTGCGCCGGCCGCTCGCGCTCAAGCCGCGTGACGCCATCACAGGCATCGCCGTGTTCGCGCTGTTCGCTATGGTGATCGAACGCGCGCTGAACGACTACGTGCTGCATCGGAACGAAGCAACCGCGAACTTCCTGTCGAATCCGCTCGCCTTCGTGGTGTACGGCGCGCTGGCCGCGGGTATTTGCGAGGAAGTGGGGCGGTTTATCGGCATGCGGCTGTTGCTCAGGCGGGCGGCGGCGAAGGCCGGCTCCACGTCGTTCGCGGCGGGCACGAACGACGGCACCGCGCTGACCTACGGCCTGGGCCACGGCGGCGCCGAAGCATGGCTCGTCGGCGTGCTGGTGCAGATTCAATGGATCCTGTTCGCGGTCTTCGAAAACCGCGGCCAACTGGACGGCTATCTGAGCAATTTGCCGACCGATTCGTTGATGCGCATCCACCTGATTCTCGCCAGCCTGACGCCGCAGACGGCGGGCATTTTCGCGCTCGAACGGGTGGCCGCGCTGGTGTTCCAGATCGGCTTGTCCGTGCTGATGTGGCGCGGCTTGCGGGCGGGCTGGCGCGGCATCCTGCCGCTCGCGATCGGGTTGCATGCGCTGGTGGATGTGCCCGCGGCATTGTTTCAGGCGCAGCTCGTGCCGCTTGCGGCGGTGGACGCCGTGTACGCAGTGGCAGCGGTGATCGTCGCGGGGTTGTTGTTCCGGGCGTACAGGCGTCCTGCGGTGGCCGCTTGATGGATGTTGTGCACGCGTGACGACGGCGTGAAGACTGGCTGAAGACCACGCGATAGGCGCATGACGGCTGCTTGATGGCGGCTCTGTGCACGCCCGACGACCGCGTCGCGACCAAGCAATAGCCACGCATAGCCGCATGACGGCGACTCGATGGCGCGCATGAAACGCGCTCCATCCTGAGCCGTCAACCGTTCTCTACAATCGGCCTCTTTTCAAGGCCACCCTTTCGGCACACTTCAATGGAAGAAGCTTACCAATACGACTGCGCCAATCCCGAGTTCGAGGAACTGGCGCGCGTCATCAGCGATCTGTTTCCCGAGCAGACGCAGTTCATTCAGCGCGCCGCGGAAGACGGCACGCCGACCTTGGCGATTCACTGGGTGGCGATGCGTTTCGGCTCTACCGCGCGCCGTATCGTGATGACCGTGGTGATCGCACCGGCCGCGTTGGCGCGTTACCGCACGTTGCCGGCGCGGCTGCGCGGCCGCAGTTTCGCGGTGCTGCGCGCGTATGTCGAAGCGAGCATCGGCTCGCTCGAAGAACAGTATGCGAACGGGGAAGCGGTGCCGCGCGATGTCACCGTGGACCTCGGCGACGAGTTCGCTTGATGCCCATGCGCAACCGGCTCAATCGGCGAGCCGGTAGACCTTCGCGAAACGGGCTGCCTGCACCACGCCGTAGTCGCCCGGCGCGTATTGCATGACCCAGTCGCCGGCGACGCCGCGCAGTACGTCGCCGCCGTTTGCCGAGCGCGCGAGCGTGAACGCCTCGTGCATCCGTTTGGCCAGCACGACGGCGGGGCGGTTGCGGTACGCGCCGGCTTCGCCATGGGAGACGGCGGCGTCGGCGGGAACGTATTTGGCGTCGAAGCGTGCGCGCGAGACGACCCAGCGGTCGCCCGTCGAGCCGGTGATCAGCGCGTCGCCGCGGACATAGCGGTTGGGGCCTTCGAGGCTCATCAGTTCGCCTTCGGCGGCGGCGAATTCAACGCTGACCGTTTCGTCTTTGACGACGCGGCAGGCGTCGGCGTCTTGACTCAGGTCGAGATTTTTCAGTTCGGTCATGAAGCGAGCAGGTGTGGAGAGTTTGACGGCCGCGCCCGACTTGAAGTCTTCGGGCCGCGTACGACTCGCATCATGCCAGATGCATCTGGCGACCGGTTTCTTTTGCGATGGATGGCGGCGCGGATCGTCTGTTTGCCGCCCGGAAATCGCAGGTGCGGGACGAACCGGACCGTGGTGTGGACGGCAGGAAAGTTCGACGTGCGGCAAGCGTGAGGGCGAACCTCTGCCGCACACGGAAAAAAATATCCGCCGCGCGCAGCGTGAACAACCGGCACTGCGCGCAAGCGGGTTTCTATACTTACGGCTTCACCGTGGCGTCGCTCGCCGGAGCAGGCGCGGCCTTGCCGCCTTTACCCTTGCCATGATGACCACGGCCTTCCACGCCGCCCGGCTGATGGAAGGTCACGTCAGCCAGCTTCTTCTGTTCCGGCGAGAAGCTGTTGTACAGCGGATCGAACGCATCGACGAGCTTCTTCATGCCGTCCGCATGCGCTTGCGCAATCGTCGCGTATTGCTTCATGTCGTCGAGCGCCGATACGTTGGTGGCGGCCCGGCGTTGCTGGAACAGTTGGCCCATCGTCTGGCCGTTGCCGCGCATCACGTCGGCGAATGCGTTCCACTGCGGTTCCTGCGCCGAGGTGATCTTCAGTTGCGAATGCAGGTAGGCGATGCGGTCTTCGACGTTGCGCTCATGGCCGGCCTTGCCGGCGGGTGCGGAAGCGGCGCTCACCGGTGCCGACGCCGGCGCGGAAGTTTGTGCGAACGCGCCGCTCATGGCGACTGCGGTGGCCAGCATTACCAGTGCTTTTTTCATCGAAACTCCTGATGTCTATTCGAATTGGGACAAGGCTTGCGAGCGAGCGGCGCGTACCGCGTTAGTCATGCGCGAGTCATGACGTTGCACGCCAGCCGGCTGCCCACTTTGCCGTCGCCGCTATTAGTATCACGATATCCCTGCAATGCGGCTCTTATGCGACAAACGCTTACAACCGAAACGAAAGGAAATAGCGGGTGGACAAATTCGTCAGCATGGAAATCTTCGTCGCCGTGGTCGAAGCAGGCAGCCTGACGGCGGCGGCCGAACGCTTCGACATTTCGTCGGCGATGGTGGGCAAGCATATCCGTTCGCTAGAAACGCGGCTCGCCGCGCGTTTGTTGACGCGCACCACGCGCCGGCAAAGTCTGACGGAGATCGGCCGGCAGTATTACGAGCAGTGCCGGCGCATTCTGGCCGACGTGAAAGAGGCCGAGTCGCTCGCCGAGGCGATGGCCGCCGCGCCGCGCGGCGTGCTCAAGGTGACGGTGCCGCTCACCTACGGCGTGGAAGTCTTTGCCCCGGCGATGACCGAGTTCCTGACCGCCTGGCCCGACATCACGCTCGAACTCGATCTGTCGAACCGTATCATCGACCTGGTGGAAGAGGGCTTCGACGCGTCGGTGCGCATTGGCCGCTTGCCGGATTCGAGTTTCGTGGCGCGGCCGTTGAAGCCTTATCGGATGCGCGCGTGCGCGTCGCCCGCGTATCTGGCGCGCGCCGGCACGCCGCATACGCCGGAGGATCTGATGCATCACGAGTGCCTGGGATTTCTGCATTGGGGCCGCGAAGGTCTGTGGCGTCTCGGCGGCGACAACGCGGATGAATGCCAATTGCGGGCCGGACGGTTTCGCGCGAACAACGGCCAGGCGCTCAAGGTGGCGGCGTTGCATGGCTTCGGGCTGGTGTTGCAGCCGGAGGCGCTGCTGGCGAGAGAGATTGCCAGCGGCGAACTGGTGTCGGTGCTGGAGGATTATTTGCCCGATGGCGCGCCGGTCCATCTGTTGTATCCGCGCGATCGCCGCGCCACGCCCAAGCTCACCAACTTCATCGATTTCGTGGTCGAACGGTTCGGTGTATGAGCCTGGCGGCGCATGCAATGTTGTGACGCGCAGAACGCCTGCCATTTCGTGACATCGCGTGCGATGTCACTCGGTGTGTTCACGGCGATCGACCCCGTGACTTCTCCGCTTTTCCATTTGCCGATAAAGACGCGCGATAATCCGCCTCACCTGAGCCACTTCCTTTTCCCTCGATGAGACCTCCGCGCCTCGACCAACTCGACGACCTCGACCGCAACCTCGTTGCGCTGCTGCAAGCGAACGCTCGCGAGAGCGTCGCCAACCTCGCTCGCCAGCTCGGCGTGGCGCGCACCACGGTGATTGCGCGCATTGCGCGGCTCGAACGCAGCAACGTGATCGCCGGGTACAGCGTGCGGCTCGGCCAGGACGTGCTCGACTCGAGCATCGTGGCTTATGTCGGCATCATCATCGCGCCGAAGCATGGGCCTGCCGTGCAGAAACGCCTCGGCAAGATGCCCGAGGTGCAGTTGCTGTGCGCGGTGAGCGGCGAGTTCGATTACGTTGCGTGGCTGCGCGCGGATTCGCCTGATCGCCTGAACGATCTGCTCGATCAGATCGGCGAACTGGAAGGCGTGGAGCGGACCACGACTTCGATCATTCTGGCGCGCAAGATCGATCGCGGCATGGTGTGAGCGCCGCCTGACGTTTACGCCATTTTTATACCTTTTCGACACATTGGCTGACTAGTTCGTCATAACGTCGAACCTCGTGGTCATACCGCAGCATTTTGCGCGTATAAACTGTTTTTGCTTCTCCCTAAACTGTTGCTGAAGGGTACAGCCCGCCGGGCGCCGCGCGACGAGCGCAGCGCACTTCCCAAAGCTGGTGACAGCACACAATAATCAGGAGAAGCCCATGAAAGTAGCCATCGTTGGCGCAGGTTTGATCGGTCACACCATCGCCCACATGTTGCGCGAAACCGGCGACTACGACGTCGTCGCATTCGACCGCGACCAGCACGCGCTCGACAAACTCGCCGCCCAGGGCATTCCGACCCACCGCGTGGATTCTGCCGATGCCGCCGCGCTGCGCGCCGCCGTGCAAGGCTTCGACGCGCTCATCAACGCGCTGCCGTATTACCTCGCGGTGAACGTGGCCTCGGCAGCCAAGGGCGCGGGCGTGCATTACTTCGATCTGACGGAAGACGTGCGCGCCACGCACGCGATCCGCGCGATCGCCGACGACGCCGATCACGCTTTCATGCCGCAGTGCGGTCTCGCGCCTGGCTTCATCGGCATCGCCGCGCACGAGCTGGCGAACCGCTTTACGGAAATCCGCGACGTCAAGATGCGCGTGGGCGCGCTGCCGGAATTCCCGACCAACGCACTGAAGTACAACCTGACGTGGAGCGTCGACGGTCTGATCAACGAGTACTGCCAGCCGTGCGAAGCGATTCGCGACAGCCGTACGCAGTGGGTGCAGCCTCTCGAAGGCCTCGAACATTTCTCGCTCGACGGCACCGAATACGAAGCCTTCAACACCTCCGGCGGCCTCGGCACGTTGTGCGAGACGCTGTCGGGCCGGGTCGAGTCGCTCGACTACAAGTCGGTGCGCTATCCGGGTCACCGCAACCTGATGCAATTCCTGCTCGAAGACCTGCGTCTTGCCAGCGACCGCGACACGCTCAAGACCATCATGCGCCGTTCGGTGCCCTCCACCGCGCAAGACGTGGTGCTGGTGTTCATCACGGTGAGCGGCATGCGCGACGGTCAACTGGTGCAGGAAGTCTTCACTCGCAAGATCTTCGCGAAGACGGTATGCGGCGTGCCGATGAGCGCGATCCAGATCACCACGGCCGGCGCGATGTGCGCGGTGCTCGATCTGTTCCGCGAACAGAAGCTGCCGCAGAAGGGTTTCGTGCGCCAGGAGCAGGTGTCGCTGCGCGACTTCCTCGCGAACCGCTTCGGCCAGTTGTATGAAGGGCAGGCGCTGGAGACGATGGCGACAGTCTGAAGGATCGGCACCGAGGGCCGTGCGACAACGCGGCGACACGCATGAAATGTCTGCCGCGAGCAGCTAGGAAGGCTTCGCAGAGAGCCGAGGAAACGCCCCGTTATTCGGGGCGTTTTCGTTTTAATTGATGCCGACGCGGCGCTACACAGGCACCGGCGGCATGAGCGTCGCCGCCCGCGGCTCGCCGACGATGCGCGCGAGCAGGGCTTCATAGTCCGCCGAGGCAGGCGCGGTATTGTCGAACATCAACAGGTCGTCGCGGATATCGCCGCTGGGCTCGAAACGGCGCTGCCGATACTCGTCCCAGTGCGCAAGCTTGTACGCGTCGTTCGGATTGGCGCGCGCGAGGATCCGCTGACGCGCCGTCTCTTCCGACGTAAAGACCCACACGACCCGCAGCGTCACGTCCGCGCCGACTCCTAGCCACGCGCGATCGAACAGCCGCCGCTCGCGTACTTCGCGCGAGAGCGGCCCGACCACGAGCGCGCTAATGCCGAGTTCGAGATTGTCGCGGGCGGTATCGAGCAGGCCGCGATATTCGGGATCGCGCAGATGCTGCAGGAACAGCGGGCTGTCGCGGTCGTTCGAATCGCCGGTCAGCATGGCCATGGCGGCCGCGCTGTAGCCGCCGTAGAGCGTATCTTTATCGAGCAGGCAGAACGGCGTCGCGCTCGCTTTCATCAGCGGGCCGTGCAGTTTCTTCGCGAGCGTGGTCTTGCCGGTGCCCGCGTGACCGCAGAAGAAAACCAGATGAGTCACGAAGGCGCGTCCTCGGGTGTGGCGGGTACGGCGCCGGCGCGTTGCGGATCGCGCGTGAACTTGTCGCCGGCCTCCAGCCACATCACGTTGATGATGCCGAAGCCCAACGCCACGCCGATGCCGAGAATCCAGGTGAAGTACCACATTGCAGTCTCCTTGGTCGTATGTCGGGCGAGGCCGGATCTGAAGCGTTGCGCACTATGGTCAGAGCGATGGCGAGATGCCGGCGGGCGAAGGTATGCGCTGGAACCGAGGGTAAATCCGCAACCCGGACCTTGCACGCCGTAGCCCACGGAACCGCCCTTTGCAGCGATCATGAAGAAGAACTCGGCGCCGTGCAAGAGGTCGCCGGGTCGGCCGTTCGGCCAGACTGGCGGAACGGGTGGGCGTTGCCATGATGCATGGCAAGGGTTGGGCAGTAGCAACGGGCAGCAGCAATCAGGATGGCCAGGCATCGTTCTGCATCCCGAGCAGAAAGAAGACACCCACAAGCAGGACCATAACCAACAGCACGGGAGACCTAGCGTGCCGACGCGTCCGGACCACCACCGCCAGTCCGCCCAGGTCGCATTGGCAAAGATGGGCGCGCTTGCCGCGCTGAGTCTCGGCGTGCTCTCCGGCTGCGCCTCGACACCCGCCGAGCCGGTTCCGCTTAAGCCGGTGCCGGCGTGGCGCAGCGTCCGCCGCGAGGCTTAACAATTCGATACATCGCCTTCACGCATAGCCCTTAACATGGCCACTAACGCAAACTCGTTCATGCAGATCCGCCGCCAGGCTTACGTATCGTAAGCGTTCGGCCGGTCTGTTCCGTTTTCAAGGTAATCCAACATGTTGATCAATTGCGCCGCCTATCAGGACGGCCGGAAACTGGCAGACATCGACATCGATAGCATCAGCGACTACGTGGCGCGGCCCGAGTGTTTCGTGTGGGTGGCGCTGAAGGACCCGGGCCCGGGCGAGCTGGCCGTGATGAAACACGAGTTCGGCCTGCACGAACTCGCGATCGAAGATGCGCAGAACGGCCACCAGCGTCCCAAGATCGAGGAGTACGGCGAGTCGCTGTTCGCCGTGATGCACACGGTGGAAATGGACGAAGAGGGCGAACTGCTGATCGGCGAAGTCGACGTGTTCGTCGGCGCCAATTACGTGCTGTCGGTGCGGCGCGGCACCCGCGCCGGCTTCCAGAACGTGCGTGCCCGCTGCGAGCGCGAGCCGCAACTGCTCAAGGAAGGCTCGGCGTTCGTGCTGTATGCGCTCGCCGACGACATCGTCGATCGCTATTTCCCGATCATCGAGGCGATGAACAGCGAGATCGAAGCGCTCGAAGACCGCATTTTCGACCGCAACAATTCGGCGGCGTCGCGCGCGATCATTCAGGATCTGTACTCGCTAAAGCGGCGCCTCGTGATCCTGCAGCACCATATCGCGCCGTTGCAGGAAGCCCTCAGCAAACTGACGGGCGGCCGCATTCCGAGCATCTGCGAAGGCATGCAGGCGTACTTCCGCGATGTCTACGACCACCTCGAACGGATCGTCAGGATCATCGACGGGCGGCGCGAAATGGTCGTCACCGCCGTGCAGGTCAACCTCGGCATGATTTCGCTGGCCGAGAGCGAGGTGACCAAACGGCTCGGTTCGTTCGCGGCGCTGTTCGCGGTGCCGACCATGATCGCCGGCATCTACGGGATGAATTTCCAGAGCATCCCCGAGCTGCACTACCAGTACGGCTATCCGATCTGCCTTCTGGTCATGCTGAGCGTCGACCTCGTGCTGTACTGGCGCTTCCGCAAGGCCGGCTGGCTCTGATGGCGGGCAGGGCGGCGTTCGGCGGCGCCGCTTCGCGCTTGCATCGCGCGCAATAAAAGTCCAGCATAGGCGGCCCGTCGGCCTGCGATCTTGCAGCCGGCGGTCAATCCGCCACGCACGGACCAAGCGAGGAACCTTGCCAGACGCCGCCTGCTGGCGCGCCAACACAGGGCGCCACTCCGATTCGACCAGGCGCACCGCTGCGCTGCGCGTCGCCACGTGCCGATGCACTGCAGCACCGCGCATCGTTGACAATCAGAATAGACTGCGCTGAGAATGGGCCTCGCAAACGTTTGCGCACTAATTAAAAATAAGGCTCCGTCGCGAGCCTGACAGACCCTGGAGATATGCATGAGCCAACGCATTCGCCGCCGCATCCTGACGGCCGCCGTCCTCGCTACCGCTACCGCCGCCTTGCCGTTTTCCTCCGCTTACGCGCAGAGCGCGCCCGCTCATAAGCCGAAGGTCGCGCTGGTGATGAAGTCGCTCGCCAACGAGTTCTTCCTCACGATGGAGACCGGCGCGAAGGACTATCAGAAGCACAACCCGTCGCAGTTCGACCTGATCACCAACGGCATCAAGGACGAGACCGATACGGCGAACCAGATCCGCATCGTCGAGCAGATGATCGTGTCGAAGGTCGACGCGATCGTGCTGGCGCCGGCCGACTCGAAGGCACTGGTGCCGGTCGTCAAGAAAGCGGTGGACGCGGGCATCATCGTCGTGAACATCGACAACCGGCTCGACCCGGACGTGCTCAAGTCGAAAGACCTGAACGTGCCGTTCGTCGGCCCGGATAACCGCAAGGGCGCGCAGAAGGTCGGCGACTACCTGGCGAAGAAGCTGAAGGCGGGCGACGAGGTCGGCATCATCGAAGGCGTGTCGACCACCACCAACGCGCAGCAGCGCACCGCGGGCTTCAAGGACGCGATGCAGACGGTCGGCGCCAAAGTCGTCTCGGTGCAATCGGGTGAATGGGAAATCGACAAGGGCAACGCGGTGGCGTCGGCCATGCTCAACGAATACCCGAATCTGAAGGCGCTCCTCGCCGGCAACGACAACATGGCGATCGGCGCGGTCTCGGCCGTGCGCGCGGCGGGCAAGCAAGGCAAGGTGCTGGTGGTCGGCTACGACAACATCAATGCGATCAAGCCGATGCTCAAGGACGGCCGCGTGCTCGCCACCGCGGATCAGTACGCCGCCAAGCAGGCCGTGTTCGGTATCGACACCGCGCTGAAGGCCCTCAGCGAACACAAGAAGCAGGCGGACCTCTCTGGCGTGGTGGAAACGCCGTGCGATCTGGTCACGAGGTAAGCATCGCCCGGTCAGTGCCGGGGTAGGTCGGGTACGCGGATTTGCGGCGCCGTTTCATGCTCCACGCTTGGCCTGCGCTCGCAAACCCGCGTCTATTCAACAAACGCTCAAGAAACCTGCCGCGCCGCCGTTAATTCCAGAGGTAAGCGTCATGACGGTGCCGCGCGACGGGAGGGTGCGTGGCTGTTAGCGCCTGCGCATTCCGCGTATTGGGCCGGCATGACACGAGGCGGAAGGGCCGCAACTTCATTCGAGCGAATCGCATGAGGTCTCGGCTGCCGCCCCGGAACCAGGATTGCGATGGATTCAACCGATCACGACGCCGTGCCCGCCGTCCTGTCTGTCAGCGGCATCGGCAAGACCTACGCCGAACCGGTGCTCGCCGACATTTCGCTGTCGTTGCGCGCCGGCGAGGTATTGGCGCTGACGGGCGAGAACGGCGCGGGCAAGAGTACGCTGTCCAAAATCATCGGCGGGCTGGTGGATCCGACCGCCGGCACGATGCAGCTCGGCGGCGTGCCGTATGCGCCGGCGAGCCGCACCCAGGCCGAGGCGCTGGGCGTGCGCATGGTGATGCAGGAGCTGAATCTGCTGCCGACCTTGTCGGTGGCCGAAAATCTGTTCCTGAACCGCTTGCCGCGGGCCGGCGCGTTCAGCTTCGGCTGGATCGACCGGCGCAAGCTGCGCGAAGACGCGCGCCAGGCGATGGCGCAGGTCGGGCTCGACGCGATCGATCCGGACACGCTGGTCGGCGAACTCGGCATCGGCCATCAGCAGATGGTGGAGATCGCGCGCAATCTGATCGACGACTGCCGCGTGCTGATCCTCGACGAGCCGACCGCGATGCTGACCGCGCGCGAAGTCGATCTGCTGTTCGAACAGATCGACCGGCTGAAGGCGCGCGGCGTGGCGCTGATCTACATCTCGCACCGGCTCGAAGAACTCGCGCGGGTGGCCGAGCAGATCGCGGTGCTGCGCGACGGGCGACTGGTGCACGTCGACGCGATGGCCAACCTGACCAGCGACGAAATCGTCACATGGATGGTCGGCCGGGAGCTCGGCGAGAGGATCGATCTGGGCGTGCGCAACATCGGCGCGCCGCTGTTGAAAGTGGACCGGCTGACGCGCGGCAAGGTGGTGCGCGAAGTGTCGTTCGAAGTGCGCGCGGGGGAAATTTTTGGCATCAGCGGGCTGATCGGCGCGGGCCGCACGGAGTTGATGCGGCTGATCTACGGCGCGGATCCGAAGGATAGCGGCACCGTTTCGCTGGCGGCAACGCCGGGCGCGCCACCCACGCCGGTGCAAATCGCTTCGCCTTCGGACGCGGTGCGCGCGGGCATCGCGCTAATCACCGAGGACCGTAAAGGCGAAGGCTTGCTGCTGCCGCAGCCGATCGCGGCCAACGTGTCGCTTGGCAATATCGGCAGCGTGGCGCGGCACGGCATCGTCGACGCGAAGCGGGAGAACGCACTGGCGCAGACGCAGATCGCGGCGATGCGGATCCGCACTTCCGGGCCGGGGCAGATTGTCGGCGAACTGTCGGGCGGCAACCAGCAGAAGGTCGTGATCGGCCGCTGGCTGGCGCGCGATTGCCGTGTGCTGTTATTCGACGAACCCACGCGCGGCATCGACGTCGGCGCGAAGTTCGATATTTATGGCCTGATGGGTGCGCTGGCCCGTGAAGGGCGCGCGCTCGTCGTGGTGTCGAGCGACCTGCGTGAGCTCATGCTGATCTGCGACCGGATCGGCGTGATGTCCGCGGGCAGCATGACGGGTGTGTTCGAGCGCGATAACTGGTCGCAGGATGCGTTGCTGGCCGCGGCGTTCGCCGGCTACCGCAGCCGCGAAGCGTTGCTGCACGCCGTCCCCGACACCAGCGAAGCAGGGAGTGCGTCATGAACGATCAACCGTTGCGGGAAGCATCGGGCGACAAGCCGGTAACAGGCAGCGGCACCGTCACGCCGCCGGCCGATCCGTCGGCGCCGCTTGCGAGCGGCAAGCCGGCCGGCACGCGGCTGGGCTTTTCGAATTACCTGGGGCTCGCCGGCGCGTTGCTCGGGATGATCGTGCTGTTCTCGCTGCTGAGTTCGCACTTTCTGACCTACGACACGTTCAGCACGATCGCCAACCAGATTCCGGATCTGGTGGTGATGTCGGTGGGGATGACCTTCGTGCTGATCATTGCCGGGATCGATCTGTCGGTGGGATCGGTGCTGGCGCTGGGCGCGTCGGTGGTGAGCGTGGCCGCGCTGAAGTGGGGCTGGGGGCCGTTGCCGTCGGCCGTGCTCGGCGTCGCCGCCGCGGCGCTGACCGGCACCATCACCGGCGCGGTGACGGTGGGCTGGCGGATTCCGTCGTTCATCGTCTCGCTCGGCGTGCTGGAAGCGGCACGCGGCATGGCGTATCAGATGACGAATTCGCGCACCGCCTATATCGGCGACGCGTTCGACTTCCTGTCGAACCCGATCGCGCTCGGCATCTCGCCGGCGTTCCTGATCGCGGTGGCGGTGATGGTCATCGCGCAACTGGTGCTCACGCGCACGGTGTTCGGCCGCTATCTGGTCGGCATCGGCACCAACGAGGAAGCGGTGCGGCTCGCGGGCGTCAATCCGCGGCCGTACAAGGTGATCGTGTTCGCGCTGATGGGCGCGCTCTCGGGGCTGGCCGCGCTGTTTCAGATTTCGCGTCTGGAAGCGGCCGATCCGAACGCGGGCCAGGGCGTGGAACTGCAGGTGATCGCGGCCGTGGTGATCGGCGGCACGAGCCTGATGGGCGGGCGCGGCTCGGTGATCAGCACTTTCTTCGGCGTGTTGATCATTTCCGTGCTGGCGGCCGGCCTCGCGCAGATCGGCGCGAACGAGCCGACCAAACGGATGATCACCGGCGCGGTGATCGTGGTGGCGGTGGTGCTGGATACGTATCGCAGCCGCCGCAAGCGGGCCTGACTGGCGCTACGCATCGTAAGCCGGCAGAGTAACGCAACCCAGGCAGTCGCAGCGTCATGAGTGGTAAAGCGTAAGAATTCTTGGATTGGGTCGGTCTTCGATGAAGACGTCCGGTGGGTCGCCAGGTGGCGCGGCCGGCGGGTAAAACAGGCGGGAGAGCAACAGGTTATGGCGACGATCAAGGATGTAGCGGCTGCGGCAGGCGTGTCGTTCACGACGGTATCGCACGTGGTGAACAACTCGCGGCCGGTATCGGCGGACGTGCGCGCGAAGGTCGAGCACGCGATCCGTCAGCTCCACTATGTTCCGTCGGCGGTGGCCCGCTCGCTGAAGGCGCGGGCGACGGCGACCATCGGGCTGGTCGTGCCGAACGCCACGAACCCGTATTTCGCGGAACTGGCGCGCGGCATCGAGGACGGTTGTTCGCGCAACGGCTACTGCGTGTTCTTCTGCAATTCCGACGACGATCCGGCCAAGCAGCGTAACTATCTGCGCGTGCTGCAGGAAAAGCGCATCGACGGCCTGATCGTCGCGTCCGCCGGCGACGACGCCGTGCTCGCGCAGACGCTCGCCGACTCGCATGAGCCGCTGGTCATTCTCGATCGCAACATCGAAGGGCTGAACGCGGATCTGGTGCAGATCGACCACGAGAAGGGCGGCTATCTGGCGACCCGGCATCTGCTCGAACTGGGGCATGTCAGGATCGGCTGCATCACCGGGCCGGTTGAGACGGCGGTCAGCGCGATGCGCGTGCACGGCTTTATCCGCGCGATGACGGAGCGCGGCATCGAGATTCCGCCCGACGCGATCGTGGAAAGCGATTTTTCGGGCACCGGCGGCCACCGTGCGGCCGCGCAACTGTTCGACACGCTCAGGCCAACGGCGATCTTTGCCGGCAACGACATGATGGGCATCGGTGCGTTGCGCGCCGCCGCGGAACGCAATATCAGCGTGCCGCGCGACTGCTCGATCATTGGTTTCGACGATATCGAGCTGGGGCGTTTTACCTACCCGGCGCTCTCGACCGTCGGGCAATCGGTGCGCGCGCTCGGCGATATGGCCGCGCAGACGCTGATCGAACGGATTGCCGGGACCTCGTCGGGCACGCCACGCGCGCCGGGGCGGCGGCGCGTGGTATCGCCGCGGCTGATCGTGCGCGAATCCACCGCCACCTGGGCCGGCGCGGCCAAGCGCGATCTGGCCGCCTGACTGGATACGATGCGCGGATTTCAAACGCGCATTTGGGACTAGCGGAGCGGTTGCTCGCGCGAGGCGATTCATCTGGCGCAATGCGTCGCCTTCGATTTTCACCGGCAGCGGGCCGCTGAACACTTCGGCGACCCCACAGGCGCTGTCGAATGAGGCGCTGGAATGGCGTACGTGGTCCCGGCGCTGAACAGTATTTCGGCGCTTGCCCTTGTCGCACTCGGAAAGCGAGTCGGCCGGATTCAACCGTGCGGCGCTCGCTATCGTCGCGCGGAATCCAGCGCCTGCGACGAGACGCCGTCAGCACACTGCCAGCCGCCGCAACGGCATGGCGTTTCTCATTGCCGACCCTCAGCCACCGCCGCTCCCGTTCCATATCAATGGTCTGCCGATCGGCACTCTGTCAGCGTTTTGTAATTTATTCAGAGCCTTTCCTCATACCATATAAATCCTTCAAGTACGCGGTCGCCTTGCCGTAAACAGGGCTATTAGAGCGCGTCACCAAAAAACGCCACGACGCAGACGCCACACGCCAACCGCGCTGCGGACGCAGCCTCTCATTTTGTTAAGCACAGGAACAAGCATGTTGAACAAGGGCATTACGATCAAGGCGCGAATTGGCCTCACGATGGCGTTTCTCGCCGCGCTGCTCGTCGCCATCGGCGTATTCGGTCTGTTCGGCATGAGCCGTTCGAATGACGCCTATAAGGACACGTTCACCAACGCGATGCCCAGCGCGGTCGATATCGGCAACGCCGAGCTTTTCGCCGCACGCGAGCGGCTCGCGCTCGATCGCGCGGCGTTCATGATCGGCACGCCCGAAGCGGCGCCGACGCTCGAGCGCGCGCGCAGCATGCGCGCCACGTCCGACACGTGGTGGAAGAAATACATGGACCTGTCGCGCGAGCCGGAGGAAGACCGCCTCGCGCAGGACGTCGTTTCCAAACGCGAGGCGCTGCATCAGCAGATGGACGCCTTCGCGACGATCGTCGCCGCGAACGAGCCGCCCAAGCTGGTCGACGGCGCCAAGCGTCTGCAAGTCGCCTACAACGACCTCGCCAATTCCGACGACGTGCTGCGCAAATACCAGTTCACGTCGGCAAAAGAGGGCTACGACTCCGCGCAAAGCAGCTTCGGCGTATTCCGCATGGTCAGCGCAAGCGCCTTGCTGATCGGCGTGCTGGCGGCGGTGATTTCGTACCTGACGCTGAGCCGCGCGATCGCCCGGCCGCTCGATGCCGCCCTCGGCCATTTCGACGCGATTGCGGCGGGCGATCTGCGCCGCCCGGTCGTCGTGACTTCGCGCGACGAAATGGGGCAGTTGCTCGACGGCATCGCCAAAATGCAGCGCAGTCTCACCGAAACGGTGCGTACCGTGCGCAGCGGCAGTGAATCCATCGCGACGGCCACGCGCCAGATCGCAGCCGGCAATATCGACCTGTCCTCGCGTACCGAAGAGCAGGCGTCGGCGCTGCAGGAAACCGCGTCGAGCATGGAAGAGCTGACCGGCACGGTCAAACAGAACGCCGACAACGCCCGCCAGGCGAGTTCGCTGGCGGCCAATGCGTCGGAGATCGCCAACAAGGGCAGCGCGGTGGTCGGCCAGGTGGTCGGCACGATGGGCGACATCAATCAAAGCTCGGCCAAGATCGCCGACATTATTTCGATCATCGAAGGGATTGCGTTCCAGACCAACATCCTCGCCCTGAATGCTGCCGTGGAAGCGGCGCGGGCCGGCGAGGAAGGGCGCGGCTTCGCGGTCGTGGCCGGTGAGGTGCGCAGCCTCGCGCAGCGTTCGTCGGCGGCGGCGAAGGAAATCAAGGAGCTGATCGACACCTCGGTCGAGCGCGTGCAATCGGGCTCGGCGCTGGTCGACGAAGCCGGCCGCACCATGACCGAGATCATCGGCGCGGTGCAGCGCGTGACTGACATCATGGGCGAAATCGCCGCGGCGTCGGAAGAGCAGAGCAGCGGCATCGATCAGGTGGCGCGCGCCGTCACGCAGATGGACGAAGTCACGCAGCAGAACGCCGCGCTGGTCGAAGAAGCGGCGGCCGCAGCGTCGTCGCTCGAAGACCAGGCCGGCAAACTGCGTACCGCGGTGGCCGTGTTCCAACTCGAAGAAAGCGGTTCCAAGGCGCCCGTGAGTACGCCGCCGAAGCGCGCGTCGACGCCGCCGCGTTCGGCGGTCGCACGCAAGGTGTCGCACACTCGCGCTGCACAACCCGCGCCGCACGCCGCGGTTGCGACCAAAACACCGGCCGCGGCGGCACAGCCCGCCGCCGTAACGACACGCGCACCTGCTAAAGCGACCGCCACTGCGGGCAGCGATCAGGATTGGGAAACGTTCTAACGCGAGGCAGTTGCAACATTCATTCCCGGCGCCACAGCCAATCCCATTAGATGGGCAGGCGCTGTGAAAGAACATACCGCCTCGCTTCAAAAGACCGCGATTGCGCAAGCATTCGCGGTCTTTTTTTATGGTGGGCGCATTAAGTAACGTTTGCGGCGTCAGTCGGCACCCTGGCGAGCGCCGTGATCCGGTACATTGACGGACGCACCGAAGCAACTGTGCCTGGCGAACGCTGCCCGGCATGGTGTGCGGCAAGCGCCGGTGGCCCCTTGGCCCGTGCGCGTGCCTGCGCCGCCTTCGACCGCCGCAATGCATGGCCCGACGCATGGCCACCCCCCACCAGCACGCCGCAACCAACCGCTCAATGCGCCAGCCACAAAGGACCGACATGACGCCATACGACCTCGCGAACCGCCTCGTCGAAGCACGCCGGCAGCATCGCCCGATCGATGCGCCCGCACCCGACAGCCTGCCGCCCGATGCGGCAACCGCATATGCGATCCAGCAGGCAGTTATCGCAGGTCTCGGCGACTCGACCGGCGCCTGGAAGATCGGCGCCAAAGCGCCGGGCGCCGCTGCCGCGGGCGCGCCGATTCCGGCCTCGCTGGTGCTTCGATCGCCGACGCGCGTCGCGCAAGACGGCTTCTTCAGGGTGCTGGTCGAGCTGGAAATCGCCTTCCGTTTCGCCGAGGCCATCGAACCGCGCGGCCGGGCCTACGCGCGCGACGAGGTGCTCTCGAAGGTGGGCGTCGTCTTGCCGGCCATCGAGATCGTCGATAGCCGCTTCACCGAATGGCCGAACGTCGCGCCGCTCGCGCAACTCGCCGACGCCCAGAACAACGGTGCTTTGATCACAGGGCATCCGGTCGCTTATGCAGGTCTCGCGCGCGGCTTCGACTTCGTGTCGCCGGAACTGGAACTGAGCTTCGACGGCGCTTCGCTGCTACCGGAAGCCACCGGCAATCCGGCCGGAGACCCGCGCGAACTGCTGGTGTGGTTCGTCAACCATTGCGCCGCCATGGGCATTACGATCGAGCCCGAGTGGACTATCACCACCGGTTCGTACGTCGGCGCACACAGGCTGGACCGAGCGGGCGTCGTGCGCGGCCACATCGACGGCCTGGGGGAAGTGGAGATTGAACTGACCTGAAAAGCCGCGCTTGCAACAACGCGCTTGTAACAACACATTACGAAGCTTCATCAAAACGGCTGCCTGAGGGCGGCCGTTTTACATTCGCGTGCATCTGTGACTGCGACTCCGCCGTATACACCTATCGAAGCGATACGTGGCGAGGTCGTCATCCAGTTATGCACGCGGCTACCCATGCTCTCGACGCGGTTAATGCGCGCACGTCCCGCGTGGCATCCATGACACGCCATGTAAATGACGCGGAACAAAACCGTTCATGAGTTGACGAACCGCATGAAGCTGCACGGACTTTGCTTAAGCGTGAGACGGCGTGAGAGACGCACATGAAGCGCGCCTGAACATGTAACAGGCCTGTGTCACTTGTAGACCGAACGCCCGTGTCGCGCGTTTAGGAAAAAAGCACCGGACACAGAAAGCGTGTAGACGTCCGCGCTTTTAGCAACAAAGTGTGCGTGTGCAGACATGCCGTCCGATATTGCAGTGGGATCGTTCGATGAACGTAACGGCTGGTGCAAGAGAGTATCGCGGAGTATTGCGGGACACTTCGATGAGCATCGAGCAGCATGCGGTCGAGTGCTGATGAGGCTGCAGGGCAGCAGTAGAAGGGTAGCGACGTGTGACCGCAATCGCTGCGGTATGAGTGCAAGATTGTAGGTGGTCGAAACTTTGTTTCCAAGTGAGGAATTGTTGGGAGGCGAATACGGCGCGATTTTCGCAACGTAGTTCGTGAAAAAAAATTTAAAAGGGTTTAGGATGAATTCGAGCGATGTCGTTTCCGAATAGCGCGCCGCGCACGACATCGGTCTAGACTTCGGCGAGGAGGTAGCATGGATATCTACAGCAGTTTCGCGACCCGCTTCGAGAAAACGCGAGAAGATGAGCTCTCGCTCGAGGAGTATCTCGCGCTCTGCAAAGACAATCCCGCCGCGTACGCCACGGCTGGCGAACGCATGTTGACGGCGATCGGGGAGCCGGAACAGATCGACACTCGTAACGATCCGCGCATGTCGCGCATCTTCGCGAACAAGGTCATCAAGGTATACCCCGCATTCCGTGAGTTCTACGGAATGGAGGAGGTGATCGAGCAGGTGGTCGCCTACTTCCGCCACTCGGCCCAGGGGCTCGAAGAAAAGAAGCAGATCCTGTATCTGTTGGGCCCGGTCGGCGGCGGTAAATCATCGATCGCGGAACGTCTCAAGCAGCTCATGGAACGCGTGCCGTTCTATTCGATCAAAGGCTCGCCCGTGAACGAGTCGCCTCTCGGTCTGTTCGACTACGAGGAAGATGGCCCGATTCTCGAAGAACAATATGGCATTCCACGCCGCTACCTGAAAAGCATTCTTAGCCCATGGGCGGTCAAGCGCCTGCACGAATTCAATGGCGACATCCGCAAGTTCCGCGTGGTGCGCCGCTATCCGTCGATCCTTCGCCAGATCGGTATCGCCAAAACCGAGCCGGGCGACGAAAACAATCAGGACATTTCGTCGCTGGTCGGTAAGGTCGACATCCGCAAGCTCGAACAGTACGCACAAGACGACGCGGACGCATACAGCTACTCCGGTGGCTTGTGTCTCGCCAATCAGGGCCTGCTCGAGTTCGTCGAAATGTTCAAGGCGCCGATCAAGGTGCTGCACCCGCTGCTTACCGCCACCCAGGAAGGCAACTTCAAGGGCACGGAAGGCTTCGGTGCGATCCCGTTCGACGGCGTGATTCTGGCTCACTCGAACGAGTCCGAATGGAAAGCGTTCCGCAACAACCGCAACAACGAAGCACTGCTCGACCGCATCTTCGTGGTGAAGGTGCCGTACTGCCTGCGCTACGGTGAAGAGATCAAGATTTACGAGAAGCTGCTGCGTAACTCGTCGCTGGCGAATGCGGTGTGCGCGCCGGGCACCTTGAAGATGATGGCGCAGATGTCCGTGCTTACGCGGTTGCAGGAGCCGGAGAATTCGAGCCTGTTTTCGAAGATGCAGGTGTACGACGGCGAGAATCTGAAGGACACCGATCCGAAGGCAAAATCTTATCAGGAGTACCGTGATTTCGCGGGCGTGGATGAAGGGATGACCGGCGTGTCGACCCGTTTCGCGTTCAAGATCCTCTCACGCGTATTCAACTTCGACTCGACCGAGGTCGCGGCCAATCCGGTGCACCTGATGTACGTGCTCGAACAGCAGATCGAACGCGAGCAGTTCCCACCGGAGACCGAGCAGAAGTATCTGTCGTTCATTAAAGACGTGCTCGCCTCGCGCTACGCGGAGTTCATCGGCAAGGAAATTCAGACCGCGTATCTGGAGTCGTATTCCGAGTACGGTCAGAACATCTTCGATCGCTATGTGACGTACGCTGACTTCTGGATTCAGGATCAGGAGTTCCGCGACCACGACACAGGCGAGAGTTTCGACCGCGCGGCGCTGAACGCCGAACTGGAGAAGATCGAAAAACCGGCGGGTATCAGCAACCCGAAGGACTTCCGCAACGAGATCGTGAACTTCGTGCTGCGTGCGCGTGCTGCCAATGGCGGGAAGAATCCGGCATGGGTCAGCTACGAGAAACTGCGCGTCGTGATCGAAAAGAAAATGTTCTCGAACACGGAGGAACTGCTGCCGGTGATTTCGTTCAACGCCAAGGGCTCGGCGGAGGAACAACGCAAGCACGAAGACTTCGTCAATCGCATGGTGACGAAGGGCTATACGCCGAAGCAGGTGCGCTTGCTGTGTGACTGGTATCTGCGCGTGCGCAAGTCGTCATGATGCGAAACGCGTGCCGCCCGCGCGGTCCGACCGCGCGGGCACCCTGCGAGGCGCAAGCTGCATGGACATAGCGTTGCCTTGCGCAGCTACGTCTCGCAAACGCGATATTACAGCGGGAGACCGGGCGTGCTTCATCAAATTATCGACCGCAGGTTAGCAGGCAAGAACAAAAGCATTGCGAATCGCGAACGTTTTTTGCGTCGCGTTAAGAACTATATTCGTCGCGCCGTTTCGGAAGCCGTGCGCGACCGCAGCATCAAGGACATTCAGAACACCCAGAGCATCACCATCCCACGCAAGGACATTGCGGAACCGTCGTTCCGGCATGGCCCCGGCGGCAAGCGGGAAATGGTGCATCCGGGCAATTCCGACTACATCCGCGGCGACAAGATCCAGCGCCCGCAAGGGGGCGGCGGCGGAGGCGGGGGCAACCAGGCCAGCAATGAAGGCGAGGGTCAGGACGACTTCGTGTTCGAGCTGAGCCGCGAAGAATTCATGCAGTATTTCTTCGACGATCTCGAACTGCCGCGTCTCGTCAAAACCCATCTGCTCGCCGTGCCGACGTGGAAAAGCATCCGCGCGGGCTGGGCTGCCGAAGGCACGCCGAACAACATCGACGTGGTGCGTTCGCTGCGCAGCGCGCTCGGCCGCCGCATCGCGCTCGGTGCGCCGCTCGTCAACCAGCTGCACGAGATGGAACGGCAACTGGAGGTCATGAAAGCCGATCCCGACGATCGTCGCGAAGAGATCAAACTGCTCGAAGAGGAGATTCACCATTTGCGCGGCCGCATCTGGCGGATCCCGTTCATCGATCCGTTCGATCTGCGCTACGTCAATCGCGTGAAGCAGCCCACGCCTTCCAGCCAGGCCGTGATGTTCTGTCTGATGGATGTGTCCGGTTCCATGGACGAGCAGCGCAAGGACCTCGCCAAGCGCTTCTTCATCCTGTTGTATCTGTTCCTCAAGCGTAACTACGAGAAGATCGAAGTGGTGTTCATCCGTCACCACACGCGCGCCGAAGAGGTCGACGAAGACACGTTCTTCCATTCGACCGAAAGCGGCGGCACGGTGGTGTCGAGCGCGCTGGAGCTGATGCAGAAGGTGATGGACGAGCGTTATTCGCCGACTGAATGGAATATTTACGGCGCTCAGGCGTCGGACGGCGACAACTGGACCGACGACTCGCCGAAGTGCCGCAAGATACTCTCGGATGACATCCTGGAGAAGGTGCGCTATTTTGCGTATATTCAGGTGACGCCGGAAGAACAGAATCTGTGGCTGGAGTATGCGCAACTGGCCTTGAGCCAGCCGCACATGGCAATGAAGAAAGTCGAGACCGCGGCCGACATTTATCCGGTGTTTCGCGAGTTGTTCGAAAAGCAGGCGGCGAATTCATGACGAACAAGCACCTGCACAACGAAGCGCGCGGCGAGCCGGAGAACGGCGCGCCGGAGCGCGGGAAAGGCGTGCCGCAGCAGCAACAGTCGGGGCATGCCGAGGCAAGGGCGGACGATACCGGAACCGCCGCAGCCGGAGCAGTCGACACCGCTGCAGCACGGGGACACACCGGAACGCCCACTCAGGGGCAAAGGGAAGTCCGTATGAACGTAGCCGATAGACGGCCTCTGCCGTGCCCGTCCGACTGGACCTTCGAATTGATCGAAGAGTACGACTCGCATATTGCCCGTGTTGCAGAGCAATATGAACTCGACGTGTATCCGATCCAGCTCGAACTCATCAGCGCCGAACAGATGATGGATGCGTACGCGTCCGTCGGTATGCCGGTGAACTACCGTCACTGGTCGTTCGGCAAACACTTTCTCTCTACCGAAAAAAGCTACCGTCGCGGGCAGATGGGGCTGGCGTATGAGATCGTCATCAATTCGAACCCCTGCATCGCGTATCTCATGGAAGAGAACACGATGACGATGCAGGCGCTCGTCATTGCCCATGCGGCGTATGGCCACAACTCGTTCTTCAAGGGCAACTATCTGTTCAGGCTGTGGACGGATGCGCACGCGATCATCGACTACCTCGTCTACGCGAAGAATTACATCGCGGAGTGCGAGGAGCGTTTCGGGCTCGACCGGGTCGAGGAGCTGCTCGATTCCTGCCACGCGTTGATGAACTATGGCGTGGACCGTTACAAGCGTCCGCAGAAGCTGTCGCTGCAAAAGGAGTTTGCGGCGCGCCGTGAACGCGAGGCCTATCTGCAGTCGCAGGTGAACGAACTGTGGCGCACCTTGCCGACCCGGCATACGCCGTTGCCGGAGGAGGTCGAGGAGCGCTATCCGCCGGAGCCGCAGGAAAACCTGCTGTATTTCGCGGAGAAAAACGCGCCGCTGCTGGAGCCGTGGGAGCGGGAGGTGATCCGCATCGTGCGCAAGGTCGGCCAGTATTTCTATCCGCAACGGCAGACCCAGGTGATGAACGAGGGCTGGGCGACCTTCTGGCACTACACCTTGCTCAACACCATGTACAACCAGGGCAAGCTGGAAGACGGCTTCATGATGGAGTTTCTCCATTCGCACAGCAACGTGGTCTACCAGCCGCCGGTCACGAAGCCGTACTACAGCGGTATCAATCCGTACGCGCTCGGTTTTTCGATGATGAGCGACATTCGCCGCATCTGCGAGTCGCCCACGGAGGAAGACCGCAAGTGGTTCCCGGAACTGGCGGGCAGTCCGTGGCTCCCGGCCATGCACTACGCGATGCGCAACTTCAAGGACGAGAGTTTCGTCGCGCAGTATCTGTCGCCGCATCTGATCCGCGAAATGCGCCTCTTCTCGGTGCTCGACGACGACATGCGCGACGCGCTCGAAGTCTCGGCGATTCATGACGACAGCGGCTATCAGTACGTGCGTCAGGCGTTGTCGCGGCAGTACGACATGCATCACCGCGAGCCGAATATTCAGGTGTGGGCGGTGAATACGCGCGGCGACCGGAGTCTGACGCTGCGGCACTTCATGAGCGACAACCGGCATCTCTCCGGCGATAGCGACGAAGTGCTCAAGCACATGGCGCGGCTGTGGCAGTTCGACGTGTATCTGGAAAGCGTCGATGAGAATGGCACGGTCCGCAAGCGCTACGAGTGCCGCTATGTGCCGCCGGCAGTGAGAGTGTGACCGGCGGATTGCAACGCAATGCGCTCCGTTCGGCGCGATGAACATAAGCCAGCTCCTGTTCGATCTGGCTTTTTTCTTATGTGCGATGCAGCAGATTAAGACACGAGCGCCGCTGCGCGACAACTTAGCCCCCTAGCCGCTCGAACAAAGCTCCAACTCTTCCTTGCGATTCTGTAAAATTAGCCTGGACGGGATAAACACTCCCGTGCACGCGATCTGAAGGCGGCGCCACCACGGTGACCTCCGTTCAATTACAAGGATAGAGACAAGCATGACCGACCTAACCGACCAAACCGTGGCCTCGGCTCACGACACCCGGCGCCGCATCTTCGCGATCGTTGGCGCCTCATCGGGCAATCTCGTCGAGTGGTTCGACTTCTACGTGTATTCGTTCTGTGCGCTGTACTTCGCGCCGGCGTTCTTCCCGAGTGGCAACACCACCACGCAGTTGCTCAACACGGCAGGCGTGTTCGCCGCCGGCTTCCTGATGCGTCCGATCGGCGGCTGGTTCTTCGGCCGCCTCGCCGACAAGCACGGCCGCCGCACCGCGATGATGGTGTCGGTGTTCATGATGTGCGGCGGCTCGCTCGTGATCGCCGTGCTGCCCACCTACGCGCAGATCGGCGCGCTGGCGCCGGCGCTGCTGCTGGTCGCGCGGCTGTTCCAGGGCTTGTCGGTGGGCGGTGAGTACGGCACCAGCGCGACCTACATGAGCGAGGTCGCGCTCAAGGGCCGGCGCGGTTTCTTCGCGTCGTTCCAGTACGTCACGCTGATCGGCGGGCAGTTGTGCGCGCTGCTGGTGCTGGTGGTGCTGCAACAAACGCTTTCCACCGAAGAACTCAAAGCATGGGGCTGGCGCGTGCCGTTCGCAATTGGCGCGGTCGCGGCATTGATCGCGCTGTATCTGCGTAAATCGCTCGACGAAACGACCACCGCCGAAA
This sequence comes from Paraburkholderia sp. BL18I3N2, assembly GCF_003001875.1. NCBI lineage: Bacteria > Pseudomonadati > Pseudomonadota > Betaproteobacteria > Burkholderiales > Burkholderiaceae > Paraburkholderia > Paraburkholderia sp. BL18I3N2. The sequence continues at coordinate 150,372 of NZ_PVNC01000016.1, forward strand.
CCCGTCAACGCAAGGAAGCCGGCACGCTGCGCGGCCTGTGGCTGCACAAAGGCGCGTTCATGACCGTGCTCGGTTTCACGGCCGGCGGCTCGCTGATTTTCTACACGTTCACCACGTACATGCAGAAGTACCTGGTCAACACGGCCGGCATGCACGCGAAGACGGCCAGCAACGTGATGACCGCGGCGCTCTTCGTCTACATGGTGATGCAGCCGGCGTTCGGCGCGTTGTCGGACCGCATCGGCCGCCGTCGTTCCATGCTGTTCTTCGGCTTCTTCGCGACCATCGGCACCGTGCCGCTGCTGCACGCGCTGAAAGACGTGACGAGCCCGTATGCGGCCTTCGGTCTGGTCGTGGTGGCGCTTGCGATCGTCAGTTTCTATACGTCGATCAGCGGCCTGATCAAAGCGGAAATGTTCCCGCCGGAAGTGCGTGCGCTCGGCGTGGGGCTTTCGTACGCGGTGGCGAATGCGATCTTCGGCGGCTCGGCGGAGTATGTGGCGCTGTGGCTGAAGTCGGTCGGCAACGAATCGATGTTCTACTGGTACGTGACCGCGCTGTGCGCGATTGCCGGCATCGTTTCGCTGCGGATGCGCGATCCGTCGAAAGAAGGATATTTGCGTCTGGAGCCTTGAGGCTTTGAATCGAGGTCCGCTCGCTCGCGAAATACGTTCGGGCGATGCATGAGAACGGCGGTCCGGGGCAACCCTGGCCGCCGTGTTTTTTATGGGCGTGAGCAGCGATGCAGCCCGCAGCGCACCAAGGGCAAGGCGCATGGTCACGCCACGACGATCTCGGTGCCCAACGCATGCAGCAGATCGCGCAGCGTCTCGGCCTGGGCCATTTTTGCGTCGCTGCGTAAATGAATCTGCAGCGCTCGCCCCGCGATTCCGTCGACGGGTTGCGCGAGCCATAGTTCCACGGCGAGGCCCAATCCCTCAGGCTGGTTGACGACGACGGGTTCGATCACGCGCGGCTTGAAACAGGCACTGTCGGACATGCGAGTCACCTCGGGGCTGGTGTAGGTTCGCTTTCATCGTAATCAGTGCGCCACACCGGACCAAGCAACAAATCCGCGTTTGCTTAGCATGGGATGCTTAGCACAAAACACGCTGATTGCTGAGGGCTTGCACGCGTGCGCGCTGGCGGCGGCGCGTCAGACCGGTTCCGAATGATCGCTTACCAGTTCGGAGACGAGTTCCTTCACCACGGCGGCCGGCTCCGCGGCCACAACGGGCGCGGCCGCCACCGCCGCAACCGCGGCCGCCGCGACGGCCTGCTGAGGCGCGCTCAGCGCGGCACGCGCAAGCGTCAGAAGATGATAGTAAAGCCGCGCGCTCAAGCCGTAGTTGTACGCGAACAGATGTGCGAACGCGACCTTGAACCCGTCGCGCACCTGACTGTTTCTGGCGTGAAGCGACACCACGATCGGCGCGAGCCGGCGCAACGCCAGCTTGCGCGACGGCTCCAGTTGCGCCGGCAACTGCAGCGCCTTGACGAACGCATAGGCGCTGACCGTCGCCGCGACCGCAGTGCCGCGCGTGCTATGCGAGATGGAGCTTGCCGTCTTTCGATACACCGAGACATAGTCGTGCAGATAGAACACCTCGCGCGCGGCGAGACAGAGTTCGGTGCCGAATACGAAGTCGCAGCACGCGCCGTATTCTTCCCGGTAGCCGATCCGCTTCACGAGTTCGGCGTTGGCCATCCAGCCGTTGTTCGGAAACATCTGGATCAGACCGGTTCGACCGGGCTGCGACTGCAGGCCTTCGGCGTCTTTCGTGCGCCGGAATGCGGCGTTGAGCTTCGCGCTCGCCTCGAGGTCGATGGCGCCGCTGTGATCGGCTTCATATTGGTCGCCGAATGCCACATCGAGTTGCGGGTGGCGCAGCCATAGCGACACGAGCTTTTCGACGCCGTCCGTGGCGAGCAGATCGTCGTCGTGGATCAGCAGGATTTTGTCGCCGCTTGCGCGCTCGAACAGGCTCTCGACGTTGCGCGCCTGGCCGAGCGGCGGCCGATTTTTTACATAGCGCACGCGCGGTTCGTGCGCGTAACGGGCTGCGATCAGCCGCTCAGTGCGCGCGTCCTTCGAGTCATCTCCGATCACGATCTCCAGATCGTCGTAGCTCTGCGCGAGGCACGAGTCGATGCACATGGCGAGCAGCTCAGGGCGGTCACAGGTCGGCAGACAGACGGACACGTGGGGGCGGTGAGGGGGAGTCGAGGAGATGGACATAAGCGTCGCCTTTGTTATCTGTTGAGGGGCGGCAGCTGGTCCGCTTGGCGCACACGTCGCTGCAAGCAGAAAAATAGTCCATCACGCGGAAAAAATAATCGGTAAAAAAGAGGAAGAAATGTTTGGCTTATGAAAGCCGTCAGAAGGGAAAAATTTATGCGGCTTAGCTAGCGAAATGCAGCAAAGCCGCTCCTGGATTGGCGCTTAATATTCTCAGCCGACAGGCGGCTCGCCCTCGCCGGGTTTCTTGCCCGGATTGTCCGATGGCGCTTGATCACGCCCTTCGTCGTTGCGTTTGGGCAGCTTGCTCTTCTCGTTGTCGCTGTGCGTGGCTGGCTGCGGATGCTCGATATCGGCCGGTTTGTCCTTGGCCTGTTCTTTAGTTTCGCTCATGATCCTCTCCTGGTTGGATGACATGAGCACTGCAGCAATCGGCAGACCTGGGCTCGTGTTTCGTGTTCTGATCGGGCTGGCCATCGCGCTGCGCGCACTGACAAACAAAGCCCTTGACCCGTTCCCCCATTCAGCGCACCGTGGAAGGAGAACCCTATATCCCGGGAGTACGACATGTCCCTCAACTTCCCGAATCCCTGCCGCAGCTACGACGCCTCTCATCACTGCGTGAATTTCTGGGGCTACGACAATGCGCGCGAAATCGCTTTCACGGTCAACCGCTCGGTGATTTCGAATCTGAGTCCGAGTGCGGGCTCCGACGAACCAGCGGTGCTTGCCGCGTTCGACCAGCATCGCGAGCAGATTCTCACGCTCGCGCGCGGTGTGTACATCGGCGGCCCACAGAACCGTTACACGATTTCCTGACGTGGAGTGGCGCAGCGCGTCGTGGCCGATGCCCAGACGTCGCCGAACATGGCCTCAAGCCGCCGTTTCGCGCGGCGCGCCGCCTGTCAGCGACACGATGAAATCGTAAAACGCCCGCACCTTCGCCGGCGGATGATGCCGCGAAGGATAGAGCGCATACAGCGGATAAACCTCGTCGCCCCAATCGGGAAATAGCTCGACGAGCTTTCCGCTCGCCATCAACGACTCGGTGCCGAGCGAGAGGATCTGCGCGACGCCCTGGCCCGCCGTGCAAACGCTGTGCAGGGTGCCCACGTCGTTCACGGTCAACCGACCCTGTGGCGCGATCGAGATTTTCTTGCGGCCGCGATGAAATTCCCAACTGAACGGGTAGCCCGTGAGCGGATCGCGAAACTTGATGCAGACATGCTTGCCGCTTTCGAGTTCCGCCGGAGTCGCCGGGTGCCCGTGCTTCTTCAGATACGACGGCGCGGCTACGGTGAGAATCCGCGTGTCCAGCAGTTTGCGCGCGATCAGCGTCGACATCGGCGGATCGCCAAAACGGATCGCGAGATCGAAGCCGTCGCCGACCAGATCGCCCGTCTGATCGCGGGTGATCAGTTCGAGCTGCAGATCGGGATGCTTGTCGATAAAACTGCCCAGCCGCGGCCCGAGTACGAGGCGCGAAAAGAACGGATCCATGTTCACGCGCAAACGTCCGCGCACGGCAGTTGCGCCCTGCGCGGCGGAAGCCGCCGCCTCTTCGAGTCCGCCCAGCAGCGGCACGATCTGTTCGTAGAAGCGCCGGCCTTCGTCGGTCAGCGTGACAGAACGCGTGGTGCGATCGAAGAGCCGGATGCCCAGACGCGCTTCGAGCCGCGCGACCGAACGGCTCACCCCGGATTGCGACATGTCGAGCGCTTCTCCGGCTGCCGCAAAACTCCCGCAATCGACAATCGCCGTCAAGACGCCCATGCCGTTCAGCATGCGCTCGTCAAATGGCATGTGATAGTCCTTTGTTATTCGTTAATGCGTGACATGCTAACGCGAAAGTCCGTTTGAATTCACGCGTGGACTCGGGGAAACGCCGCCTGGTAAGGCGAACGAATGATGTGATGTCATGAGTGGAATGACAGCCAGGCTATCGCGTCAGTCGAGCGGCGGGCGTTAATCTGTTGCCGTTCGCCCGAAGCACCAAGACATGTGCTTCTCGTCATGCATCGGGCATATTCACGCTGAACAAGGAGGGCGTCCCATGTCGCGAATTTTTATTACCGGTTCCGCCGATGGTCTCGGTCAAATGGCTGCGCGTCTACTCGTCGAGGCCGGCCATCAGGTGGTGTTGCATGCGCGCAGCGCGGCGCGCGCCGACCAGGCGTTGCAAGCCGTGCCGCAAGCGCAAGCCGCACTGGCCGGCGACCTGTCGAGCATCGCAGCCACGGTGACGCTCGCCGAGCAGGTCAACCGGCTCGGCCGTTTCGACGCGGTGATCCACAACGCGGCGGTCGGCTATCAGGAGCCGCGCCGGGTCGCCACCGTCGACGGCTTGCCGCACGTGTTCGCGGTCAATACGCTGGCGCCGTACATCCTCACCGCTTTGATCGAGAAGCCGAAGCGGCTCGTCTATCTGAGCTCGGGCCTGCATCGCAGCGGCGACGCGAGCCTCGACGATCTGGCCTGGGAGCGGCGCCCCTGGCGGGGCGCGGCGGCGTACTCGGACTCGAAACTGCACGACGCGTTGCTGGCGTTCGCGATGGCGCGGCGCTGGCCGCAGGTGTTGTCGAATGCGCTGGAGCCAGGGTGGGTGGCGACGAAAATGGGTGGTCCGGGGGCACCGGACGATTTGCAGGCCGCGCCGAAAACCCAGGTGTGGCTCGCCGTCAGCGACGAGCCGGCGGCCACCGTCAGCGGCGCGTACTTCTATCACATGAAGCGGTGCGAAACACACCCGGCCGTGCGCGACGTTGCCGTTCAGGAGCGTTTGATCGAGGCGTGTGCGGGATTTTCCGGCATCCGCTTGCCGGACTGACGTGACGCAAGGCTTCGATCAGCGGCCCGCGCCCTGAGTCGCTTGCCCGCGCACCGGGCGCGAGGCAGGCGCTTCGTCGAGGTGGCGAAACACCCACGCCGACACCAGCGTGATCATGCCGACGCACACGAAGGCGAGCCGAAAACCGAGCGCGGCCGATCCGGCTTGCGCCGAAAAAAGATTCACCAGCCCGCCGCCGATCGACACGCCCAGCCCGATGGCCAGCATCTGCACCATCGAAAAAAGGCTGTTGCCGCTGCCGGCATCTTCATGCGAGAGGCCTTTGAGCGTGACGCTGTTCATGGCCGCGAATTGCATGGAGTTGGCCGCGCCGAACACGGCCAGAATCGCGATCTCGACCGCGAGCGGCGTGCCGCGCGTAATCAGTGCGAACGCAACGATCGACGAACCGACGACGATCGTATTGACCAGCAGGAACGTGTCGTAGCCATAGCGGCGCACGAGCGGCGCGATCCAGCGTTTGGCGACGGTGCCGGCGAGAGCCGCGGGCAGCATCATCAGACCGGAATGCAGCGGCGAGTAGCCCAGTTGCAATTGCAGCAGCAAGGGCACGAGAAACGGCACGGCGCTCGAACCGATGCGGCACACCAGATTGCCGATCAGGCCAACGCTGAAGTTCGGCTCACGAAAGAGCGACAGTTTGAAGAGCGGATTCACGCGCCGTCTTGCATGCGGGATATAGGCCAGCGCGCTTACGGCGGCGAGCGCGAACAGCGCCATCGACCATGCCACGCGATGCGTGGGCATCGGCGAGTCGACGGCGAGCGAGAACGCGATCATGCATAACGAGAGCAACCCGCAGCCGACGAAGTCGAACGGCGGCGCCTTTGCTTCGCCATGCGACGGCAAGAAGCGCTGCACCGCGTACAGACCGACGGCGCCGATCGGCACGTTGATCAGGAAAATCCAGTGCCACGTGATCGCCTGAACGAACCAGCCGCCGAGCGTCGGCCCGGCGATCGGCCCCAGTTGTCCGGCCACCGAAATGAACGCGAGCGCCGCGACGTACTGGTCGCCCGTGACGCTGCGCAGGACGGCGAGCCGCCCGATCGGCAGCAGCATCGAGCCACCCACGCCTTGCAGCACGCGCGCCATCACCAGTTGGCCGAGCGTATGCGCGCTCGCGCAGCAGATCGAACCGAGCACGAACACGAGGATGGCGGCGAAGTAGACGCGCCGCGTGCCGAAGCGGTCGGCGAGCCAGCCGGAGGCGGGCGTAAGCATCGCCATGGTCAGCGTGTAAGCGACCACGATCGGCTGCATCGCGAGCGGCGCCACGTGCAGGCTGTTCGCAATCGACGGCAGCGCGGTGTTGACGATGGTCGTGTCGAGCGACTGCATAAAAAAGCCGGCGGCGACGATCCAGAGCAAAGCGGTCTGGGAAGAATCCTTGGTCATCTTTTGATCGAGCAGCGGGGCGGCGGCATTGGGTGGCCACTTCGGCTCCGAGCATTCAGTGGAGCAGTTCCGTCATCATATTGACATCCTCGTCAATCGGAAACCCACTAGGGGTGTTGACTGTTATCGACTTTGCCGATGAGCAGCGCGACAATGCTCCATGCTTAATCCCATCTGGCTCAAGACCTTTTCGACCGTCGCGGCGTGCCACAGCTTCACCGAGGCGGGGCGGCGGCTCGATCTGACGCAATCGAGCGTCAGCGAACACATCCGGCGGCTCGAGCAGAGCGTGGGCCGGCGGCTTTTCGTGCGCGACACCCATTCGCTCGCGATGACGCCCGACGGCGAAGCCATGCTCGCGCACGCCAGCGTGATTCTGCAGGCGCTTTCGCGGGCCGAATCGCAGTTTCGCGCACCGCGTCTGAAAGGCCGCGTGCGGCTCGGTTCCTCGGACGATGTCGCGCTCGGCCCGTTACCCACCGTGCTGGCGGCGTTTCGCGACGCGCATCCGGATGTCGAACTGGAAATCACCATCGGCATGACCGGCAAGCTGTATGAACTGCTCGACGCCGGCGCGATCGATCTGCTGGTTGGCAAGCGGCGTCTCGGCGACCGGCGCGGCGTGCCGCTCTTCACCGGGCGGCTGGAGTGGCTGGCGCGCGCCGGCACGCTGGTCGATCTAAGCCAGCCGTTGCCGCTGATTCTGGTCGCCGAGCCGAGCGTGACGCGCGCCGTCGTGCTCGACGCGCTCGCCGAGGCGGGATTCAGTTGGCAGCTGGTGTGCACGAGCAGCAGCCACGCGGGTTGCATCGCGGCCGCGCGTGGCGGGCTCGGCATTACGGTACGTCCGCAGTATCTGGCGGCGCGGGGTCTCGCGGCGCCCTTGAACATGGCGAGTCTGCCGACGCTGCCGTCGGTGGAATTCATCGCGCTGGCGGCGAAACGGCTCAGCAGGCCGGCGGGCACGCTGTTGCAACTGCTGCATGACAGCGATCTGCGTGGGTCGTGGATCGGGGAATAGCGGCGAGGCGTGGGGCGTAAGGCGTAAGGGCCAACGCCACGCATTGACATTGACGGCGACGGATTGCTCATTGGCATAGAGACTTCCGTGTGGTGCGCGCCATATAGCTAGGATTCCAGAATAATCCGCAGCGGCATGCCGCTGTTTGGTGGTTCGTCGATTGAATCTATTCGAGCCGGGCGGCACCGCCCACCGGCGAAACAGGCACGTCGCGGCCTGTTGCGCGTTTACCGCGTCCGCGAAAATTTGTTTTTTCGCCGGAAGGCGAATCGCTATACTTTCCACATACGGTTAATTGTTCCAAATAAGGAACAATTAATTGTTCACGTGCGCGGGGCCGCACGTCATATGCCAGAGCGCCAAAACCAGCCAGAGCGATAAAAAACACGATGACCAAGAATCTGACCATCAATCTACGGATCGCGATCACCATCGCGTTTCTAAGCGTGCTGCTGATCGCCACAGGCGTGCTCGGCATTCTCGGCATGCGCGAAACCAACTCGGCGCAGCGCGACGCCTACACGGTGCATTTCGCTTCCGTCGTCGCGCTCGGCAAATCGGGCACGGCGATGTCGCGGGCGCGTTTCGGACTCGACTGGGCGATGAGCAATCCGCACTCCCCGCAACTGAATGCGCAACTCGAACGTGCGCGCATGCTGCTCGGCGATTCGGATAAATGGTGGAACAGCTTTCGCGATCTGCCGAAAACGCCCGAACTACAGCGTCTCACCGACGACCTCGACGTGAAGCGCACCGCCGTGCGCCGCGACGGAATCGACAAACTGATCGAGGCGATCCGCACCGGCGACGCGAGCTGGATGGACGAAAGCCGCGCGAACCGTCTGATCGGCCTTTACACGGCGATGAACGCGAGCCAGGGCGCGCTCGAGGACTATCTGAACCAGCGGGCGAGCGACGCCAGCGCGCGTTCGGCCGCGCTCTTTCACACGCTGTTGGCCGCGTGCATCGGCAGCATTCTGCTCGGGCTGACGGTTGCGTTCATCAGTTGGCGCACGCTGCGCCGCGCGATCATGGCGCCGTTGAACGACGCCTTGCGCCAGTTCGACGCGATCGCCGCCGGCGAGCTGACGACCCGCGTGCCGATTCGTTCGAACGACGAAATGGCGACGCTCTTGCGCGGTGTCGCGTCGATGCAGGACAAGCTCGGCGCCACTGTCACCACGGTGCGAGCCGGTTCACATTCGATCGCGTCATCGACGCAGCAGATCGCCGCCGGCAATCTCGATCTCTCGCAGCGCACCGAGGAACAGGCGGCATCGCTCGAAGAAACCGCGGCGGCAATGGAGCAGCTCACGTCGACTGTGCAACTGAACGCGGAGAACGCGCATCACGCGAGCGAACTCGCGTTGCGTGCTTCGGAGATGGCCGCGCGCGGGCGCACGTCAGTCGGCAGCATGGTGGAGACGATGCGCGTGATTCACGCGGGTTCGTCGAAAATGACCGGCATCATTACCGCGATCGAAGGCATTGCATTTCAGACCAATATTCTCGCGCTGAACGCGGCCGTCGAAGCGGCGCGCGCGGGCGAGGAAGGACGCGGTTTCGCGGTAGTGGCGGGCGAGGTGCGCAGTCTTGCGCAGCGTTCGGCGGCGGCCGCGAAGGAAATCGGCACACTGATCGCGGAGTCGACTTCGCGCGTCGAGAGCGGCGCGGGGCTCGTCAATGAAGCGGGCGAGACGATGCAGGAAATCGAAGCCGCGATCGACCGCGTGGCGCGTATCGTCGGCGAGATTGCGGCGGCTTCGAAAGAGCAGAGCGAGGGCATCAGGCAGGTAAGCCTCGCCGTCACGCAGATGGACGAGGTGACGCAACATAATGCGGCGCTGGTCGAGGAGAGCGCGGCGACCGCGAACTCGCTCGCGGATCAGGCGCGGCAATTGAGCGAATTGACCGCGGCCTTCAAAGTCGCAAGCGATGCGGCGCGGCGCGAACCTGCTTTCTAACTCAACGCAGTCGATGTGCCTTTGAGCGCGTGGCGCTCAGGCCGGCAGCTTGCGGAACGAAATCGCGAAGCGGTTCCATGCATTGATCGTGGAGACCAGCAGCGTCAGATCGACCAGTTCTTCGTCGCTGAAGTGCGGGCGCACGGCTTCCCAGACGGCGTCGGGCACGTGCTCCTGCGATATCAGCGTCAGCGCCTCCGTCCATTCGAGCGCGGCGCGTTCGCGATCCGTGAAGAACGGCGTTTCACGCCAGACCACCACGGTGGCCAGACGGCGGTCGGTTTCGCCGCCCTTGCGGGCGTCGGTGGTGTGCATATCGACGCAGTACGCGCAGCCGTTGATCTGCGAGGCGCGCAGACGAACCAGTTCGGTCAGCGATTTTTCGAGCGCCGATTTGCCGATGCGTTCTTCAAGGACGAGCATGGCCTTGATCGCGGCGGGGCTGGCTTTGTAGAAGTCGAGGCGTTGTTCCATGATTCACTCCTGAGTTGGGTTGGATGCATTCCGTGATGCGATGAGTGAAGATTAGGCGCTCGACTGGTTCTGGGAAATAACCGATTTCGGCTATTTTCAGGTAACCACTTCGGTTCGGCGACGACGAACGCGTTCGGCACGCCTAGCGTCCTTACCGGTGGTAATGGCATCGTTGCCGGGCATCGGCTGATTCGGTATGGTGGGTCATTCACCCATCTACTTATCCGAAGAGATTGCGCATGACTTCCGCCGCAGACCAACAACCGCCGCCGATCCGCACCGACGTCCTGATCGTCGGCGCCGGCCCAGTGGGGCTTTTCGCCGCTTTCGAGGCGGGCGTGATCGGCCTGTCCTGCCAGATCGTCGACGGGCTCGACAAAGTCGGCGGCCAGTGCATCGAGCTCTATCCGGACAAGCCGATCTACGACATTCCCGCTATTGCGTCGTGCACCGCGCGTGAACTGGTCGAGCGGCTGCTGGCGCAATGCAAGCCGTTCGATCCGCCTATCCACCTCGAACAACGGGTCGAGTCGGTCGAACAAAGCGACAACGGACGCTGGACGGTACGCACCGATCGCGGCCTCGTGTTCGATGTCGCGGCGATCCTGCTCGCTGCCGGCAACGGCGCATTCGTGCCGCAGAAGCTGGCGCTGGCCGAAGCCGTGCCGCTGGAGTCGCGTCATGTGCACTACAGCGTGCCGCGTCTCGCTGACTTCGCCGACAAGGTCGTGGTCGTGGCCGGCGGCGGCGATTCCGCGCTCGACTGGGCGCTGGCGCTGCGCAAGGTCGCGCGCCGGGTGACGCTGGTGCATCGGCGCAGCGGTTTCAGTGCGGCTGATTCGAGTGTCGCGTCGATGCGGCGCGCGGTCGAGGCGGGCGAGATGGACTTCATCGTCGGCGCGATTGTGGGGCTCGACGTCGAAGGCGATGCATTGAAGTCGATCACGTTGCGACATATCGAGGGCGAGACGCAACTCGCGGCCGAGCATCTCGTCGCGCTCTATGGACTTGTTGCCGATCTCGGGCCGATCGCGCAGTGGGGCTTATCGATTCACGCCGGGCGCGTCGATGTGGATACGTCGAACTACGAGAGCTCGCGGCCCGGCATCTTCGCGGTGGGCGACATCGCCAACTATCCGAACAAACAGAAGCTGATTCTGTCGGGTTTTCATGAGGCGTCGCTGGCGCTGCGGCGCGCGTACTCGTACGCTTACCCGGACAAAAAGCGCGTGCACGTGCATTCCAGCTACGACGCGAAGCTGGCGGAAAAGGTCAGCGCCGCCGGGTGACTACCTTGCGGAGATATCGAGTTCCTGATTGATCGAGCCGGTAGTGATCCGCAGGTCACTACCGGCTCTTTTCTACACGCCGTTATTTCCCGGCGGGTTGGCTCGCGGCCGCGGCCGCGCTCGCTTCCTTGTCCTTCTTCTTGGCCTCGTGATGGCCGATCGCGCACCCGGCCGCCGCGCCCGCTACGCCATGGCCACCCGCGACGTGGCCGGCCACGCCGCCCACGACCGCGCCTTTCGTACATCCCTCGGCTTGCGCGGCAGTGCAGGTGATTGCCAGCGCGGCAGCGAGAGCGAGGGTGGTGAATGCCTGTTTCAATTGCGACTCCTGTTGTTTGATGATGGTGCGATCAGGGAGTAGCAATTGCGGGGCCCGGCGATCCAGCCGGCGCTTTTCTCGACGCGAACGCGGGCGCCGGGCCTTTCTCGCGGACCTCAGGTGAAACCATAGGCGAAGCAGGCGGTGATTGGCGGTGTATGCTTTTGGCCGTAGACCTTATTTTTGACCACAATGAAACAGCTCGATGTCCCTTCCGCCGGCGAAAACGACAAGGCCGCCAAAGTCCCGGCCTCGGCCCACCCGGGCGCGGCTGTCGAGATCGATTACTGGGCGCTGCTGCAGGCGATCGAAGACTATGCGATCTTCCTGCTCGATCCGACCGGACGGATCGTGAGCTGCAATGCCGGCGGCCACAAGCTGACGGGCTACTCGGACCAGGAGATCGTCGGCGAGCACTTTTCGCGCTTCTATACCGAGGAAGCCGTGGCGCGCGACTGGCCCGCCTACGAACTGCAACAGGCGTCGCTGACCGGCCGCTTCGAGGACGAAGGCTGGCGCAAGCGCAAGGACGGCACGACGTTCTGGTCGAATGTCGTGATCACGTCGATGCGCAACGACGCGGGCATACTCACCGGCTTTGCCAAGATCACGCGCGATCTGAGCGCGCAACGCGAATACGTCGAAGCGCTGCGTCAAAGCGAAGAGCGCTTTCGTTTGCTGGTCGACTGCGTCAAGGATTACGCGATCTTCATGCTCGATCCGCAAGGGTACGTGGTGAGCTGGAATTCGGGCGCCGCGCGCATCAAAGGCTATACGCGCGAGGAAATCGTCGGCCGGCATTTCTCGACCTTCTACGTACCCGAGGAAGCGGCGGCGGGCAAGCCCGCGCGCGAACTCGCAATTGCCCGGCAGATCGGCCAGGTCGAGGACGAAGGCTGGCGCGTGCGCAAGGACGGCACGACCTTCTGGGCCAACGTCGTCATCACCGCGGTGCATGACGAATCGAACCGGCTGCGCGGCTTCGCCAAGGTCACGCGCGACCTGACCGAGCGGCGTCAGCGTGAAGAACTGGAACGTTCGGGCGAACGCATGCGCCAGTTTCTCGCGACCCTCGCCCATGAATTGCGCAATCCGCTGGCGCCGGTCCGCAACGCGATCGGCGTGATGCAACTCGAAACCGGCGTGAGTCCCACGCTGGCGCGTTCGCGCGACCTGATCGACCGGCAGGTCACGCATCTCACGCGCCTCGTCGACGATCTGCTCGACGTCGGCCGGATCATGTCGAACAAGGTCGAGTTGCGCCTTGGCCGTGTCGATCTGGCCGAGGTCATGGCGCGCGCGATCGAGGCCGCCCGGCCGTTTACGGATGCGCACGAGCAGCGGGTCGTCCAGCATATGCCCGAAGAGCCGGTGATCGTGCGCGGCGACATGACGCGCCTCGTGCAGGTGTTGCAGAACCTCTTGCACAACGCGGCAAAATTCTCGCCGGTCGGCAGCGCCATCGAGGTCGCGGCGCGTATCGACTACCACATGGCCGTGCTCGAAGTGCGCGACGCGGGTTGCGGCATTCCTGTGCGCTCGCTCGACAGGATCTTCGAGCTGTTCGCTCAGGAAAAGGACGGCCAGCATTCCGGCGAGGGCGGTCTCGGCATCGGCCTCACGTTGTGCAAGTCGCTCGTCGAGATGCACGGCGGCAGCATTATTGCGAGCAGCGAAGGGCCGGGCTGCGGCAGCACCTTCACGCTGAGTCTGCCGCTGGCCGCCGCGCCCCCCGAAGCGACGGGCGATGAGGCGAACGCGGCGAACACCGAAGTCGGGCCGCTGCGCATTCTGCTGGTCGACGACAATCGCGATTCGGCCGACAGTCTCGCCATGCTGCTCGAACTCAAAGGCCACGAAGTGCGCATTGCCTACGAGGGCGAGCAGGCGGTGCAGGTCGCGCCGCGCTTTGCGCCTCACCTCGCGGTGATCGACATTGCGATGCCGAAGATGGACGGCTACGAGACCATCGCGGCGCTGCGCGCGATGCCCCAACTTGCCCACACCCTGTACGCCGCCATGACCGGCTTCGGCCAGGTGAGCGATCGTGAGCGCACCCGCGAAGCCGGTTTCCATGCGCATCTCGTGAAGCCGGTTGGACTCGAGCTGTTCGATGCTCTGCTGGCCGACGTGGAAGCGCGGCGCAGCGGACGCGGTCCCGGTTAGCCCTTCGACCGAGGCTCGCTTCCTTCGTACCAGCGCGGTGTGACGGCTTGCGTGCATCGGCACTCCTGATTCCTGAAGAAAAGTGGTGCGTGTCCCGGCGTTCGGCGTCGGAGGCACGCCGCTTGCTGCGGGTCTTTTGTGCGCGGTGGTCCCTTGAGAGTCCGCCGGCAATCGATCGAACAGTTTCAGGGAGGCACGATGCTCGATACGCGTGATCGTGCGGCCGGCGTCAATGCGCGGCCGCCGCAAGGCTCCGGCATGACCGCGTCCCGCGATTCCCATGCAGCCGCGAACAGGGGCCGGAAGGACGCGCAACCTGCCGGGTCGCTTGAAAAATTTCTGCGTGATACGCCTTTCGATCCCAACGACTCCGCCGCGCTCGGCGACGTGTTGCGCGCGCTGGTCGAACGCGGCTTTGACCGCGCGCCTTTTTTGCCCTTGCCCGGCCATGGCGAGACGCTCGTGCGCTGGCGTAGCCTCGCTGCGGTGGCCGCATGCGATCTCGGGCTCGTCAAGCTGTTCGAAGGACACACGGACGCGCTCGCGATTCTCGCCGAGCTTCGCGGCCCCTCGCCGCCCGTGGAAAGCCGCTGGGGTGTCTGGGCCGCCGAGCCGCCCGATGCGCGCGTGCAGGCGCTCAAAGTAGGAATCCGAAGCGATGGTGAGGACCTCCGTCTCATCGGCACGAAAGCCTGGTGCTCCGGCGCGCGTGTCGTCACACATGCGCTCGTTACCGCATGGTTGGACGATGAGCCGGTGCTGGCGGCCGTCGCAATGAATCAGCCGTCCATCTCGATCGACACATCGAAGTGGCAAGCGGTCGGCATGCAGGCCACGGCAAGCGCCGACGTGAGCTTCGACCGCGCATCGGCGACACTTGTGGGCGGCGCGCATGGCTATGTACAGCGTCCCGGCTTCTGGCACGGCGGCGCCGGCATCGCCGCGTGCTGGTATGGGGCCGCCGCGCAGATCGGCCGGATGCTGCGCGACGCGTGCACGCAGCGCGCGGATCCGCATCGGCTCGCTCATCTCGGCGCGGTGGAGGTGGCATTGGCCGCCGCGGCCGCGGTGTTGCGCGAGACCGCCGCGCACATCGACGCCCATCCGCAAGCCGATTCGCAACGCGAGACCATGCGCGCGCGCCTCGTGGTGGAAGAGGCCTCGACTGCCGTGATGAATCACGCGACGCGTACGCTGGGCGCCGGCCCGTTGTGCCGCAACGCGCGCTTCGCGCGTGCGCTGGCGGATCTGCCGGTGTTCCTGCGGCAGAGCCACGCGGAGCGCGATCTCGCCGCGCTCGGCGAACTGATCGCAGCGGCGCAAGCCTCCGACGCACGCGATGATCCTGATGCCGGAGGTGGCCCGTGGATGCTCTGACGCCATGCACGGAGGGCCGCTGACATGAGCTCACCGGCTACCTACTTCGATGAACTCTATCGACACAGCGACGATCCGTGGAAGTTGCGCGAAGGCTGGTACGAGAGCCGCAAGCGTTCGTTGACGCTCGCGTTGCTGCCGCGTCCGCGCTACCGGAACGCCTTCGAACCCGGCTGCGCGAATGGCGAACTGACCCTCGAGCTGGCAAAGCGCTGCGACGTGCTGCTCGCGGCAGATCTGCATGAGCGCGCGGTCGAACTGGCGCGCGAGCGCGTCGCCGGCATAACGCACGTGCGTATCGAACAGCGCACGGTGCCGCGTGAGTGGCCAACCGAGGCCGGCCCATTCGATCTGATCGTGATCAGCGAATTCGCGTATTACCTCGATTCGGCGGAGCTCGAAACACTGGCTTCACGGATCGCCGCCTCGCTTACCACGGACGGCACGCTGCTCGCCTGTCATTGGCGCCGGCCCTTCGCCGAAGCGCTCGAATCCGCCGAAGCCGCGCATGCGCTGTTCGATGCGCGCTGCGGCCTCACGCGTCTCGCGCATCACGATGAAGCCGATCTGCTGATCGATGTCTGGTCGCGCGACGCACGCTCGGTCGCGCAACGCGAGGGGCTCCTATGATCGGCGTGATCGTCCCGGCGCATAACGAAGAGGCGTTGCTCGCGCCTTGTCTCGCTGCGTTGATCGCCGCTTCGCGCCATGAGGATCTGGCGGGCGAAACGGTGCGCATCGTGGTCGTGCTCGACGCATGCGACGACTTCAGCGGCGCGATCGCGCGGGCCTACGGCGTCGAGACGCTGACGCTGAAGGCGCGCAATGTCGGCATTGCGCGCGCGACCGGTGCGGACTTCCTGCTGGCGGACGGCGCGCGCTGGCTCGCATTCACTGACGCCGACAGCCGCGTCTCGTCAGGCTGGCTGGTCGCGCAGCTTTCGCTGGATGCGGACGCGGTGTGCGGCTCGATTGCAGTCGACGACTGGACCGCGCATCCGCACAGCGTGCGCGAATATTTCCGCAAGACTTACGTGGATGCAGACGGTCATCGTCACATTCACGGCGCGAACCTCGGCGTGTCGGCGGAGGCTTACCGGCGCGCGGGCGGCTTTCCGCCTCTCAAATGCAGCGAGGATGTCGCGCTGGTCGACCGGCTCATCGCGATCGGCGCGCGCATCGCATGGAGCGCGGCGCCGCGCGTCATTACGAGCGCGCGGGCGGCGGCTCGCGCTCGGGGCGGCTTCGGCGATACGCTTGCTTCGTGGGCGGCCGCCGGGTAAGCGGTCGCCGCTCGCTGTCAAAGGAGGGCGACGTGATGGAAGCGATCTTGCTGCTATTCGGTCAAGGCAGGACGCTCGACCCGCTGCAGATGGCCATGCGCGCGATCGTCGTGTTTCTGATCGCGCTGGTGCTGATCCGGATTTCGGGCCGGCGCTCGTTCGGACAACGCTCGCCGTTCGATTCGGTAGTGGTGATCCTGCTCGGCGCGACATTGAGCCGCGCCATCGTCGGCGCGTCGCCGTTTATCGCCACGGTGGGGGCGTCGCTCGTGATCGTCATCAGTCACCGGGCGCTGGCGTGGGCGTGCATGCGCTCGCGCGCGCTGGAGCGGCTGGTGGGCGGCGTCGAGCGCGAGGTCTTCAGCAACGGTGAGTTCAACGCGCGCGAGATGGACGCCGCGCTGATCAGCCGAACCGATGTTCAGGAAAGCGTGCGGCAGAAAATCGGCTCACGTTCCATGGAAAACGTGGCCGCGGCGATTCTCGAACGCAACGGCGAAGTCAGCGTGATCCGCAAGAAGGCGTGAGTCGAACGGGTCAGCCCCGGCCGCCGCGCGCGATTTCCTCGCCGGCGCCGCGCGGCATGCGCAGCGTGACCGGAATCGACGCAAACGAGCACAGCCCGACCACCAGAAACGCCGGCCAGAAATCCGACCATGTGATGCCCGGATGCCCATGCAGCACGCGCGAGATCTGCAGCACGATGCCGCCGATCGTCACGCCGAGGCCGAGCGACATCTGCTGCACGACGCTGCCGAGACTCGTGGCGCGGCCCACGTCGCGGCTCGCGATTTCCGCGTAAGTGAGCGAGTTCAGACTCGTGAATTGCAGCGCCGGGAAGAAGCCGCCGAGCAACACGACAATCCAGATGATCCAGGTCGGCGTGCCGGGGAAAAACAGTCCGCAGGCCGCGATCGAGAGTCCTGACAACGCGGCGTTCACCACCAGCACCGAACGGAAACCGAAACGATGCAGCACGCTCGAGGCGACCGTGCGCATGAACATGCCGCCGAACGCAGACGCGCAGGTGATCAGGCCGGATTCGAACGCGCTCATGCCGTGGCCTTCCTGCAGCATCAGCGGCAACAGGAACGGCAGTGCGCCCAGGCCGATCCGGAACAATGAACCGCCGAGCACGCTTGCCTGGAACGTCGGCACCTTGAAAAAGCGCAGGTCCAGCAGCGGCAGCGGGACGCGCTGCGCGTAAGCGACATAGCCCGCGAGCAGAACCGCGCCGCACGCGCACATGCCGAACGCGTCGCCGTTCGAAATCAGTTCGCCGCCGACCAGCGACAGCCCGAGCAGAAGCAGCACCGCACCCGCCGCCGACAGGAAAAAACCGATCCAGTCGAGCGGGCCGGGATCCGGCTCGCGCGTGTTGGCGATGTGCTTGTTAGTCAGGTAGATGCCGAGAATGCCGATCGGCACGTTGATGAAGAAAATCAGACGCCAGTGCAGATAGGTCGTGATGAAGCCGCCTAGCAGCGGCCCCGCGGCGGGGCCGAGCATCGCGGGGACGCTCAGATAGTTCATCGCGCGGATGAAGTCGGCTTTGTGCACCACGCGAAAGATGATGATCCGCCCAACCGGCACCATCATCGCGCCGCCCACGCCTTGCACGAAACGCGCGAGCGTGAAGGTGGCGAGAGAATTCGACGCGGCGCACAGCAGCGAACCCGTCACGAAGATGCCGATCGCCGTGCGGAAGATCGTGCGTGCGCCGAATCGGTCGGCGAGCCAGCCGCACACGGGGATGAACACGCCGAGCCCCAGCACGTAGCTCGTGACCGCGATTTTCAGCGTGACCGGATCGCGCCCGAAGTCGCGCGCCATGGCGGGTAGCGCGGTCACGATCACGTTGGCATCGACGCTTTCCATGAACATCGCGCACGCGACGATAAGGGGCGCAATCAGGGCTTTCTGGACGGCGGTCATGAAGGCGGGCTGCGGCGAACGGTCGCGGGCAAAGGGGTCATTATTGCACCTGTACGGTGCGGATTGTTAACAGCGCGGGGACCGATGCCACCCTTTTTAAGATTGGGCGACTGCGCATGTGACCGTCGCGCAGAGGTCCACGGCTTTTTTGATATTTGTTGCGGTGCGGCAGAAGAGGGTTATAATCGGGTTATTGCCTAGGTATAAACCCTATACAGGAGTCTGCCATGAACACCGCTTCCAACGCTTCCGCCGTCCGCGCTACCGTCGCCGCCAACAACACGTTTTTCGGCAAACTGCGCGCCTTGGCTCTGCATGCACTGAACCTGCATCTGCAAAACTGCGCCGTGATCGCGGAAGCGCATCGCCGTCCGGAGTAAGACAAAGGGCGCGCCGCACGCGCTGACGGATAGAGCAGGGGCCGGACATGCATCTCTGTCATCCGCACGTCGCCACTGCTTAGCATCATTTCCGCGTCACTTATGCCCGCCAGGCCGCGATATCATCGCGGCCCGCCCGCATGCGCTGCGAGCGTTGCGCGATCCGCTTCCTCCATCACTCGAATATCGTTGCAGCGGCAGCACGCGCGTAATTCGCGCGTTTTGAGCGGCTTTCGTGACGCCGTTCGAGTTCCAATCTCGTACGGCATCGGACCGACCATCGTGGCCTGGCTTAGTCGCGCGCGCGGCTCGACACCTTCACTGCGGCCTTGCGTTCCACGGTCGCTCGCGTGGCCAGCGCGCTCATCAACAGCGCCATCGACACCAATCCGACCAGATACACCCCCGCCATCATCCAATCCTGTTCCGCCATCTTCATTCTCCTTCACGTACCGAATTTCACCCGGCAAATGCGCCGCGTTTCACTGAGCTATTGCTCTCGATTACGGCACGCGAAGAGAAAATCTTGATGCTGCGCTTCAACGCCTCGAGCGATACGGCATGCGCACACAATCGACGCAACGTCGAATCTTCATTCGCAGCGCGCAAATAGCGTTTAAACTTCAGCCCCCTGTCAGCTATCAGGCGCGTCTCATCGCGGCCCAATCGGCAATATCGACCGCTTTATTCACGCAGGTCGCCGTGGCGCGCCGCGCGGCGCTTTCAGATCCATTGGCGTTATCAGGTTAAACCCCCGCAATACGGCTGACGCTGTCAACCTTTTCACCCCTGTGCCGTTATCCATTTGTAATCGCCATTAACCGGCGATGCCGCGGCAGACGATCCGTCGTCGCAACAGCTCCACGCAAGGCCCAGCATTGACCATGTTCCATCGATATAACTATAAATTCGACCGGCTAGGCGCGATGTTCGACCGGGCATCGAAAACGCTCGGCAACCAGGGACTTCTCTCGCCCCTGCTCGCGCTCGGGATTGGCGCGTTGCTGCTGGTCGTCTTGCAACACCTCTCGCAAGCAGTCGACTATCGCTCGGTGATGCGCGAGTTGCGTCGACTGACGGCCGGCGAATGGAGCGCCGCGCTCGGCGCCACCGCGCTCAGCTATGTGGCGCTGGTCGGCCGCGATGCCGTCGGGTTGCGCTATCTGGGCGCGGTCGTGCCGCGTGTGGCGCTGTGGATCGGCGCAACGGCGGGCTCGGCGCTCGGCAACGCCACCGGTTTCGGCGCGCTGACAGGCGGCGCCGTGCGCGCGCGCGTCTACGGCGTGGCGGGCGTCACGCCGGCACAGATCGGCCGCATGACGGTGTTCACGAGCGTGTCGCTCGCGCTCGCACTGGCGCTGATGACGGCGCTCGGCATGGTCGGCGTGGCGGGCACGCTTGCACCGATGCTGCATCTCGAACCCGTCACGCTGCGTTGGATCGGCATGGCGCTGCTCGCCGTGCTCGCATTGGCGGCCGCCGCCTGCCGCGGCGAAACGCGCCCGGTGCGCACGCGCTGGCAGTGGCTCTCGTTCGATATCCCCGCACGCCGCGATCTGTTCGCGCAAGTGGCGCTCGCGGTGCTCGACGTGGTGGCCGCCGGCCTCGCCTTATGGGCGCTGTTGCCGCATGCGGACGTGAGCTTCGTGACCTTCATCACGGTGTACGCCGCGGCCATGCTGCTCGGCATGATCGGCCACACGCCCGGCGGCGTCGGCGTGTTCGAAGCAGCGATGGTGTTCACGCTGAACGGCAGCGTGCAAACGCATCAGATGGTTGCCGCCTTGCTCGCGTATCGCGCGATTTACTTCGGTGTCCCGTTGATCGTCTCGGCCGCGCTGCTCGCCGGTTTCGAAGGCCGCGCGCTGAAAAGCCGTTTGCCGCTGCAGCATGCCGCTGCGGCGTCGAAGCTCGCGCCGCTGTTTCTGAGTCTCGTCACCTTCGTGGTCGGCGGCATGCTGGTGATTTCCAGCGCGACGCCCGCGTTCTGGCAACGCATTCACATGCTGCGCGACGTGCTGCCGCTGTGGGTGCTCGAAAGTTCGCAGATGCTTTGCAGCGTGCTCGGCGTGCTGCTGCTGTTCGTCGCGCGTGGTTTGCTGCGGCGCCTGGACGCCGCGTGGTGGATGACGCTTCTGCTGGCGGTGCTGAGTCTCGCGTTGTCGCTGACCAAAGGTCTCGCGTTCGTGGAAGCCGGCGTGCTCGGCATGCTGGTGGTGTTGCTGCTGTCCACGCGCAGGCGTTTCAACCGTCATTCGTCGCTGTTCGCGGAGCGCTTTACGGCGGGCTGGCTGGTGTCGGTTGCGATGGTGCTGATGCTGGCCACATGGGTCATGCTGTTTGCTTTCCGCGACGTGCCGTACACGCGTGACCTGTGGTGGCAATTCGCCTTCGACGAACGCGCCCCGCGTGCATTGCGCGCGACGCTGGCCGCGAGCCTGTTCGCAGCGACGTTCTCTTTCTGGCAGTTGCTGCGTCCCGCGCCGGGGCGCTTCGTCAAGCCGGCGCCGCAAGATCTGCACGACGCGGCGCGCATCGTACGCGCGCAGGAACGCAGCGACGCCGGTCTCGCGCTGATGGGTGACAAGAGCTTCCTGTTCTCCGAGTCGCGCAAGGCTTTCCTGATGTACGCGAAATACGGCCGCACGTGGGCCGCTTTGCACGATCCGGTGGGTCCGCGCGAAGAGTGGGCCGGTCTGATCGG
This sequence comes from Paraburkholderia sp. BL18I3N2, assembly GCF_003001875.1. Taxonomy (NCBI): domain Bacteria; kingdom Pseudomonadati; phylum Pseudomonadota; class Betaproteobacteria; order Burkholderiales; family Burkholderiaceae; genus Paraburkholderia; species Paraburkholderia sp. BL18I3N2. The sequence goes on from NZ_PVNC01000016.1 coordinate 171,769, forward strand.
CAAGTTCGTCGCTCTCGCGCACACGCACGGCGGGCGCGCTGCGTTCTATCAGGTGCGCGCCAACGCATTGCCGCTTTACCTCGACGCCGGTCTCACGCTGATGAAGCTCGGCGAGGAAGCGCACGTCGTGCTCGACGATTTCGACCTGAAGGGCTCGCATCGCGCGCATCTTCGCTATGCGTTAAAACGTGGCGAGCGCGATGGCTTCACCGTCGAAGTGATCGATCAGGCGAACGTGCCCGCGTCGCTCGACACGTTGCGCGAGATTTCCGACGGTTGGCTCGACAGCCGCGACGCGCGCGAAAAGAGCTTCTCGGTGGCCGCCTTCACGGACGAATACCTCGCCGCGCAATCGGTGATGCTGGTGCGCCAGAACGGCGAGCCCGCTGCCTTCGTCACCTTCATGACGACCGACATGAACACCGAGGCGACCGTCGGCGTGATGCGTCACGTGGAAAGCGCGTCGCCGTATGCGATGGAATATCTGTTCACGCAGCTGGCGCTGCATCTGAAGCAGGCGGGTTTCCGCTCGCTCAGTCTCGGCATCGCGCCGCTCTCCGGCATGCAGCCCACGCCGCTGGCGTCGCGCTGGCACCGGTTCGCCGGCATCGTATGGCGTTTCGGCGGCCGTTTCTATAACTTCCGCGGACTGCGTGCTTTCAAGAGCAAGTTCCAGCCGCATTGGGAGCCGCGCTATCTCGCGGCGTCGGGTTCGGTCGGCGTGTTCTTCACGCTCGCGGACCTGTCATTGCTGGCAGGAGGCCGGCGTTCATGACATTGCATTCGTTGTTCAAGCTCGCTCTCGCAGCGAGCCTCGTGACCGGTGGCGCGCTCGCGCACGCGGCAACCACCACGGTGCCCGGCGGCCGTTATGGCGACGTCACGGTCACTCAGCCGACCGGTCCGTTACGCGGCTTCGTGGTGCTGTACTCGCAAGCGAGCGGCTGGAGCGCGGCGGACCAGCAGAGCGCTGATGCGCTCGCCAAGGCGGGCGCGTTGACCGTCGGTGTCGACACGGCTCGCTACGCCGCCAATCTGGTCGCGAAGAAAGAGGCCTGCCATCAACTGGTGGGCGATGCGGAAGCGTTGAGCCATCAACTCGAACGGCAATCGCAGTCGAGCCATTACTTCGCGCCGATCGTCGCGGGCACGGGGCAGGGTGCCACGCTCGCCATGCACGTGCTTGAACAGGCGCCGTCGAATACGATCGCCGGCGCGGTCGCGGTGGATGCCGAGCACACGCTCGATGCACGCTTTCAGCCTTGCCCGCCGGACCCGACGATTATCCGCGACAAGGTGCCGGGTTTCGTCGAAAGGGCGGCCACGGGTAACGCCGATCGCGCGCGCCTCGTCGCGTTGCTCACGCCGCATTTGCAGGCCGTGTCGACGAGCGACGACGACGTTTCCGATCTGCCGCTCATCGAATTGCCGGCGGCGCATCCAAACGGCCTGATGGCCATCGTGATTTCCGGCGACGGCGGCTGGCGCGATCTCGACAAGACGATCGCGCAGGCTTTGCAGAAAGACGGCGTCTCCGTGATCGGCTGGGACAGTCTGCGCTATTTCTGGAGCGAGAAGCCGCCCGCGCAAACCAGCCGCGACCTCGCGCGCGTGATGCAAACCTACGGCGCGCGCTGGAATGCGCAGCATGTCGCGCTCGTCGGCTATTCGTTCGGCGCGGATGTGATGCCGTTCGCCTATAACCGTCTGCCGGAAGCGTTGCGTGCGAAGGTATCGCTGATCGCGCTGCTCGGCTTCGCGCCGGATGCCGATTTTCAGATTCGCGTGGGCGGCTGGCTCGGCATGCCGGCAAGCGACAAGGCGTTGAAGGTCCAGCCGGAATTGACGCGCGTGCCGCCCGCCATCGTGCAGTGCTTTTACGGCGAGAACGAGAAGGACACCTTGTGTCCGACGCTGACCAAAACCGGCGTCGAGGTGATTCGCACGTCTGGCGATCATCACTTTGGCGGCGATTACAACTCGCTTGAAAAGCGCATTCTCGGCGCCTTCAGGAAGCAGAGCGGGGTGCATTGATCGTCGCATCGCGCAGACTCAGCGTCGTCGTCACGATGCTGTTCATGACGGCGGGCAAGCACGGCGGCGAGCGCATGTCGCAGGCATGCGCTCGCCGCGGCGCGCATGGCAATTAGCGGGGATTGACAAAGCGCCTCAAGTCAACGAAGATCGAACGCATGAACTGCCTCGACATCCGTATTGCGCTGATTATTAGCATCATTCATCGAATGGTGGGTTAGCGCGCGTCGGATAGCAGTGACACATAACCCGCCCCACGAGGCGGGTTTTTTTATGTCCGCTTGCAGCCTGCCTCCTGGTGAACTCTCTGCTGATTCGTCCTTGCCGCACAGGAGCTTGCCTTGTCGTTACACCAACTCAAACAGGTGGCCGAAGCCGCCGATAGCGTCGCGCTTCGCCACGACTACCTGAAAAAAACGCTGACCGCGCGCGTCTACGACGTGGCCCGCGAGACCGAACTCGAACGCGCGCCGAATCTGTCGGCACGTCTGCGCAATCCGGTCTATCTGAAGCG
>NZ_PVNC01000017.1:0-172734 GCF_003001875.1 Paraburkholderia sp. BL18I3N2
ACCACGCCGTCTTTCCAGCTGCTCGGATTGCGATCGCCTTCGACATTCAGCGGCGCCAGCACGCCACCGCACAGTTTCGCCGACTCTTCGAGCACCGCCTGCGCGGTCTCGAGGTTCGCGTCTTCGAAGCCCGGCAAGGTCGCGATGTCTTCGAGACCGGCCAGTTCTTTCATGACGAACAGCATGTCCTTGATGGGCGCCGTATAGCTCATTTCAGTTCTCCCCCGCTTCGAATATAAAAAAAGGACGCTGGACTTGATCGGTCCCGCGCCCTTCCTGTGCTGCCAGACGCCTTTTATGCGGCGCTACGGCGCTTAGCCGAGTTCACTGACGAGTTCGGGCACGAGCGTGAACAGATCGCCCACCAGACCGTAATCGGCGACGCTGAAGATCGGCGCTTCTTCGTCTTTGTTGATCGCGACGATCACCTTGCTGTCTTTCATGCCGGCCAGATGCTGGATCGCACCCGAGATGCCGACTGCGATGTACAACTGCGGCGCGACGATCTTGCCGGTTTGTCCCACCTGATAGTCGTTCGGCACGAAGCCCGCGTCGACCGCGGCACGCGATGCGCCCAACGCGGCGTTCAGCTTGTCTGCCAGCGGTTCGAGTACCTTGGTGTAGTTCTCGCCGTTGCCCAGACCGCGGCCGCCCGAGACGATCACCTTCGCCGACGTCAGTTCCGGACGATCCAGCTTCGTCACTTCACGGCTCACGAACGACGAGATGCCGCTGTCCGCTGCCGCTTCGATTTTCTCCACCGATGCGCTGCCGCCTTCGGCTGCGACTGCATCGAAACCGGTCGTGCGAACCGTGATGACCTTGATCGGGTCAGCCGATTGCACAGTTGCGATTGCGTTGCCGGCGTAGATCGGACGTTCAAAAGTATCAGCCGAATCCACTGCCGTGATGTCGCTGATCTGCGCGACGTCGAGTTTTGCAGCGATACGCGGCGTGATGTTCTTGCCGTAGGCCGTTGCCGGCGCGAGGATGTGCGTGTAGTCCTTCGCGACGTTCAGCACCGTTGCCTCGACGTTTTCCGCAAGGCCCGCTTCGAGTTGCGGTGCGTCGGCCAGCAGGACCTTCGACACGCCTGCAATCTTCGCTGCCGCATCCGCCGCGGCTTGTGCGTTGTGGCCCGCCACCAGCACGTGAACGTCGCCACCAATCTTCTGTGCGGCGGCAATCGTGTTCAGCGTCGCGGCCTTGATCGACGCGTTGTCGTGTTCTGCAATTACCAGATTCGTCATTTGCTCTGTCTCCCTCACAGCACCTTGGCTTCGGTCTTCAGCTTCTCGACCAGCGTCTTCACATCCGGCACCTTCACACCGGCGGAGCGCTTGGGCGGCTCGACAACCTTCAGCGTCTTAAGGCGCGGCGTGACATCGACGCCGAGGTCTTCCGGCTTGAGGACTTCCAGCGGCTTCTTCTTCGCCTTCATGATGTTCGGCAGCGTGACGTAGCGCGGCTCGTTCAGGCGCAGGTCGGTCGTGACGACAGCAGGCAGCTTTAAAGACAGCGTCTCAGCGCCGCCATCGACTTCACGCGAAACGGTTGCCTTGCCGTCCGCGACGACAACCTTGGATGCAAACGTCGCTTGCGGCAAACCGGCCAGCGCAGCGAGCATCTGGCCAGTCTGGTTCGAATCGTCGTCGATAGCCTGCTTGCCGAGAATGACCAAACCAGGCTGCTCCTTGTCGACCAGCGCCTTCAGCAGCTTGGCCACGGCCAGCGGCTGCAGTTCCTGCGAAGACTCGATCAGGATCGCGCGATCCGCACCAATGGCCAGCGCCGTGCGCAGCGTTTCCTGCGACTGCGTGACACCCGCCGACACAGCGATCACTTCCGTCGCCACGCCCGCTTCCTTCAGACGCACCGCTTCTTCAACCGCGATCTCATCGAACGGATTCATCGACATCTTCACGTTCGCAACGTCGACGCCCGTGCCGTCCGACTTGACTCGAACTTTCACGTTGTAATCGACCACTCTTTTGACTGGCACCAGGATTTTCATGCACACGCTCCAAAGTTACGAATACGTCAACCCAACGAACATTATAACGACTGCCCTCACGGCAGCCCGGTCGCGGGTGCTTTAGCAGGAGGATATCGCTCCTCAGCGGCGTGACGGCAATATCGAACGATCGTTCTATTTTAAACTCGAAAAAACCCGGGAGACAACCCCGGGTTAAGACTTACGACTCTAAACTTTCCATTGCCGTCGTATCTTGCTTGCTTTGCAGGCCGCCCGCTTACCACGCGGTGACGACCGACCCGCCGAATTTGCTTTCCACGAACTGCTTCACTTCCGGCGAATGATACGCCGCGACCAGCTTGGCGACCCACGGCTTATTTTTATCTGCCTCGCGGATTGCGATGATGTTCACGTAAGGACCTTTCGGGTCTTCGATCGCGATGGCGTCCTGCTTGGGCTTCAGACCTGCTTCCATCGCGAAGTTCGTGTTGATCGCAGCCGCGTCCACGTCGTTCAGAGAGCGCGGAATCTGCGCGGCGTCGAGTTCGACGATCTTCAGCTTCTTCGGGTTGTCGACGATATCGAGCGGCGTCGCCTTCAGGCCCGCGTCGGCACGCAGTTTCAGCAGACCCTGCTTTTGCAGCAACAGCAGCGCGCGGCCGCCGTTGGTCGGATCGTTCGGCACCGCGATCTTCCCGCCGGGTTGCAGTTCGGCGAGCGTCTTCACTTTCTTCGAATAGATGCCCATCGGGTACGTGACCGTATCCGCGACACGGATCAGCTTGTACCCGCGGTCCTTCACCTGCGCTTGCAGATACGGGTCGTGCTGGTAGCTGTTCGCGTCCAGATCGCCGCCGGCGAGCGCGGCGTTCGGTTGCACGTAGTCGGAGAATTCGACGATCTTGATGTTCAGACCGTTCTTGGCCGCGACCGTCTTCACGACTTCCATGATCTGCGCGTGCGGACCGCCGGTGACGCCGACCTTGATCGTGTCTTCAGCGTAAGCCGCGTTGGCGGCGATGAGCGATGCGGCGCCGAGCGCGGCAGCCAGCTTGAGAATGAAACGACGTTGCATGATGGACCCTTCCAAACCTATCGACTTTGTTGTTTTACTTATGGCTCAAACGACGCACGAGCCAATCCCCGAACGACTGCACCAACTGCACGAAGACGATCAGAATCACCACGACCGTCAACATCACTTCCGGCAGGAAACGCTGATACCCGTAGCGAATGCCGAGATCGCCGAGCCCGCCGCCGCCGATCGCGCCCGCCATCGCCGAATAGCCGACCAGCGACACGAAGGTGATCGTCAAGCCGGCGACCACGCCCGGCAGCGACTCCGGCAACAACACCTTGAAGACGATCTGGCTGGTAGTCGCGCCCATCGCCTGGGCCGCTTCGATCAGACCGCGATCCACTTCGCGCAACGCGGTCTCGACCAGACGCGCGATGAAGGGCGCGGCGGCGATCGTCAGCGGCACGACGGCGGCCGCCGTGCCGATCGAGGAACCGACCACCAGACGCGTAAACGGAATCACGGCCACCAGCAGAATGATGAACGGCGTCGAACGCACCGCATTGACGATCACGCCCATCACGCGATTGACGGCGATGTTCTGCAGCACGCCCTGGCGATCCGTCAGATACAGCACCACGCCGAGCGGCAAGCCAACCAAAGCGCCGACCAGTCCGGAAATGCCCACCATGACGAGCGTTTCCCAGAACGACTGGACGAACATATCGAACATTTCACTCAACATACGACAACTCCTCCACCACCACGCCCTGTTCACGCAGATACGTCAGCGCCTGCGCCACCTTCGCCGGTTCGCCGCCCGCGAGCACCGCGAGCGAGCCGAACGCCTGCCCCTGGATCTCGTCGATCTGGCCGTGCAGGATGTTGAAGTCGAGTTCGTAGCGGCGAATCGTTTCGGAGAGAATCGGTTGATCGACGCCTGAGCCGGTGAAGGCGAGGCGCAGCAAGTGGCCGCTGCCGGTCTTCAGCCGCTCGGCGACGCGCGCCTTCATGGCGGGCGGCAATTCCTGCGCGATCACGTCGCCGATCAAAGCGCGCGTGACTTCGTGATGCGGCTGCAGGAACACGTCGATGACCTTGCCTTCTTCGACCACACGGCCCGCATCCAGCACGGCGACGCGATCGCAGACCTGCTTGATCACGTCCATCTGGTGCGTGATCAGCACGATGGTCAGGTTCAGTTCGCGATTGATGCGCTTGAGCAAGTCGAGAATCGCGCGCGTGGTTTCGGGATCGAGCGCGGAGGTCGCTTCGTCGGAGAGCAGCACTTTCGGCTTGCTTGCCAAAGCGCGCGCGATGCCGACCCGCTGCTTCTGTCCGCCGCTGATCTGCGCCGGATACCGATCTTTCTGCGCTGAAAGACCGACCAGTTCGAGCAGCGGCAGCACGTTCGCTTCGATCTCGTCGCGCTTCATGCCGGCGAGTTCGAGCGGCAGCGCGACGTTCTCGTACACCGTGCGCGACGACAGCAGATTAAAGTGCTGGAAGATCATGCCGATCTCGCGGCGCGCCTCGCGCAATTGCGCGGCGGGCAGCGTCGTCAGATCGCGGCCGTTGACGACGATATTGCCTTCGCTCGGGCGCGTCAGCAGGTTGAGGGTGCGCACGAGCGTACTCTTGCCCGCACCGCTGCGGCCGATGATGCCGAACACCTCGCCCGCCGGAATCGACAGATTGACGTTGTGCAGTGCCTCGACCCAGCCCCGGGGCCCGGCGAACCGCTGGGAGATATTGCGTATTTCGATCATGGAAAAACGAAACGGCGGAGTCTGTCAGCGAGCGTTGTGTGCTCCCGACAAGCGGCCGCCGTTGCTTTTATTGGGATTTGAGCCCGCAATTCTACCGCAGCGTCGTCATTCTCTTTAATAATCAATTACGATCTTTTCATAACCTGAAAGCATTAGAGGCTCGCTCCGTGTGGCGCACTCGCGCGTGCACGGTCGCTGCGACTATGATCGGCGGAACAAAAACGGGAGAGGCGCGCAGGCATGGAGACATCTCAAAGCAGCAACGTACGGTCCGTCGCGGGCAACAGCGGCGGCAACACCGCCGGCGAACCGCAGCGCGGCTCGGTTACGACCGCCGACGGCGTCGACTTGCCGCTATACCGCTGGCCGGCGACCACGCCAATGCGGGCCACCGTCGCACTGCTGCACGGCCTCGCCGAGCACGCCGGCCGCTACGCGGCATTGGCTGCGCGGCTAAACGCGGCCGGCATCGAACTGGTGGCGATCGATCTGCGCGGCCACGGCCACGCGCCCGGCAAGCGCTCCTACGTGAAACGCTTCGACGACTATCTGCTCGACGCGCAAGCCTTGCTCGACGCCGCCGCGCAAAGTTGCGCCCCGCTCTTCCTGATGGGCCACAGCATGGGCGGCGCCGTGGCCGCGCTGTATGCGATCGAGCGCCTCGACGCGAGCGGCCGGCGTCTGAACGGCCTGATCCTGTCGAGCCCGGCGCTTGCACCCGGCCGCGACGTGCCGCGCTGGATGCTCAAACTGAGCCAAGTGATCAGCCGTCTCTACCCGAGCTTCCCGGCGATGAAAATCGACGCCGCCTTGCTCTCGCGCCTTCAGCCCGTGGTGAACGCCAATCGCAACGATCCGCTCGTGCATCACGGCGCGATTCCCGCGCGCACCGGCGCGGAACTGCTGCTGGCAATGGCGCGCATCGAACGCGGCCGCGCGGGTTTGCGTGTCCCGCTACTGGTTTATCACGGCACCGCCGACAAGCTCACCGAACCCGAAGGCAGCCGCGAATTCGGCCAGAACGCGGGCTCGCCGGACAAAACGCTCACCCTGCACGAAGGCAGCTATCACGAGACGATGAACGACCTCGACCGCGATCGCGTGATCGGGGCGTTGATCGACTGGATTGAAAGACGGCTGGTGATCCGATAGAGCCTGAGCGACGCGCGGTTAGCCCGCGTCGCGTTTCCAGTCAGGCGGCCGTTTGTCGATGAAAGCCTGCACGCCTTCAAGCGCTGACTCATCCATCATGTTGCAGGCCATGGTCTGACCCGCGAGTTGGTAAGCCGCCTCGATACCCATCTCCAGCTGACGATAGAAGAGGCCTTTGCCGGCGCTCACGGCTTCGACGGGCTTCGCGCAAATACTGGTGGCGAGCCGCGCGATTTCCGCATCGAGTGCATCCGCTGGGACAACGCGGTTGACTAGACCTTGCTGCTTCGCTGCGGCGGCATCGATGAAATCGCCGGTGAGCAGCATTTCAAGCGCCGCCTTGCGCGACAGGTTGCGCGACAGCGGCACGGAAGGCGTTGCGCAGAAGAGCCCAAGGTTCACGCCCGACACCGCAAACCGCGCCGTGTCGGCGGCGACCGCCAGATCGCACATCGCGACGAGCTGACAGCCGGCCGCCGTCGCAATGCCCTGCACCCGCGCGACCACCGGTTGCGGCAAACGCTGGATCGTCATCATGAGTTTTGTGCAGCGGGCGAACAGCGCCTGGTAGTAAGCGAGCGACGGCGCCGCGCGCATTTCCTTCAGATCGTGTCCCGCGCAGAATGCTCGGCCCGCGCCGGCGATCACGACCACGCGAGCATCCGACCGGCCGATTTCGCTCAATGCGGTCTGTAGCTCGTCGAGCAAAGCTTCTGAGAGCGCGTTGAAGGCGTCGGGCCGGTTCATCGTCACACGCACGACGCCCGGCACGCCGTACGCGCCGTGTTCGATCTCGACCAGTGAAGCATTGCCCGCATCGGCATTCATGGCTCGGTCCTAATGCGTTTTGAGTGGATGGCGCCGCGCGACTTAGCGACTCAGCGGCGTAGCGGCGTAGCGGCGTAGCGGCGTAGCGGCGTAGCGGCGTAGCGGCGTAGCGGCTTAGCGTCTCAGATCCCCGCCAACGAGCGCACGTGAGCGACTACGCTGCGCCCGAGCGCGGACAGGTTGTAGCCGCCTTCAAGACAGCTGACGATCCGTCCGTGCGCATAACGCTTGGCGATCTCGCGTATCTGATCGGTGATCCAGGCGTAATCGTCTTCGACGAGGCCCATGTTGCCGAGGTCGTCCTCGCGATGCGCGTCGAAGCCCGCCGAGATGAACAGCATCTCCGGCTTGAACTCATGCAGGCGCGGCAACCACAGCATGTCCACCGCTTCGCGCACCGCCATGCCTTTCGAGCGCGCCGGCATCGGCACGTTGCACATGTTGGGCGCCTGATTGTCGGCGCCGGTGAACGGGTAAAACGGATGCTGGAAGATGCTGCACATCAGCACGCGCGAGTCGCCCGAGAAAGCCGCTTCGGTGCCGTTGCCGTGATGCACGTCGAAATCAATAATGGCGACGCGCGCGAGCCCATGCACTTCGAGCGCATGACGCGCGGCGATCGCGACGTTGTTGAAGAAGCAGAAGCCCATGGCGCGCGCCGGCTCCGCGTGGTGGCCGGGCGGCCGCACGCTGCAGAAGGCGTTGTCGTAACGGCCTTCGATCACCGCATCGGTCGCGGCGACCGCGGCGCCGACCGCACGCAACGCGGCTTGCAACGTGTGCGGACACATCGTCGTGTCGGGATCGATTTCGGCGGTTCCTTCAGCCGGCGAGCGGCTGCGGATATAGTCGACGTGAGCTTGCGTATGCACGCGCAGCAGCGCGGCATCGTCGGCGAGCGGCGGCGACTCGCGCTCGATCAAGGAATCGATGCGGCTCGCGATCAACTGATCTTCGATTGCCTGCAGACGCGCGGGGCATTCGGGATGCCATTGCCCCATATCGTGCAGCAGACAGTCGGCGTGGGAATAGAAGCCTGTTGCCATGATTCTCTTTCTGCGGCGTCACGCCTTCGAAGCGCGCGCGGCATGTCTCCATCCAGGGGTGCGCGCCCTCGGCGCGCCAACATTCATCAAGTTACCACACGATGCGGCTGTGACGCGTCAGGCACAGTTTTGCGGAAGGCGTCGGGTATACTGCCCCGATCGGTTTTTCCCCGTCTTTCCCTTGTCTCCTGCGCCACGCGCCTTTAGCTCACTATGACCGTCAAGCTTGCTCTGTCTGCACGAAACCGGCTACGCACCAGAACCATGGCCGCCGCACTGTCCGTCGCATCGTGCATGTTCATGGCAACCAGTCCGGCGAGCGCGCAAAGCGCCGCCAAAAAACCGCCGGTGCTGCTCGCGCAAAGCCAGCCGCAACCCGCGGTGCCGCAGGGGCAAACGTTTGAAGAAGAGATCATCCCGCAGCGCTATGCGAACAATGCCGACGTCAACGCGTTCATCAACGACATGGTCGCGCGCTACGACTTCGACGAATCCACGCTGCACTCGCTCTTTGCCGGCGTGAGTTATTCGGCCACCGCGGTCAAGCTCGTGACGCCGTCGCCCTCGCCGTCGGTCAAGAACTGGCGCGTGTATCAGTCGCGCTTTCTCGACCAGGTCCGCATCAATGCCGGCGTGCGCTTCTGGCGCGCGAACCAGGCCACGCTGCAACGCGCCTATGAAGAGTTCGGCGTGCCGCCGGAAGTGATCGTCGGCATCATCGGCGTCGAGACGATCTATGGGCGCTTTATGGGCAACTTTCGCGTGCTCGATGCGCTGACCACGCTCAGCTTCGATTATCCGAGCACCGCCAATCGCGCGGATCGCCAGGCGACCTTCCGCAAGAACCTTGAAGACTACCTGGTGTGGACGCGCGACTCGCAGATCGATCCGACCACGGTGCTCGGGTCGTACACCGGCGCGATCGGCATTCCGCAGTTCCTGCCGAGCAGCATCGTGCAATACGCGGTGAGCTACGACGGCAACAAGCAGATCGACTTGCGCACGAGCCAGGCGGATGCAATCGGCAGCGTGGCGAATTATCTGCGTCAGAACGGCTGGGAAAACGGCCGGCCGGTGGTGTGGAAGATCGGCTCGGACGCCGGCAGCCTGGGTGTCGCGCAAGCGGCCGCCGACGGCCAGCCGGAGCCGCACTGGCCGCTCGATCAATTGCTGCGCGCCGGCTTGCTGCTGAACGAGCCGGGTGTGGATGTGGCGTCGGAAGCCGGCACGCCGGTGACGGTGGTGGACCTGCCCTCGCCGGGACGCGGCACCGAGTTCATGCTGGGCCTGAAAAACTTCTACGTGCTGACGCGCTACAACCGCAGTTTCTTTTATGCGCTGGCGGTGTATCAGTTAGGTCAGCGGGTCAAGGCGCAAATGGAAGCCGGCGATGCAACCAACGCCGTCAACAACGCGGCGCCGCCGGTTGCGGCCTCGCAATAGGCTGCCGTGCGGCGCCGGCGCCTCACAAGTCGATGAGATGAAAAAAAGCGCCGGTCTTGAACCGGCGCTTTTTCATTGGCGAGGGAGACTTTAAGCCACGCGCTTAGGCGGGAAACACGCCCGTCGACAGATAGCGGTCGCCGCGATCGCAGACGATGAATACGATCGTCGCGTTCTCGACCTGCCGTGCGATGCGCAGCGCCACTTCGCACGCGCCGCCCGACGAGATGCCCGCAAAAATCCCTTCCACCGACGCCATGCGACGCGCCATCGCTTCCGCGGCCGCCTGACTCACGTTCTCGACGCGGTCCACACGGCTGCGATCGAAAATCTTCGGCAGATAGGCTTCCGGCCATTTGCGGATGCCCGGAATGCGCGAACCTTCTTCAGGTTGTGCACCTATGATCTCGATAGCCTGATTCTGTTCTTTCAGATAACTGGACACGCCCATGATCGTGCCGGTCGTGCCCATAGACGACACGAAGTGGGTGATGCGCCCTTCCGTGTCGCGCCAGATTTCCGGGCCCGTGCCTTCGACGTGGGCGGCAGGATTGTCCGGGTTGGCAAACTGGTCGAGGATGATGCCCTTGCCTTCGCGCTGCATCTGCTCGGCCAGATCGCGTGCGTACTCCATACCGCCCGTGACCGGCGTGAGCACGATCTGCGCGCCATACGCGGCCATGCTCTGACGGCGTTCCACCGACAGGTCTTCCGGCATGATCAACACCATCTTGTAGCCACGGATCGCGGCCGCCATCGCGAGCGCAATGCCCGTGTTGCCGCTGGTCGACTCGATCAACGTGTCGCCGGGCTTGATGCGTCCGCGCGCTTCCGCTTTCTTGATCATCGACAACGCCGGGCGATCCTTCACCGAGCCCGCCGGGTTGTTGCCCTCGAGCTTTGCAAGAATCACGTTATTGCGGCTGCGGATCTCGTCGTCGGGAAGCCGGACGAGTTGTACGAGCGGCGTGTTGCCGATCGTGTCTTCAATCGTTTTGTAAGCCATATCGGTTCTGGTGCTGTCGATGCGCGGAGTCTTCGATCCATCGATTCTAAACCACCGTGCCCCCGGCTGCCGTGCGGCCCTTCTGCCCGCATGGATGCAGGCGCCCGTGTGCGAGCGCCCGCAACGCAAAAAGCCCGCGGCTGAGTACCGCGGGAGCCAGTCATTTGCATGACAGCTGAAGGAGCGTTACTGCCAACTCCGACCATGAAGGGAAAACGATGCGGACCGACCCGCGCACGGCTCATAAGGCCGCGCGCGCCCAGTCCGTGTCAGGCTATTTCTTCACTGCCACCGTGGCACCGTTTTTTGGCGTGGCGGCCGGAACGGCCGCGCCTTTGGTCTGTGCAGACGCCGCAGCCTGCGGGTTAGCAGCCGCGCCAGCCGGACCGACAGCGAGACCCTCCGCCTGCAGGCGCTCGACGGTATGCCCGCCCATGCCTTTGACGCGCTTGCCGAGGTCGGCCGGGTCCTTGAACGGACCATGCGCTGTACGCTCTTCGAGAATGGCTTTCGCTTTGGCAGGACCGATGCCCTTGATGCCGCGCAGCGCGTCCTCATTAGCCGTGTTGACGTCGACCGCCGCATAAGCGTGGCCAAAAGCGGCGAGCATGGCCGCGGTAACCAGAATTTTTCGAAACATATGGAATCTCCCTCGTACAACCGGTTGGCGACCATCACCAACCGGGAGATTCCAGTTTAAAGAGGGATCCGAATTATTTACACCTGGCCGAATAGCCAACGCACGTAACGGTCGACACCTTCCTGCACGCTCAGGAACGGCGCGTCGTAGCCGGCCGCGCGCAGCTTCGACTGATCCGCCTGTGTGAAGCACTGGTACTTGCCGCGCAACGCGTCGGGGAACGGAATGTATTCGATCAGCCCGCGCTGCACCTGATCCGCGAGCGAGAGCGCCGGTTCGTTGTTCAGCGAGCGCAGCGTGTTGACCACCGTGCTGGCGATGTCGTTGAATGGTTGCGCGCGGCCGCTGCCCAGATTGAAGATGCCCGACTTGTCCGGATTGTCGAAGAAGAACAGGTTGACCTTGACCACGTCTTCCACCGAGACGAAATCGCGCGTCTGCTCGCCTGCGGCGTAGCCGTTGTATTCGCCGAACAGCTTGACTTTGCCCTCGGCGCGGAACTGGTTGAAGTTGTGAAACGCCACCGACGCCATGCGCGCCTTATGCGTTTCGCGCGGCCCGTAGACGTTGAAGTAACGGAAGCCTGCGATCTGGCTCTTCGCCGTAGGCAGCACGCGGCGGATCACCTGATCGAACAGGAACTTCGAGTAGCCGTACACGTTCAACGGCTGCTCGACTTCGCGCTCTTCGACGAAGCGACTCGATCCGCCGTACGTTGCCGCCGAAGACGCGTACAGGAACTGGATGTTCTGCGCGAGGCAGACATCGAGCACGTCGCGGCTGTAGCGGAAATTGTTGTCCATCATGTAGCGGCCGTCGGTTTCCATCGTGTCCGAGCAGGCGCCTTCGTGGAAAATCGCGCGCACCTTGCCGAAGTCGCCGCGCTTGAAACGCTCGACGAACTCGGTCTTGTCGAGGTAGTCGTCGATCTCGCAGTCCACGAGGTTCTTGAACTTGTCCGCGCGCGTGAGATTGTCCACGGCGATGATGCGTTGTTCACCGCGCTCGTTGAGCGCCTTCACGAGATTGCTGCCGATGAAACCGGCCGCGCCGGTGACGATGAGGGTCATGATTGATGATCCTGCGGTAGTGAGCTTGGCATTGGATCGGAGTCAGCGCGTGCCGCCCGCTCCGATCGACAGGTTCAGTCGACGCCGCGCGGATCCCTTTTGCACGCCGTTCACAGAAGCACAGCGAGGGACCCGGCGGGCCGCATCAGTGAAAAAGTTCGTCGTAGTCGACGGTGGCGGTGCCGAGTTTGCCGACCACGATGCCGGCTGCGCGATTTGCGAGCCCGACCGCCTCGACCAGCGTGAGACCCGCGCCGAGCATGGCGGCGAGCGTGGCGATCACGGTGTCGCCCGCACCCGAGACATCATACACTTCGCGCGCAACCGCCGACGCGTGCAGGATGCCGTCGTCCGAGAAGAGCGTCATGCCCTCTTCCGAACGCGTCAGCAGCAGCGCCTTGAACTGCAGATCGGTGCGCAGCTTCGTCACGCGCGCGATCAGATCCTCCTCGGATTTCCACTGGCCGACCACTTCCCGCAACTCGGCGCGGTTCGGCGTGATCAGCGTCGCGCCGCGATAGCGTTCCCAGTCGTCGCCCTTCGGATCGACCAGCACCGGCTTGCCCGCCGCGTGCGCTTTCGCGATCATCTGCGTGACATGGGTCAGGCCGCCCTTCGCGTAGTCGGACATCAGAATCACGTCGTGCAAAGGCAGCAGTTCGTCGAACCGGGCGAGACCCGCGAGCAGCACTTCGTGCGCGGGCGAGTTTTCGAAGTCGACGCGCAGCAACTGTTGCTGCCGCGACAGCACACGCAGCTTGATCGTGGTGAGCAGCGCCGGATCGCGTTCCAGATGCGGCTTCACGCCGCTTTCGTCGAGCAGTTGCACGATGCGCTCGCCGGGTTCGTCGTGCCCGACCACGCACAACAAGCCGGCTTGCGCGCCGAGCGCAACCGCGTTGCGCGCAACGTTCGCCGCGCCGCCGAGGCGGTCTTCCTGACGCTGCACGTGCACGACCGGCACGGGCGCTTCCGGCGAGATGCGGTTTACGTCGCCAAACCAGTAGCGATCGAGCATCACGTCGCCCACCACCAGCACGCGCGCGGCGGCGAGCTGTTCGCGCGGGACCACCGTGAGTTGTGGCGCGGGCGTGCTTGGCGTGGCGCCGGGCACGGTCTCAGGCAACGGCCGGAAGTTCAGAGGGTTGGGCATAAGGGCGTCCAATCGAGTGGTAGTCGATGCCGAGCTCGGTCATCGCGTCCGGTTCATACAGGTTGCGGCCGTCGAAAATCAGCGGCGACTTCAGCACCGATTTCAGATGAACGAAATCCGGGCTCTTGAATTCTTTCCATTCGGTCACGATCACGAGGGCGTCCGCGCCGGTGAGCGTTTCGTCCTGCGTGGTCGTGAAGGTCAGACGCGCGAACTGATCCGGTGCGTCGTGCAGGTCCATGGCGAACACGCGGCGCGCCTCGGTCACCGCGACCGGATCGTACGCGCGCACCTGGGCGCCGCGCGCCAGCAATTCCGAAATCAGACGACGGCTCGGCGCCTCGCGCATGTCATCGGTGTTCGGCTTGAATGCGAGGCCCCACACGGCGAACGTGCGGCCGCTCAGATCGTCGCCGAGCTTGTCCGTGATCTTGTGCACCAGCACGTCTTTCTGCTTGTGATTCACTTCCTCGACCGCTTCGAGGATGCGCAGATTGTGGCCGCTTTCGCTGGCCGTGCGGATCAGCGCCTGCACGTCCTTCGGGAAGCACGAGCCGCCGTAGCCGCAGCCGGCGTACAGGAAGTGATAGCCGATCCGCGGATCCGAGCCGATCCCGCGGCGCACCGCTTCGATATCCGCGCCGACGCGGTCCGCCAGATTCGACATCTCGTTCATGAACGAGATGCGCGTGGCCAGCATGGCGTTGGCAGCATATTTCGTGAATTCGGCCGAGCGCACGTCCATGTACAGCGTGCGTTCGTGATTGCGGTTGAACGGCGCGTACAGACGCTTCATCAATTCGCGCGCGCGCATGCCGGGTTCGTCTTCGTCGATGCCGATCACGATGCGGTCGGGACGCATGAAGTCGTCGACCGCTGCGCCTTCCTTCAGGAACTCGGGGTTGGACACCACCGAGAAGCGATGCTGCGCGCTGGCGGCGAGCCCGCGTTTAGCCAGTTCTTCTTCGACCACCGTGCGCACGCGCTGCGCGGTGCCGACCGGCACCGTCGACTTATCGACGATCACCTTGAAACCGTTCATCGTGCGGCCGATGTTGCGGGCCGCTTCCAGCACGTATTGAAGATCGGCCGAGCCGTCTTCGTCCGGCGGCGTGCCCACGGCGATGAACTGCACGTCGCCGTGCGCGACGCTGGCTTCGACATCCGTGGAAAACGTGATGCGGCGCGCTGCGCGCGTGCGCGCGATCATTTCCTGCAGGCCCGGCTCGTGAATGGGCACGCCGCCGTTGTTGAGGATTTCGATCTTGCGCGGGTCGACGTCGAGACAGAAAACGTCGTGACCGATCTCGGCGAGACACGCGCCAGTGACGAGACCCACATAGCCCGTGCCGATAATGGTGATTTTCATACGCTTTCCGGTAGAGGGTTCCGGTGAGGATTCCCGGCGATGAAGCCGGTCATGAACATCTTGCGATTGGCGCCCGCACATGGGCACTTGCCCTGCTGCGCCCGGTGACGGCCAAGCCGCACGACCGGAGCCGGTGTGGCCGCCATAGCATCAGTTCGATGCGGTAATCGGCTCGACGCGGCGCGGCGCATAGGTTTCCCAACCGCTGCAACCCGGGCATTGCCAGTAGAAAAGCCGCGCCCTGAAGCCGCAATTCTGGCACGTATACCGTGGCAGATTTTTGGTGCGCTGGCGGATCAGCGTGCGCATCAGTTCGAGTTCGCTGCGCCGTGGTTCTTCCGCGACGGCTTCCTGCGCTTCGAGCAGCCGCGTCATGCCCGCCAGATTCGGCGACTTCTGCATTTGCGAACGTGCCAGCGCATGGGCGGCGTCAGGTCCGCGCAACGATGCGACGTGCTGATAGGCAACGTCGAGCAGGTCGTTGGTCGGATAGCGGTCCACCCACGTGGTGAGCAGATCGGCGCCATCTTGCGGGCGGCCGAGCGCCTCGTAGGCCTTCATCAGCTTTTCCGCGACCAGCGGCAGATAGGCCGGATTCTGCTCTTCCACCCGGCGCCATTGGGCGATGGCCGCTTCCTGCGCGCCACCGGCCGCGTCGACGTCGCCGAACAGGATCGTGGCGCGCACGTTGGTTGGGTTCGCCTTCAGCGCAAAGCCGAGCTGGCGGCGGGCTTCGTCCGGCTTCTTCTGTTGTAGCGCTTCCTGGGCAAGTTCGCAGTGGAACTGCGCAATTTCCTTATCGAGCGACTCGGCGCCCATCGTTTCCAGATGGCGGGCGGTATCGATCGACTTGACCCAGTCCTTCTCGATCTCGTAGATGGTGAGAAGCGCGCGTTGCGCGCCCAACGCGTAGTCGCCGGTTTCGAGCGAGCGGAACGTTTCTTCCGCGCGATCGAGCAGGCCCGCCTTCAGGAAGTCTTGCCCCAACTCGTAGAGTGCGTGATCACGCTCGCTAACCGGCAGGTCGGCGCGGCTCAACAGGTTCTGATGCACGCGAATTGCGCGATCCGTTTCACCGCGGCGCCGGAACAGATTGCCTAGCGCGAAGTGCAACTCGACCGTTTCCGGATCGAGCTTGACCACTTCGATGAACGCGTCGATTGCCTGGTCGGGTTGCTCGTTGAGCAGGAAGTTCAGGCCGCGAAAATACGAGCGCGGCAGGTTGGCGCTTTCGGACAGCAGCGTCTTGAGGTCGTAGCGCGCGGCCATCCAGCCGAACGCGAACGCGACGGGTATGACGAGCAGCCACCAGAAGTCTAGATCCATGCGATTAATGCAAATGTGCGGGAAAGCAAAAACGGAAAGCCGCGCTCAAGGCGCGCGGCGGAAGGCATTCAGATCAACGGCGGCATGGGCGGTTGTTCGACCACGACCGGGGTTTCACGCGCCACCCGCAACTCGCGCTTGAGCCGGCCATTTTCCATGCGCAAGCGCAGCATGGCCGGCATCGACGACACCAGCCCGGCCAGCAGCCCGACCACGAAGAACGCGAGGCCGATCAGGATCAACGGCGCCGACCATGCGTAGCCAGCGAGGAAATTCAGCGTAGCAGGTTGTGTATTGGCGAGCGCCAGCACCAGCAGCAGCACGAACACCAGTACACGGATCAGCCAGACGATAAATTTCATGAATAGGTCTCTTGACGGCAGTTGCGGGGTGACGCCGGCTTGATGACGCGTCGCGCCACGGTGTTGCCCGCGCCGAAGTGACCCGTATTGTAATTGAAGCCCTCGCGGCTGGGCAGGAAGTGGGGGATTCGGGGGTTGTGCGAGGTTGTCTTGTTTTGGGCGGGAGGGGGGCGCGATGTGGGCGGGTGCGGCGGTGGGTTAGCATTCGGCGGCTTTGCTTGCGGGCCGTGCTGGCGGACAGCGTTGATCTACTTGCATGCGGATCGTCGTGGCGGCGTGCTGCGGGCAACGCTTGCATGCGCCGACATGTGGGCGTGCTCGCACGCCACGCTTGCTGGCCACTCGTCGACCCCGGGCAAAACGCCGCGGCGCAAAACGCCAAACATATAGGCGAAAAAAAAGCGCCCGAAGGCGCTTTTTCTGGTCTTTTGCCGACTGGCTTTGGCCGCTGACGCTACCAATGCCACGCTGCAAACAGCACAGCGGAGCATTTACAGGTCGTCATCCGGCTCTTCGGCCTTCAACGGCTCACCCGCGCGACGATCTACCCGTTCGCGCAATTCCTTGCCAGGCTTGAAGTGCGGTACATACTTCTCAGGTACCAGCACCTTCTCGCCCGACTTCGGATTACGTCCGACGCGGGAGGGACGGCGGTTAAGGCCGAAGCTGCCGAAGCCGCGAATTTCGATGCGATGGCCGTTGGCAAGTGCCTCCGACATCGCATCAAGCATCGTCTTCACCGCGAAATCCGCATCTTTAAGGACAAGTTGCGGAAATCGCGCAGCCAGCTGGGCGACCAATTCCGATTTGGTCATACTGCAGCAGACCTCTCAGGCTTACTGGTTCTGGCCGTCGAGCTTGGCCTTCAACAGCGCGCCGAGGTTCGTCGTGCCGGTGGCAGCCGAGCTCGAGTCCGACGAAGCCAGGCCGCGGATCGCTTCCTGTTGCTCAGCCGAATCCTTGGCCTTGATCGACAGGTTGATGCCACGCGACTTGCGATCGATGTTGATGATCATCGCGTTGACCTTGTCGCCGTCCTTCAGCACGTTGCGAGCATCTTCCACGCGGTCTTGTGCGATTTCCGAAGCGCGCAGGTAGCCTTCGACTTCCGCCGACAGCTGAACCACAGCACCCTTCGCGTCCACCGTCTTGACCACGCCGTCGACGATCGACCCCTTGTCGTTCATCGCAACGAAGTTGCTGAACGGGTCGCCTTCGAGCTGCTTGATGCCCAGCGAAATGCGTTCCTTCTCGACGTCGATGCCGAGAACGATCGCTTCCACTTCGTCGCCCTTCTTGTACTTGCGAACCGCTTCTTCGCCCGTTTCCGACCACGACAGGTCCGACAGGTGAACCAGACCGTCGATGCCGCCCGGCAGACCGATGAAGACGCCGAAGTCGGTGATCGACTTGATCGCGCCTTGCAGCTTGTCGCCCTTCTTGAAGTTGCGGCTGAAGTCGTCCCACGGGTTCGGCTTGCATTGCTTCATGCCGAGGCTGATACGGCGGCGGTCTTCGTCGATTTCCAGAACCATGACTTCGACTTCGTCGCCCAGTTGCACAACCTTCGAGGGCGCAACGTTCTTGTTCGTCCAGTCCATTTCCGACACGTGAACCAGGCCTTCGATGCCCGATTCGACTTCGACGAATGCGCCGTAGTCGGTGATGTTGGTGACCTTACCGAACAGGCGCGTGCCCGACGGGTAACGGCGCGAAATGCCTTCCCACGGATCGTCGCCCAGTTGCTTGATGCCCAGCGAAACGCGGTTCTTTTCTTGATCGAACTTGAGGATCTTCGCGGTGACTTCCTGGCCAACCGACAGCACTTCGCTCGGGTGACGCACACGACGCCATGCGATGTCGGTGATGTGCAGCAGGCCGTCGATACCGCCGAGGTCCACGAACGCGCCGTAATCCGTGATGTTCTTCACCACGCCTTCCACGATCGCGCCTTCCTTCAGCGTTTCGAGCAGCTTTGCGCGCTCTTCGCCTTGGGTTGCTTCGATCACGGCACGGCGCGACAGCACGACGTTGTTACGCTTGCGGTCGAGCTTGATGACGCGGAATTCCAGCGTCTTGCCTTCGTACGGAGTCGTGTCCTTGACCGGACGCGTGTCAACCAGCGAACCCGGCAGGAACGCGCGGATGCCGTTGACCATGACGGTCATGCCGCCCTTGACCTTGCCCGTGATCGTGCCGGTCACGAGTTCGTTGTTGTCGAGAGCCTTTTCCAGCGACAGCCACGAAGCGAGGCGCTTCGCCTTGTCGCGCGACAGGATCGTGTCGCCATAGCCGTTTTCCAGCGCGTCGATCGCGACGGAAACGAAGTCGCCCGCCTGCACTTCTACCTCGCCCGCGTCGTTCAGGAACTCTTCGAGCGGGATGTAGGCTTCGGACTTGAGACCAGCGTTGACGACCACGAAGTTGTGGTCAACACGCACGACTTCGGCGGAGATCACTTCGCCGGCGCGCATGTCTTGCTTGGTCAGCGACTCTTCGAACAGAGCCGCAAAAGATTCGGTATTCGGGGTAGAGGTTTGCAGGTCGGACATAAAAATCAAAATTTGCATGGTTCTCGCGGTGCCAGGCTGGCCGGATGGTCAGCAACAACGGCCAAGAAAGCGAATGCCACGCGGGGTTAAAGGGTTAAAACAACGCTTTGCGACAATCGCAAAGCACCTACTGACAACGAACTTCTACTGCGTCCACACCTGAAGCACAACGCGTACTTTCATCAGGCATGCGGGACTAAAGCTTCATACCACTGCACCACTTGTTCGACCGCCTGGTCGACCGACAATGCGGAGGTATCAAGCAGCTTTGCATCCGCTGCGGGCTTGAGTGGCGCGGCGACGCGCTGACTGTCACGCTCATCGCGCTCACGCAAATCACGGAGCAAGTCATCTATGTTAGCAGAAAATCCTTTTTGGATCAATTGCTTATGCCGGCGCGCCGCGCGGGCCTCGACGCTGGCGGTCATGAACACCTTCAGCACGGCGTCCTGGAAGATCACCGTGCCCATGTCGCGGCCGTCGGCGACCAGCCCCGGTTCCTTGCGGAACGCCCGCTGACGCGCCACCAGCGCGGTGCGCACCGGTGCGTGCACGGCAATCGTCGAGGCGCGGCCGCCAACCTCCTCGGCGCGAATCTCGGCCGATACGTCGACGCCGTCGAGCTGCGCCAGTCCCTCGCGAAAGGTGATGTGCAGATCGTCGATCAGTTTTACAAGGGCGTCGACGTCGTCGCCCGGGATGTCGTAGCGCAAGCTGGCGAGCGCGGCGAGACGGTACAGCGCACCGCTATCCAGCAAGTGGAAGCCGAGGCTCGCGGCCACCAGCGCGGCCACGGTGCCTTTGCCGGAGGCACTCGGGCCGTCGATCGTAATGACGGGCGTCTGGTGAAAGGGACGGGTCGGTTTCATCGAAAAAGTCGCACGTCAGTCGATTCGGGGTCGAATCAGGGTTGGGCGAGCGCGGTGAAGCGCTCGAAATAATCGGGAAACGTCTTGCCGACGCACTTCGGGTCGTTGATCCGAACCGGCACGCCACCAAGGCTCACCAGCGAAAAGCACATAGCCATACGGTGATCGTCGTAGGTGTCGATAGCGGCGTTCGGAGTCAGTTTTTCAGGCGGTTCGATCACGAGGTAATCCTCGCCTTCCTGCACCTTGGCGCCGACCTTACGAAGCTCGGTCGCCATCGCGGCGAGCCGGTCGGTTTCCTTCACGCGCCAGCTGGCGATATTGCGCAGCGTGGTGGCGCCGTCCGCGAACAGAGCCGCGACGGCGATGGTCATCGCGGCATCGGGAATCAGGTTGCAGTCCATGTCGATCGGCTCGAGCTTGCCGCTGTCGTGGCCGACGCCGCGCACTTCGATCCAGTCGTCGCCCATCTGCAAGTTCGCGCCCATCTTGATGAGCGCATCGGCAAAGCCGACGTCGCCCTGGATACTGGCCCGGCCGACGCCTTCCACCCTCAGCGGCCCGCCGCCGAGCGCGCCGGCCGCGAGGAAATACGAAGCGGACGACGCGTCGCCCTCCACCATGATCGTGCCCGGCGACTGATACCGCTGCCCCGCCGGCACTACGAATTGATGCCAGCCATGGCGCTCGACCTTGATGCCGAAGCGCTCCATCAGCTTGATGGTGATCTCGATATACGGCTTCGAGATGAGTTCGCCGTCCACCTGCACGGTGCTTGCGCCGCTTTCGGTGCGCAAAAGCGGCAGCGTCATGAGCAGCGAGGTCAGGAACTGGCTCGACACGTCGCCGCGCACGGTGATCGGCGCGTCGGCGTTGATTTGCCCCGGGCGGATGCGCAGCGGCGGATAGCCTTCGTTCTCTTCGTAATCGATCCTGGCGCCGAGCTGGCGCAGGCCGTCGACCAGGTCGCCGATCGGCCGCTCGTGCATGCGCGGCACGCCGTGAATGCGGTAGTCGCCGCCGTTGACCGCCAGCGCCGCCGTCAACGGACGCACCGCCGTGCCGGCGTTGCCGAGAAACAGATCGGCCGTGCGCGCTGTGAATGCGCCGCGCGTGCCGGTCACGACGCAGGTATCGCCGTCGCGCTTCAGACGCACGCCGAGCTTTTCGAGCGCATCGAGCATCACGCGGGTGTCGTCGGAGTCGAGCAGATTCGTGATCGTCGTTTCGCCTTCGGCGAGCGCGGCGAGCAGCAGCACCCGGTTCGAAATGCTCTTCGAGCCAGGCAGACGAATCGTGCCGGACGCGCGGGAAAACGGTCCGAGATCGAGGAATTCCATGATTGAGTCCAGTTTCCGGTTATTTCGACGCGTCGCTATTCGCGACGCCGGCCGCGCGTTGTTCCTGCCATTCGGTGCGCGCCACGCGCGAGCGCGCGAACACGGCTTCGAGGGCAGCGCCGTCCGCGGCTTCGATGGCAGCGCGCAGACGCGCCAGCACCACCGTGTAGGCGTCGAGTTCGTCGAGCAGCGCGACGCGATTGGCGACGCACACGTCGCGCCACATTTCCGGGCTCGACGCGGCGATCCGCGTGAAGTCGCGGAAACCGCCGGCGGCGAACGAGAATTTCAGCGCGGCGTCGGGCGAATTGAGAATCTGCTCGACCAGCGCAAACGAGAGCACGTGCGGCAAGTGGCTGACCGACGCGAACACGCGGTCGTGCTGCTCGGGCGCCATGTCGCGCACGAGCGCGCCGGTAGCGCGCCACATCGCCGCGACGCGCTCCACGTCTGCCGGCGCATTCTCAGGCAGCGGGCACAACACCACGTTGCGGCCGACATACAGGTCGGGCAAGGCCGCTTCAACGCCGCTGGCCTCGCGGCCGGCGATCGGATGCCCCGGTACGAACTGGCCGATGCGCGTGCCGAGCGCGGCCCGAGCGGCGGCGACCACGTCGGACTTGGTGCTGCCGGCGTCGGTGACGATCGTCGCGGCATCGAGAAACGGCGCGATGCGTTCGAGCAGCGGCTGCGTCTGCGCGACGGGCGCGGCCAGCAGGACGAAGTCGGCGCCATTAAGCGCTTCACTGAGCGCGGCGGCGTCGTTCAGCGCCGCCGAACCGTCGATCACACCGAGTTCCAGCGCCCGCTCAGTCGATGCGGATGAACGTCCCACGCCGATCACCTTGCGCGCGCCATCGGCCTCGCCACGTTCGCGCAACGCGCGCGCAAGCGATCCGCCGATCAGGCCGACACCGAAAATTACCAGCTTGTTAAATGAAAACGCGGCCACGTCGGTCACAGATAAAGCGCGCCTTTCATGCCGACAAGGCGCGCGGGTCAAGGGTTACGCTTATGCGGCGGCGAGCGTCTTTTCGAGCGCCGCAATAAATGCTTCGTTTTCTTCCGGCAGGCCGATCGTGACGCGCAGCCACTGCGGCAAACCGTAGTTGCCGACCGGACGCACGATCACGCCTTGCTTCAGCAATCCGAGGTTAACGCGGTTGCCGGCCGCGTCGTCGTTGCCGACACGCACCAGCACGAAGTTGCCGTCCGACGGCACATACTCCAGGCCGAGCTTGTCGAACGCTTCAGTCAGTCGGCGATAGCCCTGCGCGTTCAGCGCGGCGCTCTTTTCCAGGAACGCCTTGTCGTTCAGCGCGGCGATCGCCGCGGCTTGCGCGAGCGTGTTCACGTTGAACGGCTGACGCACACGATTCAGCAAATCGGTCAGTTCAGGTTGCGCGATCGCGAAACCCACACGCAACCCGGCAAGACCGAAGGCCTTCGAGAACGTGCGCGACACCAGCAAATTCGGATAGCGACGCACCCACGCGATCGAGTCGTAGCGCTTCTCTTCCGGCAGGTATTCCGTGTATGCCTCGTCCAGCACGACGACCACGTGGCGCGGCACCTTGTCGAGAAACGCCTCGAGCTTCGGGCCTTCGATGAACGTGCCGGTCGGGTTGTTCGGATTCGCGACGAAAATCAGGCGTGTGTCGTCCGTAACGGCGGCGAGCATCGCGTCGAGGTCGTGACCATATTTAACGGCCGGCACGACGATCGCGCGTGCACCCAGGCCTTGCGTGGCCAGCGCGTAAACCGCGAACGAGTACTGTGCATAAACGATTGACTGGCCCTTTTCCACGAACGCGTGCGCAGCGATTTCGAGGATGTCGTTGCTGCCGTTGCCGAGTGTGACCCAGTCGGCCGGCACGCCGTAGCGCTCGCTCAGGGCCGCCTTCAACTCGAACGCATTCGCGTCCGGGTAGCGGCCAAGTTCGCTCGCGGCCTGCGCCATGGCGCGCTGCGCCGACTCCGGGATGCCGAGCGGATTTTCGTTCGACGCGAGTTTCACGATGGTCGCTTCGTCCAGACCGAACTCGCGGGCCACTTCCGAAATCGGTTTGCCTGCGATGTAAGGCGCAATCGCGCGCACGTAGGAAGGACCGAAAGACGCTGTCATGAGAATCTCCGAACGACTATGAGTAATTGAATGCGCGGCGGCCACCGCAAGATGCCACGCGCCGCCGCTTGAATTTCGTTACCGGGCGCGCGGATACGAGCCCAGAATCTTCAGGAACGCGGCCTTCTCGCCGAGTTCGGTGAGCGCGGCGGCGACCGCCGGATCGTCGCGATGGCCTTCGACGTCGATGTAGAAGTAGTACTCCCACGTGCCGACACGCGCGGGCCGCGATTCGAAGCGCGTCATGGACACGCTGTGACGCGCCAGCGGCTCCAGCAGCTTGACCATCGCGCCCGGTTCGTTCACGACCGACACGATCAGCGACGTCTGGTCATATCCGCTCGGGCCGGCCGGCTGCTTGCCGATCATCACGAAGCGCGTGCGGTTGTGCGGATCGTCCTGGATCAGTGCGTACGCCACTTGCAGACCGTAATGAGTAGCGGCGCGATCGCCGGCGATCGCCGCCACGGTCGGATCTTCCGCCGCCATGCGTGCCGCTTCGGCGTTGCTCGACACTGCCTGGCGCTCGAGATGCGGCGCGTTGGTCGACAGCCAGCGCTGGCACTGCGCAAGCGCCTGCGCATGCGCGCACACGCGCGTCACGCCGGTGAGCCCGCCGTTCAGCGTCAACAGATTGTGATGAATCGGCAAAGCCAGTTCGCCGCCGATCGTAAGTTGCGTTTGCAGCAGCAGATCGAGCGTGCGCGACACCGCGCCTTCGGTCGAATTCTCGACCGGCACGACGCCGAATTCCGCGGCGCCGGCTTCGACCGAACGGAACACTTCGTCGATCGACGGGCAGGGCAGGCCTTCGATCGACTGACCGAAGTACTCGTGCATCGCCTGTTCGCTATAAGTACCGACCGGCCCGAGATACGCGGCCTTGATGGTTTTCTCGAGCGCGCGGCTCGCGGCCATGATCTCGCGCCAGATCGCGCTGATATGCTCGCTCGCGAGTGGCCCTTCGCTCATGTCCTGCAAACGCGCGATCACTTGCTGTTCGCGCTCGGGCCGGAACACCGGCGCGTTGAAGTGCTTCTTGACCTCGCCCACTTCGAGCGCCACCGCGGCGCGCTGATTGAGAAGCGCGATCAATTGCGCGTCGAGCGCGTCGATGCGTTCGCGAAGGGGTTTGAGTCGGGTATTGAGTTCGTCGTCCATGCGTGAAAACGGCCCTGCCGGTAGCTGCCGCACAAATGCGTGCTGGAAAGGATGCGCGCGCCGCAATACTCAGGCGCTGCGCTGTTCGAATTCCTTCATGTATTCGACAAGCGCTTTGACGCCCTCGAGCGGGACAGCGTTATAAATCGACGCCCGCATGCCGCCGACGGACTTGTGGCCCTTTAGCTGCACCATTCCCCGCGCTTTCGCGCCGGCCAGGAAATCTTCGTTGCGCGACTCGTCGGCGAGGAAAAACGGGACGTTCATCCGCGAGCGCGAGCCACGCTCGACCTTGTTCAGATAGAAGCTGCTCGAGTCGATGGCGTCGTACAGCAGTTTCGACTTCTCGACATTACGCGCCTCCATCGCGGCAAGGCCGCCCTGCTTCTTCAACCACTTGAACACCAGCCCGGCGATGTAGATCGCATAAGTGGGCGGCGTGTTGTACATCGAATTGTTCTCGGCGACGGTCTTCCATTCGAACGCCGACGGGCAGATCGACTGCGCGCGATCCAGCATGTCTTCGCGCACGATCACCACCGTCACGCCGGCCATGCCGATGTTCTTCTGCGCGCCGCCAAACAGCACGCCATATTTGGCGATGTCCATGGGACGCGACAGGATGTGCGACGAGGCGTCGGCCACGAGCGGAATATCGCCGAGATCGGGAATCTCGAATGTCTCGACGCCGTGGATCGTCTCGTTCGTGCACAGATGCACGTAAGCCGGGTCGTCCGACAGTTGCCATTCGGAGCGGGCGGGTGCGCGCGTGAAACCGTCAGCCGTCTGACCGCTCGCCGCCAGATGCACGGTACCGTACTTCTGCGCTTCCTTGAACGACTTCTGCGACCAGGAACCCGTTACGACGAAATCCGCGCGCGGCTTCGCGCCCATCAGATTCATCGGCACGATTGCGTTCTCGCCGAGACCGCCGCCTTGCAGGAACAGAATGCGATGGCTCGCCGGCACCTCCAGCAGGTCGCGCAGATCGACGAGCGCTTCCTCGTGGATCGACATGAACTCTTTCCCGCGATGGCTCATTTCCATCACGCTCATGCCGCTGCCTTGCCAATCGAGCATTTCGTCGGCGGCTTGACGCAGCACTTCTTCGGGCATGGCCGCGGGGCCGGCGGAGAAATTAAAGACGCGCATCGTGAGATCCTGGAAGCAGGCGCAAAAAAAGGAAGAACGCGCAAAGATCGGCGAAGCTGGCAGCCGTGCAAACAACCGCGGTGACGCTGACAACGCAATTTTGCCGGCGCGATTTTCTGACGCGGATTCGGACCATTTCGCGCCGAAAAAAGAAAATGGCCGTCTGCGCGCGTGCGCAAACGGCCATTATCGCATTGTCACCGCCAAGCCGCCAAACCCGGCGCGCCATTCAGTCTATGAGGCGGACCTGCGGGGCGGCGGCTGGCGCGATGTCAGCGCAGCCTTTCGACCTTAGCTTACTTAGCCGGCTTGACCGAAGCGACTTCCTTGTCGGCCTGGTCACGCGTTGCCTTGATCGATTGCGGCATGTACTTTTGCATCAAGCCGTTCACGACGTCGCGACCAACCTGGTCTTGCACCTGGATGAACTTGCGGCCGGTCGGGCTCTTGTAGAACGTGGTCAGATCCTTGATTTCCGACGTGCTGTAGTACTTCGCGTAAGCGTCGTACTGAGCTTGCATGGCGTCCTGACGGAAATTGTCCGTTGCGAACACCTGGCCTGCGCCGTCAACCAGCTTCGGCACTGCGTTCTTTTGCAGCGTCGGCACGGAAGCCTGCTTCTGCTTGTCCGTCATCGTCTTGTTTTCGCTCAGCGCGTCCGACAGGATGGCCGGAACCAGCTGCTTGGCTTGCATCTGGGCGCTGTTGCCGATCGCGCCGACGAGCTTTTGCGCGTCGATTGCGTCCAACAGGTCCTTGATTGCAGCCTGCTTGGCCGGATCAACCGGTGCTGCGGCAGCAGCCGGAGCCGCCGGAGCCGGGCTCTGAAGTGCTTGAGCCATGGCAAAGGTCGGCACGAGGGCAGCCAGCAACATCAGTTGTTTGAATCGTTTTTGCATCATTACTCCCTAATAGAAATGAACTTGAGCAGCAAGCCGCGCGGGACACGTATCAGCCCGACACGCCATTATTCCCGGCGCAGCTTTCAACTAATCACTGAGACTGTAAGACGCTGACGCGAATCAGGCCGCACCACCCTCTTCACCACCGTTGTCACCTTCTGCGGGACCTTCGGCGTCGCCTTCTGCATCACTTTCTGCCTCGGCCTCAGCAACCTGTTGCAGACCTGAAAGCTTGGTCCCTTCGTCAAGGCTGATGAGTGTAACACCTTGGGTTGCACGTCCCATTTCTCGAATTTCCGAGACGCGCGTACGGATCAGCACGCCGGTATTGGTGATCAGCATGATCTGCGCTTCCTGATCCACCAGCGTGGCGGCCACGACCTTGCCGTTACGCTCCGACGTCTGGATCGCGATCATGCCCTTCGTGCCGCGACCATGACGGGTGTACTCGGTGATCGGCGTGCGCTTGCCGAATCCGTTTTCCGTTGCGGTGAGCACCGACTGCTGCTCGTCGCCGGCCACCAGCAGCGCGATCACGTTCTGACCGTCTTCGAGCTGCATGCCACGCACGCCGCGAGCTTCCCGGCCCATCGGACGCACGTCGTTCTCGTCGAAGCGAACTGCCTTGCCCGAATCCGAGAACAGCATTACGTCGTGCTGGCCGTCAGTAATGGCGGCGCCGATCAGGTAATCGCCGTCATCCAGACCGACCGCAATAATACCCTTGCGCAACACACGGCCAAAGGCTTCCAGCGGCGTCTTTTTTACGGTTCCTAACGCGGTGCCCATGAAGACGAATTTGTCAGCCGAAAATTCCTTGACCGGCAGGACGACCGTGATCTTTTCGCCTTCCTGAAGCGGGAAGATATTGATGATCGGACGGCCGCGCGAGTTCCGCGAACCTTGCGGCACTTCATAGACCTTCACGCTATAGACGCGGCCGCGATTCGAGAAGCACAGTATGTGATCGTGCGTGTTCGCGATGAACAGCGTGTCGATCCAGTCGTCTTCCTTCATTGCCGTGGCCTGCTTGCCGCGACCACCGCGCTTCTGCGCGCTGTATTCGGACAGCGGCTGCGATTTCACGTAGCCGGCGTGCGACATGGTCACGACCATTTCTTGCGGCGTGATCAGGTCTTCGGTGTTCAGTTCGGTGGCGTTCAGCTCGATCTTCGAGCGGCGCGCGTCGCCGAATTCCGCTTTGATCGACGTGAGTTCGTCGACGATGATCGCTGTAATGCGTTCCGGACGAGCCAGAATGTCCAGCAGGTCGGCGATTTGCGCCATCACTTCGCGGTACTCGCCAATGATCTTGTCCTGCTCCAGACCAGTCAGGCGCTGCAGACGCATCTGCAGAATTTCCTGAGCTTGGGTGTCGGACAGACGGTAGAGGCCGTCGGACTGCATGCCGAACGACGGATTCAGTCCGTCAGGACGGTACGCATCGCGACCGCCTGCCGTCGCGTTTTCCGTCTCGGCGCGCGACAACATCTCGCGCACCAGCGACGAATCCCACGGACGGGCCATCAATTCCTGCTTGGCGATCGGCGGAGTCGGCGCGGCTTTGATGATCGCGATGAACTCGTCGATATTGGCAAGCGCGACCGCCAGACCTTCAAGCACGTGGCCGCGTTCGCGCGCCTTGCGCAGTTCGTATACAGTGCGCCGCGTCAGCACTTCCCGGCGATGCGACAGGAAGCACGACAGCATTTCCTTCAGGTTCAGCAGCTTCGGCTGGCCGTCGACCAGCGCGACCATGTTCATGCCGAAGGTGTCCTGAAGCTGGGTCGCCTTGTACAGATTGTTCAGAACGACTTCCGGCACTTCGCCGCGCTTGAGCTCGATCACGACGCGCATGCCGCTCTTGTCGGACTCGTCGCGGATGTCGGAAATGCCTTCGAGCTTCTTCTCGTTGACCAGTTCGGCGATTCGCTCCAGAAGTGAGCGCTTGTTCACCTGGTACGGCAGTTCGTCGACGATGATCGACATGCGCTGACCGCGGTCGATTTCCTCGAAGTGCGTGAGCGCGCGCATCACCACACGGCCGCGGCCCGTGCGATAGCCGTCGCGCACGCCGGCCACGCCGTAAATGATGCCGGCGGTCGGAAAGTCGGGTGCCGGAATGATCTCGATCAGTTCGTCGATCGTGGCTTCCGGGTTCTTGAGCAGATGCTGGCAGGCGTCGACAACCTCGTTGAGGTTGTGCGGCGGGATGTTGGTCGCCATGCCGACCGCGATGCCGGACGAGCCATTGATCAGCAGATTGGGAATGCGCGCCGGCAGGATGGCCGGTTCGTTTTCGCTGCCGTCGTAGTTCGGCGTGAAATCGACCGTTTCCTTGTCGATGTCGGCCAGCAGTTCGTGGCCGATCTTCGCCATGCGGATTTCTGTGTACCGCATCGCCGCGGCGTTGTCGCCGTCGACCGAGCCGAAGTTGCCCTGACCGTCCACCAGCATGTAGCGCAGCGAGAAGTCTTGCGCCATCCGGACGATCGTGTCGTAAACAGCCGTATCGCCGTGCGGGTGATATTTACCGATGACGTCGCCGACGATACGCGCCGACTTCTTGTACGCCCGGTTCCAGTCGTTATTCAGTTCGTGCATCGCGTACAGCACGCGCCGGTGCACCGGCTTCAGGCCATCGCGAACATCGGGAAGCGCACGCCCCACGATCACGCTCATCGCGTAATCGAGATACGAACGGCGCATTTCCTCCTCTAGGGAGATTGGCAGAGTCTCTTTGGCGAATTGATCCATTATCCGTATCTTTTACGTGCCAAGACGACGGCTTAACATCAATTCGCCGCGCCTTCGCGTAAGCATTGCAGGCGCAATGCATCACGCGATTCTAACATGCCGCGAATCCGCTCCCGACGAAGGTACGTATACCTATTAGTGGGACGCACGCGAAGCGCTCCTCGACGCGCATTTTTGGAACCGGTCAGGCTCGATTCGTGCGTGAGGCAATTCGCCGCTCAGCCATGACTGGCGGAGCCTCCAGGGAATTGCTTTTGTTGCGCATGCACCACAATTGGAGGGTGATTTGATGGGGGGCAGCTTTTTTTATCGTTGGAAGGGAACGATATGGCAAAATGCCAACGCACAAAGAGTTAGACACTGCTCGAAGTCTACACAGCACGTTTTTTGTTCTACACCGATGTTATACTTCGAGCAATGTATGACTTGTCTTCGTCAACAGGCTCGCAGTAAACCTGCGGTAATCTCAATTTCGAGAGGAGAAATATGAATAAACTTTCAAAGCTCGCGTTCATTGCAGCTACCGCGGTTATGGCTGCATCCGCCATGGCACAGTCGGTGCCGGCGTCGCGACAAGCTACGAACGACAACTGGGTGAATGGTACCGGCGAATACGTGTGGATGAACGGCACGAACGAGCTGTGCTGGCGCGATGCATTCTGGACTCCGGCAACGGCCAACGCAAAGTGCGACGGCGCTCTGGTTGCTCAAGCTCCGACTCCGCCGGCTCCGGTCGCACCTGCACCGGCTATTACGAGCCAGAAGATTACGTATCAAGCTGACGCACTGTTCGACTTTGACAAGGCAACCCTGAAGCCGGCCGGCAAGGAAAAGCTGGACGATCTGGCATCGAAGATCGGCGCGCTGAACCTGGAAGTCGTCGTCGCAACGGGTTACACGGACCGCATCGGTTCGGACAAGTACAACGACCGTCTGTCGCTGCGCCGCGCTCAAGCTGTGAAGGCATACCTGGTCAGCAAGGGTATCGAATCCAACCGTATCTACACGGAAGGCAAGGGCAAGCGCAACCCGGTCACGACCGGTTGCAACCAGAAGAACCGCAAGCAACTCATCGCCTGCCTCGCACCGGATCGTCGCGTGGAAGTCGAAGTTGTCGGTACTTCGAAGCAGTAAGCTACAAAATACCGCAGTATCAAAGCCCCGCTTCGGCGGGGCTTTTTTTATGTCCGGCGCCGTGCACGACGCCACATCGGACACCGCGCCGGCCCTCGAGCGGGCGCATTTTGCCGCTCCGTCCCGCGCCCTATATACTCAGGGTTTATCCTCGAGCGCCCGCTCACCGCTCTCTTCGAGGCAGCTTCCGCCATGACCAACGCCGATCCCCACGAACTGCAGAAATTTAGCGATCTCGCGCATCGTTGGTGGGACCCGAATGCCGAATTCAAGCCCTTGCATGAGCTCAATCCGATTCGCCTGAACTGGATCGATGCGCACGCGCATCTCGCGGGCAAGACCGTGCTGGATATCGGCTGCGGCGGCGGCATTCTGTCCGAGTCGATGGCCGGTTTGGGCGCGCATGTGAAGGGCATCGACCTGTCGACCCAAGCTTTGGGCGTGGCCGACCTTCACAGCCTTGAAAGTGGTGTAACCGTCGATTACGAAGAAATCGCCGCCGAGGCACTCGCCGCCCGCGAACCCGCGAAGTACGACGTCGTCACCTGCATGGAAATGCTCGAGCACGTTCCTCAGCCTGCCGCCATCGTGGAGGCGTGCAAGACGTTGGTGAAACCCGGCGGCTGGGTGTTCTTTTCCACCCTGAACCGCAACGTGAAGTCGTACCTGTTCGCCGTGATCGGCGCCGAATACATCGCGCGCATGCTGCCCAAGGGCACGCACGACTACGCGCGCTTCATTCGCCCGTCGGAACTGGCGAGCTTCGTGCGCAGCGCCGACCTGCGCACGGCCGATATCAAAGGCATCGTGTATAACCCGCTCAGCAAGCATTTCATGCTGTCCGCCGACACGAGCGTGAACTACATGCTCGCCTGCCGCCGCGACGTTTGATCCGCCTCGACCTGCCGGACCTATCGAACCAATGAGCGATCCCACGCCCCTGCCCCAACGCGAAGACAACGAAGATGCGCTCGGTCTTTGCCATGCCGTCCTGTTCGACCTCGACGGCACGCTAGCCGACACGGCGCCCGACCTCGCGGCGGCCGTCAACAAGATGCGCCACGATCGCGGGCTCGAGATGGTGCCGCTCGAAGATCTGCGCCCGCTTGCGTCCGCGGGCGCGCGCGGGCTGATCGGCGGCGCGTTCGGGATCGGCCCCGATAGCCACGAGTTCGCGTCGATGCGTGAGGAGTTCCTCGCCAACTACGAGGCGGACCTGTGCATCGAGACCACGCTGTTTCAAGGCATTCCCGAGATGCTCGACGAGCTGGACGCACGCGGTGTGCGCTGGGGCATCGTCACGAACAAGGTTGCGCGGCTCACCGAGCCGCTGATCGCACAACTCGGCCTCGAAGAGCGCGCAGGTTGTGTCGTGAGCGGCGACACTACGCCGCATTCGAAACCGCACCCGGCGCCGCTGCTGCATGCGGCGCGCGAACTGGACGTGATGCCGGAGCGCATCGTCTACGTAGGCGATGATCTGCGCGACGTGCAGGCCGGTTTCGCCGCCGGCATGAAGACGGTCGCGGCGGCGTACGGCTACTGCGGCAACGACATCCCGCCGACGCAATGGCATGCGCAACACGTCGTCCAATCGCCGGCGGAATTGCAGAGGCTGCTGCGCGACATCGGCTGAACGCAGGCGGCGAATGCGAGCCGCCGAGCCGGCCGGGCCAAGGAGTCAGGACGTGGCCGTCGATCTATTGTAAAATATCAGCTTGGCTCAGAAGTTTGAGCAACGAACCGCGGGGGCGACCTGGTTTCGACAGGGGTTGCGAAGCGGCTAGGGCATGTCGAGGCCCCGTCACCTCGTAAATCAGCGGGAAAAACGTAACTGCAAACGACGAAACGTTCGCACTGGCAGCCTAAGGGCCGCCGTCCTCTGCCTAGTTCACTGACGGGCTAGAGTCGCAAGACCGGTAGCAATACCGACAGAGGTCATATACGTCAGTTAAGCCTTGGTGGTGTCACGACATCCGGGTCGAAAACCTAGTGAATCGCCGTAGTGCAGCGTGTTCGTCCGCGTCACTAATGGTTAAATCAAAAGACAGAACTACACATGTAGAACTAGTCGTAGAGTGCTTCTGGACGCGGGTTCGATTCCCGCCGCCTCCACCAGAACATGTTTCACGCTGCACCATCAAGTCTCACCGGAAACCCGTAAGCGGCCTGCTGCTTGCGGGTTTTTTCTTATCCCTCGCGTCCTTCCCGCTGCGCGCTTTCCCGCACTATCCTTTTCCTATCTCATCCACGCGCCGTTCCCTGACGGATCTATTCCGATCGTCTCGTGAAGAAGTGATTGGAATAAACGCATCCGCTCAGTCGTTTGATCCTCACGCGCGCACGCCGTGCCTCGCGTGAGACCAACACCAAAATCAGGAGCCGACATCATGCGCAAGACTCTCTTCTGCCTCGTCCTTCTCGCTCTGCAACAAAGCGCTTTCGCCGAAGCACCGAAAATCGTCGACGGGCGTTTCGTCAATGCAGACGGCATGACGCTCTACACCTTCGACAAGGACACCACACCCGGCGTGAGCGCCTGCACCGGCGGCTGCATGAACTACTGGCCCGCGGCCACGGCGAGCGCGTCAGACAAACCGTCCGGCGACTGGAGCGTGATCACTGGCGCAGACGGCAAGCCGCAATGGGCGTACAAGGGCCATCCGCTCTATCGCTACGCAGCGGACAAGCAGGCGGGAGACATGAAGGGAGAAGGCTTCAAGGACATGTGGCACACGGCAAAACCTTAAGCGCGCGCCGCGAGCCACCAACAACCGCCCCAGACTGAATCGGAGAGCCAAACGAAAGACGCCGGCAGAACGCCGGCGTCGCACCAACAACGGACACGTGCGTCCGCTTATTCGTCTTTAGGACACTGCAGATTGCAGCCATTGGGATCGCCCAGATCGCCGCGCTTGCGCATGGCCGATTTCTTGCCGCTCTGGTACTTGTCCGAAGGAGACGACGCCGCAAACGGCATTTGCGGATGCTCGGCGAGACGGAACTGGTCTTGCAGAATGCCGCCCGGAACACCCGGTGAATTCTGTGCGAAAGCAACTGATGCGGTCGCGAGGAGCACACCAGCCGTCGCAACGGCAGTACATGCGTGAAGAATGACTTTCATATGGATCGGCGCGACGTAACGCGCGGTTTAGGCGGAAGCGGAAGCCTAGAGAGTATCCCAAACGGACGCCACACGCAGCGCCAAACATTGCCTGATGTTTACGGCCGCTTACGCCACCGCTTCGCCCAAGCCCTCTTCGAGATCGACCACCTTGCCGCAATCTTGCGGGTCGTAGCCTTCCAGCTGTTCGACGCTACGGCGAAACGCGCTGCCGCGCAGCAATCCGAGCACCGTCGCCAGCGGCATACGTTCGAGGCGCGCGCGGTCGCAGGCGAAATAATAGTCTTCGTCGACAATCGGAATGAAGTCCAGTCCGAAGTGGTGCGCCGCGGGCTCCACGCCGAAACCCACATCCGCCATGCCGCTCGCGACGAACGCCGCAATCGCCGAATGCGTGAGTTCGGCCGACGCATAGCCATTGACCCGATCCGGATCGACTCCCACTTTCCGTAGCGCAAGATCGAGCAACATACGGGTGCCGGAGCCGGGCTGTCGATTCACGAAGCGGATATCGTCGCGCGCGAGATCGCCCAAGCCGACGATCCCCTTGGGATTGCCCTTGCCAAGAAACAGCCCTTGCTTGCGTCGCGTGAGATGCACGAGCACGTGGCGTTGCGGATCGAGCCAACGCCGATACTCATCGGCACACACCGAGCGAAACTCGCCGAGCGGCAAATGGAAGCCGGCCAGATCGCATTCGCCGCGCGCAAGCGCGCTGACGGCGTCCGCGCTGTCACGATACTTGATGTCGACCGGCAAATCGTTGGCGACCAGTGCCGTCACGAGCGCGGCCACGGCATAGCCGTGCGACGCGAAGATGCGCACGTCGTCTGCGGGCGGCGCGAGCCAGCGGTTCAGATCGCTCGCCACTTCGCTGGCGAGTGCCTGCATGTTGCCGTCGAGCCGCTCGCCGCACAGACGCTGCGCGCGCAACACCGCTTGCCCGAGTTCGGAGAGAACCGAGCCGCGGCCACGCTCCTTTGCGATCAGCGGGCCGCCTAGACGCTCTTCGATGCTGCGCAGCAAACCCCATGCGTGGCGGTAGGACAAACCCTTAAGCGCCGCCGCCTGCGCGATGCTGCCGGATTCGTCCACCAGTGCAAGGAGCGGCACCACGTCCGACAGGCTTGCCTCCCGGCCGTCCGAGCCCTTCACCACCAGTTGCGCCTGACATTCGATTCTGATCATATATGTTCAACTCTTTCCTATTGCGTCGACTGAAATGCCCGCCTATTGTTCGGCTATCCCATATCGAATAAACGAAGCATAAGTGCACGCATTATGAATGACAAGTGCATATATGACTTTGGAGGAGCCCCCACTTGGACGATTCCCTCGCCATCGCGCCGGATCAACTCGTAGAGCGTCACGCGCAACCGGGCGTGTCGCTGCTAGCGGTCTTGCACGCCATCCAGGACGAAGTCGGTTACGTGCCGCCCGCCGCGGTCGCGCCGCTCGCGCGCGCCATGAATCTGTCGCGCGCGGAAGTACACGGCGTCATCACCTACTACCAGCACTTCCGCACGCAGCCGCCCGCGCCCGTCACGGTGCAACTGTGCCGGGCGGAAGCCTGCCGCAGCATGGGCACCGAAGCGCTCGCGCAACATATCGAGGCGCACACGGGTTGCCGCTTCGACGGCGAACATCAGCACGGCGCGACGGTGGAACTGGAATCGGTGTATTGCCTCGGCCAATGCGCGCTGTCGCCGGCGCTGATGCTCAACGGCACGCTGCACGCCAGAGTCTCGCCGCAAAAGTTCGACGCGATCTTCGCGGCCGCCAGCAAGTGCGTGGAGGTGACGGCATGACGCGTATCTACGTTCCCCGCGATTCGTCGGCGTTGGCGCTTGGTGCTGACGCGCTCGCACAAGAAATCGAAACCGAAGCAGCACGCCGCGGCCTCGCCATCGACCTGGTTCGCAACGGTTCGCGCGGCTTGCTGTGGCTCGAACCGCTCGTCGAAGTTCAGACCTCTGAAGGCCGCATCGGCTACGCGAATATCGAAGCCGGCGATGTCTCCGCGCTGTTCGACGCCGGCTTCCTTGAAGGGAGCGCGCACGCAAACCGCGTTGGCGTGGTCGACGAGATTCCGTACCTGAAGAAGCAGCAACGCCTGACGTTCGCCCGCATCGGCATCACGGACCCGCTTTCCATCGACGACTACGTCGCCCACGGCGGCCTCGAAGGCTTGCGCAACGCTTTGCAAACCGACGGCGACGCCGCCTGCGAAGCCTTGATCGAATCCGGCCTGCGCGGCCGCGGCGGCGCGGCCTTCCCCGCCGGCATCAAATGGCGCACGGTGCGCGGCGCCAAGGCGGCGCAGAAGTACATCGTCTGCAATGCGGACGAAGGCGACTCCGGCACGTTCTCCGATCGCCTCGTGATGGAAAGCGATCCGTACGTGTTGATCGAAGGGATGATCATCGCGGGAGTCGTGACCGGCGCGACGGTCGGCCATATCTACGTGCGCAGCGAGTATCCGCATTCGATCGCCACGCTCGAAGCCGCCATCGCCAAAGCACGCGCCGCCGGCTGGCTCGGCGACAGCGTGCTCGGCTCGGCGCATCGCTTCGAACTGTTCGTCGCGAAAGGCGCCGGCGCTTACGTATGCGGCGAGGAAACGGCGCTGCTGGAATCGCTCGAAGGCAAGCGCGGCATCGTGCGCGCCAAGCCGCCGGTGCCGGCGCTCGTCGGCCTGTTCGGCCAGCCGACCGTGATCAACAACGTCATCACGCTCGCCACGGTGCCGATCATCTTCGCGCGCGGCGCGGCGTTCTACAAAGACTTCGGCATGGGCCGCTCGCGCGGCACACTGCCGTTCCAGCTCGCGGGCAATGTCAAGCAAGGCGGCCTGGTCGAACTCGCGTTCGGCGTGACGCTGCGCGAACTACTGTACGACTACGGCGGCGGCACGGCGAGCGGCCGGCCGGCGCGCGCGGTGCAAGTGGGCGGCCCGCTCGGCACGTATCTGCCGGAAAGCCAGTGGGACATTCCGATGGACTACGAGGCGTACGCGGCAGTCGGCGCAGTGGTGGGCCACGGCGGCCTCGTCGTGCATGACGACACCTCGAATCTCGCCGAACTCGCGCAGTACGCCATGCACTTTTGCGCGCTCGAATCGTGCGGCAAATGCACGCCGTGCCGGATCGGCTCGACGCGCGGCGTCGAAGTGATCGGACGGATTCGCAACGGCGACACGTCCACACGACAAGTGCAGTTGCTGCGCGATCTGTGCGACACGATGGTGTCCGGTTCGCTGTGCGCGATGGGCGGCATGACGCCGTTCCCGGTGTTGTCCGCGCTCGATCATTTCCCCGAAGACTTCGGTCTCGCCGACGTATCTCATCACACGCCGAAAGCGGCCTGACCCAGGAGCCCACCATGTCCGACGTGCTCAACTCTCCCACTGGCGGCTGCGGCTCCGGCAACTGCGCGTGTAAATCGCAGGCGCAGCAACAGCGCGCGCCCCGCTCCTTCTTCGACGACACCGATTTCGGCACGCCCGAGCGTCACGCCGACGTCGACATCACGCTGGAAATCGACGGCCAGTCCGTCACGGTTCCCGCCGGCACCTCGGTGATGCGCGCCGCCGTCGAAGCGGGCGTCAACGTGCCGAAGCTCTGCGCGACGGATTCGCTGGAACCGTTCGGCTCGTGCCGTTTGTGTCTGGTGGAAATCGAAGGCAAGCGCGGTTATCCCGCCTCGTGCACGACGCCGGTCGAAGCGGGCATGAAGGTCCGCACGCAGACCGATCGTCTGCAGTCGCTGCGCCGCAACGTGATGGAGTTGTATATCTCCGATCACCCGCTCGACTGCCTCACCTGCCCCGCCAACGGCGACTGTGAACTGCAGGACATGGCGGGCGTAACGGGTTTGCGCGAAGTGCGCTACGGTTTCGACGGCGCGAATCACCTGAAGGACAAGAAAGACGAATCGAATCCGTACTTCACCTACGACGCGTCCAAGTGCATCGTCTGCAATCGCTGTGTGCGCGCGTGCGAGGAAACGCAAGGCACGTTCGCGCTGACCATCGCCGGACGTGGTTTCGAATCGCGCGTCGCGGCCAGCGAAAACGTGCCGTTCATGGAATCGGAATGCGTGTCCTGCGGCGCGTGCGTGGCCGCGTGCCCGACCGCTACCTTGCAGGAAAAGACCGTCATCATGCTCGGTCTGGCCGAGCATTCGGTCGTCACCACCTGCGCGTATTGCGGCGTCGGCTGCTCGTTCAAGGCGGAGATGAAGGGCAACGAGGTCGTGCGGATGGTGCCGCACAAGAACGGCCAGGCCAATGAAGGCCACGCCTGCGTGAAGGGCCGCTTTGCCTGGGGCTACGCGACGCACAAGGACCGCATCACCAAGCCGATGATCCGCGCGAAGATCACCGATCCGTGGCGCGAAGTCAGCTGGGAAGAAGCGCTCACGTATGCGGCCTCGGAATTCCGCCGCATTCAGGCCAAGCACGGGCGCGATTCGATCGGCGGCATTACGTCGTCGCGTTGCACGAACGAAGAAACGTACCTGGTGCAAAAGCTCGTGCGCGCCGCGTTCGGCAACAACAACGTCGACACCTGCGCACGCGTTTGCCACTCGCCGACTGGCTATGGACTGAAGACCACGCTCGGCGAATCGGCGGGCACGCAGACTTTCGCGTCCGTGGATAAAGCCGACGTGATCATGGTGATCGGCGCGAATCCGACCGATGGCCATCCGGTGTTCGGCTCGCGTCTGAAGCGGCGCGTGCGTGAAGGCGCGAAGCTGATCGTCGTGGATCCGCGCCGCATCGATATTGTCGATACGCCGCACGTGAAGGCCTCGCATCATCTGCAATTGCGGCCGGGCACCAACGTGGCCGTCGTGAATGCGCTGGCGCACGTGATCGTCACCGAAGGCCTGGTCAATGAAGCGTTCGTCGCCGAACGCTGCGAAGCGCGCGCGTTCGAGCAATGGCGCGATTTCGTCGCGCTGCCGGAGAACGCACCCGAGGCAACCGAGGCTGTGACCGGCGTGCCGGCTCAATTCGTGCGCGAAGCCGCCCGCATCTATGCGACCGGCGGCAACGCCGCGATCTACTACGGCCTCGGCGTCACCGAACACGCGCAAGGTTCGACGATGGTGATGGGTATCGCCAACCTCGCGATGGCGACAGGCAACATCGGTCGCGAAGGCGTGGGCGTGAATCCGCTGCGCGGCCAGAACAACGTGCAGGGCTCGTGCGACATGGGCTCGTTCCCGCACGAACTGCCGGGCTATCGTCATATCAGCGACACGGTCACGCGCACGCTGTTCGAAGACGCCTGGAACGTCACGCTGCAACCGGAACCGGGCCTGCGCATTCCGAACATGTTCGACGCCGCCGTGCACGGCACCTTCAAGGGGCTGTACTGCCAGGGCGAAGACATCGTGCAGTCGGATCCGAATACGCATCACGTATCGGCCGCGTTGTCGTCGATGGAATGCATCGTCGTGCAGGACATTTTCCTGAACGAGACCGCCAAGTATGCACACGTGCTGCTGCCGGGTTCGTCGTTCCTCGAAAAGGACGGCACCTTCACCAACGCGGAGCGCCGCATCTCGCGCGTACGCAAGGTTATGCCGCCAGTGCCGGGTTACGCCGACTGGGAAGTCACGGTGATGCTCTCGCGCGCGCTCGGTTATGAAATGGACTATACGCACCCGTCGCAGATCATGGACGAGATCGCGCGTCTCACGCCCACTTTCCACGGCGTCTCGTACAAAAAGCTCGATGAGATGGGCAGCATTCAGTGGCCTTGCAACGAAGATGCGCCGGACGGCACGCCGACCATGCACATCGACAGTTTCGTGCGCGGCAAGGGCAAGTTCGTGATCACCAAGTTCATCGCGACGCCCGAGAAGGTCACGCGCAAGTTTCCGATGCTGCTCACGACGGGCCGTATCCTGTCGCAGTACAACGTGGGCGCGCAGACGCGCCGCACCGAGAACTCGCGCTGGCACGACGAGGACCGGCTGGAAATCCATCCGCATGACGCCGAAGAGCGCGGCATCAAGACCGACGACTGGGTCGGCATCGAATCGCGCGCGGGACAAACCGTGTTGCGCGCGAAGGTGACGGAGCGCATGCAACCGGGCGTCGTTTATACGACGTTCCACTTCCCTGAATCGGGCGCGAACGTGATCACCACCGATAGCTCGGACTGGGCCACCAACTGTCCGGAGTACAAGGTGACCGCGGTGCAGGTGATGCCGGTCGAACAGCCGTCGCAATGGCAGAAAGACTATTCGCGTTTCAACACCGAACAGCTCGATCTGCTGAAGCAGCGCGAGCTGGCCAACGCGACATCGGGCAAGTGAGGGCGGCCATGGACAATCAGAACCTGATCGACATGGCCAACCGGATCGGCGACTTTTTCGATTCGATGCCGGACCGTGAGGAAGCGCTCGCCGGCATCGCCGATCATATTCGCCGTTTCTGGGAGCCGCGTATGCGGCGCGCGTTGCTGGCTTCGCTCGATGAGCCGGATGCGAGCGGCATTGAGATGTCGGCCATCGTCGCGGAAGCGCTCGTTAAACACCGCGAGCAATTGACGCCGGCGGCGCCGGCGACAGTGTAGCCAGGCGTGGCGGCTGCGGCTGCGCAGCCTTGGCCGCATGCTCGCGCGCGCAATCCTGGTCGCACCGGTACGGCGTACCGGCCGCGATCGCGACCGTGATGCACCACTGATCTCGCACCGTTCACGGACTAGCTGGGCAGGCGGCCGTCACAAGGTCGCTTGCTCTGGTTATCTCGCCATTCACCGTAAGCGAGTCAGCGGGCACCGCTGCGCCTACCGCTCAAGCTCGGCGAGCGGCTTACATCACAACGCCGCCTGCTCCGGTATCTCGCCACTCACCGTGAACCACGCTTCGCAATGCCGCAACAGACCGTGCAGATCGGAGCCGGTGCGTCCGCGCGCGCTGATGTAGCCGTCCGGGCGCACCAGATAAAACGACGGCCGCGTGCGTCCATACGATTCGGAAAGCGCCGGGCCGCCATCGCCGTTGGTATCCGTGATGCGCCAGATGCGCACTGCGCCCGGCAGCAAGCGCTCGACTTCGGCCGCTACGCGTTCCATTTCCGGGTCCGGCGGCGGCGCATGCTTCGCTGCGGGATCGAGCGGCGTTTCGTCGACGGGCAGCGGCGGCACCAGCAGGAACAGCGAGAAGAACGCCGGATCGTGCAGATCGAAAATGCAGCCGACGCCGGGCGCCCGGCCAAGCGGTCCATCCACCACATGCACCAGCGCGTCGGGCGCGCGCTCGCCGGCGCGCGGGCCACCGTCGAGCACGCGCTCGAGCGTCAACGGACTGCGCCGGTACTGGATCGACAGTTCGCTGATCGTGGCGCGTGCGGCATCGCGCAGCGGACCCAGCGCGGCGAGCACCGGCATCACGCGTTCGCGCAACAGCCTGAGCGGTCCGTGATCGGCCTCGGCCATTTGGGTGATGAAGCCGGTCTGCCGAAGCACGTCACGTTCGATCGGATGACGTTCGGTGTGATAGGTGTCGA
Source organism: Paraburkholderia sp. BL18I3N2 (assembly GCF_003001875.1). NCBI lineage: Bacteria > Pseudomonadati > Pseudomonadota > Betaproteobacteria > Burkholderiales > Burkholderiaceae > Paraburkholderia > Paraburkholderia sp. BL18I3N2. The sequence goes on from NZ_PVNC01000017.1 coordinate 40,799, forward strand.
GCAGCCGATCCGGCGCCGCGCTCTTCATGACACGCGCCAGCTTCCAGCCGAGATTGAGCGCCTCCTGAATACCGGTGTTCATGCCTTGCGCGCCGGCCGGACTGTGCACATGCGCGGCGTCGCCCGCGAGAAAGATGCGGCCCACACGCAACCGGTCCACCATGCGGCTGTTCACATGAAAATACGCGGACCACGCCAGATCCGACACATCGACCCGCTCGCGCACGCGCCGCGCGATCAGCGCCTTGCATTCCTCGAGCGACGGCGCCGGCACCTTGTTCAACGGCGGTTCGCCCAACACCGCAGGCGTCGCGGCAGGCGCGAGCGCGGCAGGCTCGACCGCATGATCCGCAATCAGGCGATGCCGGCCGTGGCCCATCGGAAAGAGCGCAACCAGACCTTCGCCTGACGCGAAGATATGAAACTCGTCTTCGGGCCAATCGGTTTCGGCGTGCAGATCGGCGAGCAGGAACGTCTGCTCGAAGGTCTTGCCTTCGAAGTTCAGACCCAGCCGGTGACGGATCGCGCTATGCGCGCCGTCGGCGGCGATCATGTACGACGGACGCATCGTCTCCGTGTGACCGTCCGCGCGGCGCAGCGTCGCCTGAATGCTGGCGGAGCCTTGCGCGAACATGGTCAACTCGACGCCGCGCTCGACCGTCACGCCGAGCGTCGCGAGATGCTCCGTCAGCAAGCGCTCGGTCACGGACTGATCGAGAAACAGCAGATACGGATAGCGCGTATGGAGTGGATCGAAATCGAGTTGCGCGAGACGCATGCCGTTCGAAAACAGATTGGCGATGCGCGCGCGATGGCCGAGTTCGAGAAACGGTTCGACCAGCCGATGCTGCTCGAGCAACTCGAGCGTGCGTGCCTGGATGCCGATGGCCCGCGAATACGGGTTCGGTTGCATGGCTTTGTCGATCAGACGCACGGGGATGTGGGCACGCGCCAGACTCATGGCCGCGGCGAGCCCGGTGGGGCCGGCACCGACGATCAGTACCGGCGACGCATCGTTTGCGGCAGCGTCCATGCGGAACTCCGGAAACAACAATGCGTTCTAGTGTACGCCCGGAGGAACTCGCCCTGAAGCGCCGCCGGCAAGCCGCTGACGGTGCGCTGCATCAATCATGCGATTGGCTTGCGCTTGCCCAAGGCTTGCTGCGCGTGCCAGTTTGCCTCAGTGCGCGTGCGGCGCATGATCCATTGCGCACCGATGGTTCGTGGTGCCGAGGTCGACTTGCAGCGTCGCGTGCTGCATCGAAAAGCGTTCGCGCAGTATGACGACGATGCCGTCGAGCGACTCGTCGCCGGGGTGGCCGTCCGGCATCACCAGATGCGCGCTAAGCGCATTGCCGGTGGTCGACAGGGCCCACACGTGCAGATCGTGCACATCGACGACGCCGGGCTGCCCCGCCAGATAATCGCGGATGCTTTGCAGATCGACGCCGGGCGGCACGGCGTCGAGCGCGAGACGCACCGAATCGCGCAACAGGCCCCACGTGCCGACCACCACGACCGCCACCACGAGCAGGCTCATGATCGGATCGAGCCACGTCCAGTTGGTATAGAGAATCACGAGACCGCTCACCGCGACCGCCGCCGAGATGCCGGCATCCGCCGCCATATGCAGGAAAGCGCCGCGAATGTTCAGGTCATCCTTCTGCCCGCGCATGAAGAGCCACGCGGAAATCCCGTTGACCACCACGCCGAGCGTCGCGACGACGAACACCGCGAGCCCTGCCACCGGCGCGGGGTTCATCAGCCGCCCGATGGCTTCGGCGACGATCACGCCGCACGCGAACAGCAGCAGCCCGGCATTGACGAGCGAGGCGAGGATCGACGAGCTGCCGAAACCGAAGGTGTAGCGCGCCGACGGACGGCGCGTGGCGAGCCATGACGCTCCCCAGGCGAGCAGCAGTCCAAGCACATCGGAGAGATTGTGGCCGGCGTCGGCGAGCAACGCGGTGGAATGGGCGAGAACACCGTAGACGGCTTGCGCTATCACGATGGCGATGTTCAACACGACCGCGAGCGCGAACGCACGGCCGTGGCCTGCGACGGGAGCATGGGCGTGGTGGTGGCCGGCGTGGCCGTGGGCGTGACTGTGACCGCTGTGACTGTGACCGCCGTGACTGTGGTTGTGCCCACCGTGGCTGTGGCCGCTGTCGCCGGGGCTGCTTTCACTGTGGGTGTGGACGCCGTGCGCCTGACCGGCTTGCTCAGCGTAGCCCGAGCTGCAATCGTGACGGTCTGCCGCAACCGCGTTCGGAGTTTCCGGTTTCTTCATGACGGTTCCAGTGAATCATCGCCGGCCGGTTCGGCCACGTGTTCGAGCATGCCGGCCAGCATCGCGCTGATGTGGCGGTCGGCAGCGAGGTAGAAGACCTGCTTGCCCTGCCGCTCCGCGCGCACGATCCGCGCCGCGCGCAGCAGCCGCAAATGATGGCTTACCAGCGACGACGACAAACCCAGCGCCTCCGCAATCGCCCCCACGGCGCGCCGCTCGTCGAGGCACGCCAGCACGATGCGCAAGCGGGTGGGGTCGCCGAGCAGACGAAACAGATCGGCCAGCGGCACGATCGTGTCGACCGAGCGATCGTCAAAGCTCGCAAACGACGAGGTAGAAGCAAGGGAAGAAGCCATGGCAGGCGGAGGTGCGGAAGAACATATGAACATGTATTCATATGTTATAGATATTGAGACAACCGGTCAAATCGGAGCGCGGTCCGGCGAGTGTGGGAAAATGCGGCCTCTGCCTCACCCGAATGCCATCCCCCGTCATGCAACCTGTATTTGACCGCGCTTTCGCGGCGCATCGTGACGGCCGCCTCGACGACGCCGAACGCGGCTACCGCGCGACGCTCGACGGCAATCCCGCGCACGTCGATGCGTTGCACCTGCTGGGCGTCCTGCGCCACCAGCAGGGCCAGCACGCCGAAGCCGCCGAGCTCGTGCGGCGCGCGGTGAACCTGCGTCCGGAAGACGCCGCGCTGCAACTGAACCTGGGCAACGCGCTCAAAGCGCTGGGCCAGATCGACGACGCCATCGAACAGTTCCGCAACGCGCTGACGCTCGCGCCGTCATTCCCGATGGCGCACTACAACCTCGGCAATGCCTACGCCGCCGCGGGTCGTCATGAAGACGCCGCCGATGCGTTCGAACGGTCGTTGCGGCTGCAACCGGACGACGCTTCGTCGCACAACAACCTCGGCAATGCGCTGCACGCGCTCGGACGCCACACGGAAGCCATCGCCGCGTTCCGGCGCACGCTCGAACTGCGTCCCGGACACGCCGGCGCGCTCAATAACATGGGCATGTCGCTGAACGCACTCGGTCGCGCGGAAGAAGCGATCCCGTGTTTCCAGGCGGCGTTGGCGGCCGAGCCGCGCTTCGTCGCCGCGCACTTCAATCTCGCCAACACCTTCGACGCCACCGGGCGCCATGCCGAAGCCGTCGCGTCGTTCAAGGCGGCGCTGGCCTTGCAGCCGAACCTGCCGCCGGCGATCTTCGGCATGGGTAACGCGCTCGCGGCAGTGGGACGCCACGCCGAGGCGCTGCCGTATCTCGAACGCGCCGTCGGTCTCGATCCGCAATTCGCGCTCGCGTGGCTGAGTCTGGGCACCGCGCATCAGGCGCTGGGCGCGCATAGCCCCGCCGTGCGTGCACTGGATCAGGCGCTGCGTCTGCGTCCCGATCTCGCCTCCGCGCATATGAACCGCGCGCTCGCGTGGCTCGCGCTGCGCGATTTCGCGCGCGGGCTGCCGGAGTACGAATGGCGCCTGCAAACCATGGCGCAGCCGGTAATCCAGACGCTGCCGCGCTGGCACGGCGAGCCGATCGCCGAACGTACGCTGCTGGTTCACGCCGAGCAGGGTTTCGGCGATACGCTGCAATTCGTGCGCTTCGTCCCGCTGGTTGCGCAGCGTGCGGCGCGCGTCGTACTCGAAGTGCAGCCGCAACTGGTGCCCTTGCTGGCTCCGGCCGCGCAAGCCTGGCGCGTGACGCTGATCGCCCAGGGCGCGCCGCGTCCCGCCGCCGACCTGCACTGTCCGCTGCTGAGCCTGCCGCTCGTACTCGGCACGACCTTCGACACCATTCCGGACCGCACGCCCTACCTCAGCGTGCCGCCCGCCTACGGCCGCAAATGGCGCGGCTCGCTCGGCGGCCAGGCGAAGCGCAAAATCGGCATCGCGTGGTCGGGACGCATCCAGCAAAACGAAACGCGTTCGATGCCGCTCGCCGCGCTCGATCCGTTGTTCGCACTCGAAGGTATCGACTGGATCGTGCTGCAGCCCGAATTGAGCGCCGACGAACGCGTGGCGCTCGACGCGCATCCGCGCGCTGCGTCGATTCATCGCTTCGACAAGCGGATCGGCGACTTCGCGGACACGGCGGCGATCATCGAACGGCTCGACGCGGTGGTGTCGATCGATACGTCTATCGCGCACGTTGCCGGCGCGCTGCGCAAACCACTGTGGTTGATGCTGCCGTTCGCGGCGGATTGGCGCTGGTTTGCGGGCGAAACACGCAGCCCCTGGTACCCGGGCGCAACGCTGGTGCGTCAGCCGCAACCCGGCGCGTGGGGCGACGTCGTCGAGGCCGTGGCGAACGAGTTGCGCAAGGGCTAGCGCACACGCCGCCCGGCGATGTCAGCCGTCGTCACCGAGCACAAAACAAAAACCCCGCGTTCGTTCGAACGCGGGGTTTTTTTCTTGCCCGAATGAATCGTAAACGGTGAGGCTCAGGCCGTCCGATATTGATTGCGCGATTCCGGCGTGCGATACAGCACCAACGTCGCGATCAACCCGCAAATCGCCGCCACACCAAGGAACAAACCCGGTGCCGCCTTGTTGCCGGTAGAGTGAATCAACAACGTCGAGATTGCCGGCGTGAAGCCGCCGATCGTCGTGGCGAGGCTATAGGCAAGCGAGAAACCAGCGGTCCGCACTTCGACCGGCATGACTTCGGTCAGCGCCACGACCATCCCGCCGTTATAGCTGCCGTACAGGAACGACAGCCACAGTTCGACCTCCAGCAGACGCGCGAACGACGGGTCCGCGACCAGCCACTGCAGCGCCGGATAGGCGGTGATGATGGTCAGGATCGTGAACGCCAGCAACACCGGACGCCGGCCGATACGGTCGGACAACGCCCCCGCGAGCGGCAGCCAGATCAGATTCGACAGACCGATACAGACCGTAACGATCAACGTATCGATCGACGACAGCTTCAGCACTTCCTTGCCGAAGGTCGGCGTGTACGCCGTGATCATGTAGAACGACACGGTGGTCATGATCACCATGCCCATGCCGCCGAGCACGATGCCCCAGTTCGCGGCCATCGTCTTCATGATCTCGCCCATCTTCGGATGGTGCTTGCGTGCCTTGAATTCTTCGGTCTCCTGCAACGAACGGCGGATCAGGAACAGGAACGGCACGATCAGGCAGCCGATCAGGAACGGCACGCGCCAGCCCCAGGCGTTCATCTGGTCGGCCGGCAACAGCTTGTTCAGGAACACGCCGATCAGCGCGGCGAACACCACGGCGACCTGCTGGCTGCCCGACTGCCACGCGCAGTAGAAGCCCTTGTTGCCCTTGGTGGCAATCTCCGACAGATACACCGACACGCCGCCCAGTTCGACCCCGGCGGAGAAACCTTGCAACAGCCGGCCACCCAGAACGAGCACCGGCGCCAGCAAGCCGATCGTCGCGTAGCCTGGAATCGATGCGACCGTGAGCGTGCCAAGCGCCATCAAGCCGAGGGTGAGAATCAGGCCTTTGCGCCGGCCGTGATGATCGATGTACGCGCCGAGGACGATCGCGCCGAGCGGCCGCATCAGGAAGCCCGCGCCGAACACCGACAGTGACAGCATCAACGAGGCGAATTCGTTGCCGCTTGGAAAGTAGGTCTTGGCGATCGCCGAAGCGTAATAGCCATAAACCATGAAGTCGTACATCTCAAGGAAGTTGCCGCTGACAACGCGGAAGACTGTCTTGACTTTGGATTCTTGCGATGTGGAAGTAGCGTGTGTCGCTGTAGACATGACATTCTCTGATGAGCCTGTCGCCACGCGGGAATCGGCGACGGCAGGCAGTTAAAACGATCCACCGCGTTCGGCAAGCAGATGCCTCGGACGGCTGCAAGAGAACGCGCCCGGAGGGCGCGGCATTTTGATGCTGAACGCATTCTCGCGGTATCAGGGTAAACGTTGGGACTCATGCGGTGGCCGCTCCACGTAATGTTACCGGTGAAGTCGCTGTTGCGAAATGCATACAGTTTCCTTACATAGAATGACCGGCCGTCGCGATAACATTTGCAGTCAGGCATTCCGTTGATCACTACCCCGATGCGAACCACCCCCGCTCTTTCGCTGCGCCCCGCGACTCTCGCGGACGCCGCGCTCATTGCTTCGATCCACAGCACCAGTTGGCAGGCCACCTATCGCAGCCTGTTGCCCGACGCATTTCTCGACGGCGAAGTCACGCGCGAACGCGCAGCCTATTGGGAAGCACGCCTGAGCGCGCCCGGCGGGGAACGCCGCATCGTACTGATCGCCGAACTCGCGGGCGAGCCGACGGGTTTCGTCTGCGTCGAACGTCAGCCGGAGTCCGCGTGGGGCGTGCTGCTCGATAACCTGCACACGCTGCCGGCCTATCAGGGTATCGGCGTCGGCAAACTGCTCATGCAGGCCGCCAAAGACTGGGCTCGCGCGCAGGGCGAAGTGCAACTTTATTTGTATGTGCTCGAAGGGAATGCACCGGCGATCGGCTTCTATGAGCGGCAAGGTTGGCGGTTCGTCGGCGCCGAACCGGATCATATGGGCGGCGTGGATATTACAGCGTTGCGCTACGTCTACAGGCTCGATCGATAGGACAAGCGTCGCTTGTCTGATCGTCGTCCAGGGTTGACCGATCCTGGACGGATCGACATATCTTTTCGGAACCGTCCGATCCCGAGGTCCGCTGCTTCCCGGCATCATCCTCCGCACCCTGCTGGCTTCACAGTGACCCGCCCATGCGCCCGTGTGCTTGTCCAGAGCACAACGCGGGTGTTCGGCGGCGACGTACGGCGTGCATGTCTGCGTTTCACGCGCATGCACCGAGGCCTGAGACCCCGCAGATCCCGGGTCCGCCGAACGGCGGCCCCTTTAAGAGGCGCTGGAAACGACCGATGTCCACCATTCCTTTCACCCCGATCCAGGGCTACCTTGCCATGCCGCGCCTGCGTCCGCTGGGTCATGTGCCGGCGTCCTTCGGCCGGGACTGGGCACTGCTCCCGCCGGGTCACAGTTTGCGGGCGGAACTCAAGGCACTCTACGCGGCCATGCTGCGCACGTTCTGCATGAGCGATCAGGCCATTCGTTCGCTTTGCCGATGGTCGCCACCGGAAGAACGGCGCGCGACTGCGGCCCCGGCTCCGCTGTTTGAAAAGCCATTCGACGCGGCCGCGCAAATCGCAGCGGCTGCTGCGGCCGTACCGCCGATTCTGCCGCATGCTCACGCAACGGGGGTACGCGGGTCCGGCCATCATTGGAGTGCGTTGGCAGGCGGCGCCTGCGTACTCGGCGGCACTGCGATGCTTGGGTGGATCGGGTTCGATCATCTGATGCATCGTGACACCGCCACTCATATGGACTTCGCGGGCAAGGTCTCGCACGAACGCGATTCGCGGTCAGCGAAGGCTCTGCCACCGGTCGCAATCACCGCTCGCGCGATGGATAACGCAGCGGCAAGCATGTCTGCGGCAGTCGCGGTGTCAACGCCCACGTTCTCGACTGCGGCGCCTGAGTTCGCGCCTGCGTCCCGTCCCGCGACGGCGTCGGTGCCGGTGCCGGTGCCTGCTTCGGATTCAGCGTCCACATTGCGCTTCGCTTCGGCGCATGTCGTCGCCGATAAAACCGTCTCACATCGCCGTCAGCCCGTCCGCGAGCGAAGCCGCAAGCAAGTCGAACAAATTCACCCGCGCGGGGCGCGTTTAGCCGTCGCAAACCAATCGCCGCACGCAATGACTAGTGGCGGTGAGGTGACACGCGGCGCAACCCCAACGGTCGCAGTAAATGCGTCGCCAAAGCTGTCGGCTGCCGGAGCCTATTCGCCGGTCGCTCCGGCTCGACTCGGCGTCGACGAATACGCAGGCGTATCCATGTCCGCTGCGACACACGTCCGCGATATTGCGCCAACGCCGCGCACCGGCTCGTCAAACAATTCGTCCAGCACCAGCGGGACCGAATGGATGAACCATCTTTCACAACGACGCGTGACCGACGTTCCCGATCAATTTGCGAAGTAAGCACGACGCGACCACATAGACGTGGCGTAGTACAAAAAAGCGCGGCCGTTCACACACGAATGGCCGCGCTTTTTACGTTCGTACATTCACTTCTGAACCGGCAATCCCATTTCAGTTTGCCGCTGCAGTTGCATCACTTCGCCCTGCACCTGGCGCAACTGCGCTTGCGCTCTTTCCTTCTCAGCATGCAGCGCGACCGCTTCGCCTTGGGTTTGACGCTGATAGTCGTTGACCTTGGCCTCTTGTGTGCGAGCCACGTTAGATCGGCTTGCAGGCGTTTCGCGCGATCTTCGGACATTGCAATCACGTCTTCGATATACGCCTTCTGCGCCTGCAACTGCGTGCGGCGAATCTCGACATCCGCGAGTTGCGCTGTCTGCTGGGCAAAGCCCGCATAGATCGCTTCTGCGCGCGCCATGTCCTCGGACTTGATCACACGCCAGAAATGCTTGTCCTGAAATAACGCGATGTAGTACGTCATTTCCCGCGGATGGAAAAACAGACTGGCGCCGTAACTGCCGTTATACGTGGTGCGCAGTTCGCTAAGCTTCGCGTCGTGAATCATCTGCATGAGTTCGGCGACATTGCCTTGCGCATCGCCGGCCGTGGGCGACGTGGCAGACGTGACAGATGCAGCGTTACTCAGCGGGTCGGCGACGGGCTGCAGCGTCAGGGTATTGATGGCCGGCCTTGTGCCAACCAGCGGCGCGGCCTCGTCGCCTTCCGCGGCCAGCACGAGCCCACCCTGCTGCAATAGCGCACACGAGGCCGCGAGCAGCATGGCGCGCCGTATTAATAAGGGATACTTCATACGCGCATGCTCCATGCGAATCCAAAACAGCCGCAGATTATCGCGCGGATTCGCCTTTAAGCGAAGCATTCCAATGTCACGCCGACAGACTTTAAATCGAGATAAACAGTTGACGAGTGATTTAACCAAGTCGGCGCGTCATCGCGAAATAAACGAGTTCGGATGAGACGAAAACGCGACGTTCCGCCTCGTGCGGATGACTTTGAATTTACGCGAGGGTTATGCGAACTCAGCCGTAAGCGGATTCGCAATATGGAGATAGAGCGCCGGGCAGTGAGATACGCGTTGTTCGGTCAAGAAAAAACTCGCATTCCTGATTATCCATCTCGATAACGAGATGTCTCCGACTTCAAAAACGAGTGCTGCCGCATGCATCGGCAAGCCGATGCGAAAGTCGAGCGAGAAACGAATCGAAACAACGGCAAGAGAAAAACGCAAGAGGCGCACCGTTGCAAACCGCAGGGGTGCGCCTCCAACAAACTGCCAGCCCGGCCATCCAATCCCGCCTCGCCAGCCAGCGCGTCTTAAAACCGCGTCTCGCGCGCCACACGCAGGAACGTATCGAGCAACGGCGTGCAGTCGAGCAACTCCGGCCCGCCCGCGCGATGAAACTCCGGATGCCATTGCACGCCCATCACGAACGGCGCGCGCCGGTAGCGCACGGCTTCGATGATGCCGTCCGACGCCGACACCGCTTCGATATTGAGATCGCGGCCGAGCGTCTTGACCGCCTGGTGGTGAATCGAGTTGACGATCGCATCGCGCCGGCCGGGGAACATGTTGGCGAGCGTCGAACCGTCCGGGAAATGAATGCCGTGCCGATGCTGATCGTAGTTCTCGTTGACGTGCGTAGCCGCGGTCGGCACATCGGTGGCGATGTCCTGATACAAGGTCCCGCCGAACGCCACGTTGATCAGTTGACAGCCGCGGCACACGCCGAGCACCGGCTTGCCCGACTCGACAAACTCATGCAGCAGTTCGAGTTCGTACATGTCGCGCACGCGGTCGCCCGGCCATTCGTGACTGGTAGCCTGTTCCGCGTAGGACTGCGGCGAGACGTCGGCACCGCCTTGCAGCAGCAGGCCGTCGAGATGCTTCGCGTAGTCGCGCAAGCGGATATTGCTCGGATGCAGCATGCCCTGATGACCGACCGTCGGAATCATGAACACCAGCACGTCGCGCGACATCACCCAGTGCGCGATCGATTCCTCGAGGTACTGCAAGGTCTTGCCGCGCAGTCCCTTCGCGCCCGGCTCGGGATGGAAGATACGCGCCGACACGCCGATGCGCAGCGTGCGTTGCGTGATCCGCTGGCCCGCGCGATCGAAAATCTGGCGCGCGCGCGCCGCGACAATGCGGCCGAACACGGTCCACGCCGAATCGTTGTGCTTCAGATAGCGCGGCGGCGACGGCGGCAAGGCGTTGGGCGGCGGCGGGTTCGAGGCCGTGAAGTCAGGCGCCGCGCCGAACCCAGGCGGCGGCGAGCCTGCCCGGCGTTCGGTGGAAGCCGGGATCTCTTCGTTCACTGTCACGTCTTCGACGGAGCTGACCAGTTCGCCGTCCACGGGTTCGCTGCCGCCGACAGTCGCCGACGGCCTCATTGCATGGACGCCGGCGCGGCGCGCATCCCGCTCATGAACCTCCGCTTCCTGTTTCGCGGTGGATGCGGCAGCTGAGCTGCGTGCTTCGGCGGCATCGCGTTGCCGCGCCTTTTGCGGATCGGTGGGCGTGACCGCCGACGCGCTGTCGGGATCGTCCGTCGACGATCGCACGGCGGCTTCTTCGGCAGCCGGCGTCGCGGTGGACGCAGCGGACGTCGAGGTGGAAGAAACATCCGGCGGCGTCACGTCCTTGATCGGCGACTGGATGGCATCTTCGTGCGAGAGGGGTAGCGAGGCCGCCGGATCGGGCGGCACGGAGCCGGCTATCGACGCGCCGGGCGTAGTGCCGGACGGCGCGGGCGACGCCGAAGGCGGCGTGGGGTTGCCGGGCTTGCCGGCATTTTCAGGTTTGTTTTCGCTCATGACAGTCAGACAGGCGCCTTCCACGCGAACGAATGAATATGCCCTGATTATCCGCTAGCGAGCCAAGCGCCGCAAACCCGCACACAATTGCTCACATTGTTGCGGACGCCGCGCGGAACTCGATTTGGCGTTATCGCGCGGCAAGTCCGACTCAAGGATCCGGCTGCTCTTCGAAAGTCTCACGCAAGGCGATCTGCATGGCCGCGTGGATTTTCACGCACCAGCGCCAAACCAGCGCCAGCAGCAACGCGGCGCAAACCAGCACCGCGGCGAGCAGACCGGTCGGCGGCAGAATGCCGCCGGAAAGCGCCGCGACCAGCAGAAACACGCCGACCATCGAGACCACCGGAACCAGATCGGAAATCGCATAACGGATCGCGCTCGTGAAGCGCCCGGCCGTCGCCGGTTGCACGCTGACTTCGGCGAGCAGCAAGGCAAGCGACTTGAGCTTGCGATACACGGCGACGAGAAACGGCAGCGACACGACCAGCGCGGCGCTCCATAACACCACGCGCTGCATCGGCTCGGAACTCAACCAATGCGCGAGCCACGCGCTGGTATAACGCGCGCTATACGACACGATCAGAAAAATCGCGGCGACCAGCGCCAGATTGACGGCAATCTGCAGAATGATCCGCCGCGTCATGCTGAACAGCGTCGGTTCACCGCTTCCCGTGCTCAAGCTGCGCAACCATTGCCCGTACATGCCGAATACGTTCGCGAGCGTGCGCGGCATGGCGTGACCGAGGCGCTGCGTCAGCGGGTCGGCCGCGCGAATCAGATACGGCGTGAACAGCGTGGTCAAGGCGGACACCGCCACCGCGATCGGATACAGAAACGCGCTCGTCACCTTCAGCGTCAAGCCGAGCGACGCGATGATGAACGAGAACTCGCCGATCTGCGAAACGGTCATGCCGACGCGCATCGCCGTGCGCCCGTCCTTGCCGGCGAGGAAGGTGCCGAGCCCGCACGACACGATCTTGCCGACGATCACCGCCACCGTGATCACCGCGATCGGCCACGCGTAGTCGACCAGCACGGCCGGGTTCAGCATCAAACCGATCGTCACGAAGAAGATCGCGGAAAACGCGTCGCGCAGCGGCGCGATCAGATGCTCGATCCGATGCAGATGGCGCGATTCGGCCATGATCGCGCCGATCAGAAACGCGCCGAGCGCGATGCTGTAGTCGAGCTTCACGACCAGCAGACAGAAACCGAAGCAGAAGCCGAGCACGGAGACGAGCAGCATCTCGTTGCTCTTCGCCCGCGCCACGTAGTTCAGGGCCCGCGGCACGACCAGAATGCCGACCACCAGCGACACCGTCATGAACAGCAGCAGCTTGCCGAGCGTGACCATGGCGACGCCCGCGCTCAACTGCCCCGTCTGCGCGATGCCCGACAGCAGCACCAGCATCGCGATGGCGAGAATGTCTTCGACGATCAGAATGCCGAACACCAGTTGCGCGAAGCTCTCGCGCTTCAGGCCCAGCTCGGAGAGCGCCTTGACGATGATGGTGGTCGACGAGATTGCGAGGATCGCGCCGAGAAACAGCGAATCCATCGAACTCCAGCCGAACGCGCTGCCGATCTCGTAACCGATCCACAGCATCAGCACGATCTCCGAGAGCGCCGCGACGATCGCCGTCGCGCCGACCTTGAAGAGTTTGCGCAGACTGAATTCGAGGCCGAGCGAAAACATCAGGAATACCACGCCGAGTTCGCCGAGCGTCTGGATGGTCTGCTCGTCGTGGATCAACTGGAACGGCGGCGTGTACGGCCCAATGATCACGCCGGCCGCGATGTAGCCGAGCACCACCGGCTGTTTCAGGCGATGGAACAGCACGGTGACGACGCCGGCGAGCGCCATCACGACCGCCAGGTCCTGAATGAAGCCGATGCCATGGTGCATGAATACGTCCCTTACAAAAAGTAATATTGGAAACGCAGTTTAGCAAACGAACGCGACAGCCCGCCCCGCCTCGACGTTCGAAGGACATGGCACTGCCGTCAAGCCGCGCCTCTCAGGCGCGCCGCCCGTAAGAATGTTTTTGACACGCTGGACTGCCGTGAAATATCACAATAATATTTGCGGCATATTTTATTTGGAGTCGAGCAATGCAGCAGGTGTCCTTCAGCGTTGTAGACCGTTCCGGCGGCAACCGCGCCGAGATCGCCGAGGTGAATCGCCTGACGATTGCCGGCTGGGCCGGCCGCGATCAGGCCGCGATCGAGCATCACATCGCCGAACTGGCCGAACTCGGCGTAAAACGGCCGTCCACCACGCCGCTGTTCTACCGCCTCGGCGCGGAACTGCTGACGCAGGCCGAGCAGATCGACGTGGTCGGCGTGAAATCGAGCGGTGAAGCCGAATGCGTGCTGGTTCAGACAAAGACGGGCTTGCTCGTCACCGTCGGTTCGGATCACACCGACCGCGAAGTCGAGGCCTACGGCGTGACTGTCTCCAAACAGGTCTGCCCGAAACCCTTGGCCCGCGACGCCTGGCGTTTCGACGATGTGGCCGGCCACTGGGACCAACTCGAACTACGCGCCTTCGCAGTCGCCAACAACGGCGAGCGGCGCGTCTATCAGCAAGGCAGCGTGGCATCGCTGTTGCCGGCCGCCGATCTGCTGACGCGCGCGCCACTCGCGCAAGGCGCGGCGATGTTCTGCGGCACGCTGGCGGTACAGGGCGGCATCGTCGGCATGGCCGACGGCGACGCGCTCGAACTCGAATTGCACGATCCCATCCTGAACCGCACGCTGCGCCACGCCTATCGCGTGCGCGCGCTACCTATCGTCGAATGAGGCATCCATGAACTCCCCTTCGCTATCCGCCGCCGACGCGTCTTCCGACGCATGGCTCGAAGCCGCCGCCCTGCGCAAGATCACCTGGCGCATCATGCCGTTCCTGTTTCTCGTCTATGTGCTGTCGTATCTCGACCGCGTCAACATCGGTTACGCGAAGCTGCAGTTCACCGGCGACCTCGGCCTGTCGAACGCGGCGTACGGACTCGGCGCGGGGATCTTTTTCTTCGGCTACTTCGTGTTCGAAGTGCCGAGCAATTTGCTGTTGAAGAAGTTCGGCGCGCGCGCCACGATCGCCCGCATCACGATGCTGTGGGGCCTGCTGTCGTGTCTGATGATGTTCGTACGCACGGAAACGATGTTCTACGTGCTGCGCTTTTTCCTCGGGGTCGCCGAAGCCGGCTTGGTGCCGGGCGTGGTGCTCTATCTGACCTTCTGGTTTCCGTCGGACCGGCGCGCGCGCATGGTCGCCGTGTTCATGGCGGCGATTCCGGTGGCCGGCATTATCGGCGCGCCGTTGTCGGGCTTTTTGATGTCGGCGTTGCATGAAGCGCACGGCTTGCGCGGCTGGCAGTGGATGTTCCTGATCGAAGGCATTCCGTCGATTCTCGCCGGCTTCTGGGCGCTCGCCGTACTGCGCAACACACCCGCCGAAGCCGCCTGGCTCACCGACGACGAAAAGCGCGTGATCCTCGGCCGTCTCGCACGAGAAAACAGCGCGGCTGCGGCAGCCGGCGCTGAACATAGCCTGGCCGTGGCATTGCGCTCGGGCCGCTTCTGGCTGCTCACGCTGATCTATTTCTGCCTCGTCACCGGTAATGCGGGTTTCTCGTTCTGGTTGCCGCAAATCGTCAAGGATCTCGGCGTGACGAACCTCGTCACCAATGGCTTCGTCACCGCGATTCCGTATCTGGCGGCGGGCATCGGCATGATCCTGATCGGGCGTTCGTCGGATATCACTGGCGAGCGGCGCTGGCACTATGCCGTGTGCTGCTTCATCGGCGCAGCGGGCCTGCTTGGCAGCGCCTCGGTGACCAACTCGATTCCGCTCGCCGTCACCGGTTTGTCGATCGCGTATATCGGCATCCTCGCGGGCTTCGGCATCTTCTGGTCGATGTCGACGACCTTCCTGCAAGGCACGGCCGCCGTCGCCGGAATCGCCGTGATCAACTCGATCGCGAACCTCGCCGGCTATGTGAGCCCGTATGTGCTCGGCATCGTCAAGGACGCGACGCATAGCGTGACGTTCGGGCTCGTGCTGATCGCGGGAGCGTTGATCGTCGGCGGGCTGGTTACGCTGATGATGCCGCGCGTCAAGGTGCAACATGCGGCGGCGGTCGCGCCGAGCCGCGCCTGACGGACGGCGACAGTGACGCAACGCGCCGCACGGCGCGCGCGCCAGGGCCGACGCGGGTCGATCGCCCGCTGCCTGCCCGAGCCGCGCCGCTGTGTGCGCAAAACCTTGCTCTACAATGCGGACGACATCGTCCGCTGCCACTTCACATGACGCTTTTGCAGACCGCCCGCCCTTCCCCGCCTGCCCGTGCGACCGCCGCCGCGAGTCTCGCCGAGCAGGCGTATGCGTTCGTCAAGCGCGAGATCATCACCATGCGCCTGCGGCCGAGCGAGGTGCTCAACGAAGCGGAACTGATGGCGCTGACCGGCATCGGCAGGACGCCGGTTCATCAGGCGCTGCATCGGCTGGTGCACGAAGGCATGCTGACCATCATGCCGCGCAAGGGCATCATGGTCCGCCCGGTTTCGCTCGACGACGTGCTGGCGATCATCGACGTGCGTCTCGTCAACGAAAGCTACTGCGTCGAGCTGGCCGCACGCCACGCGCAGCAGCACGACTACGACGCGATGCAGGCGCTGCTGGACCGCTCGGCCGTGTGCGTCGCCGCGCACGATATCGAAGGCATGATGGATATCGACCGCGAATTTCATCTGGCGATCTCGGCCGCGTCGCGCAACCCGGTGCTGGCCGACATTCTGCGCGGGCTGCACGAGCGCTCGCTGCGCTTCTGGTTCATTTCGCTGTCCGAGCCGCATCATCTGGAAGACGTGCACGAGGAACATCTCGAACTGTTCAGCCTGCTGCGCGAACGCGACGCCGAAGGCGCGCGCCAATCCGTGCAAAAACATATCGAAGCGTTCCGCGCCACACTCTTCAATCGCATCTGATCGACCGCATTCCAGCCTGCACATCCACGCTCACGCATTTAGCTCACTGACCGGCTTCGCCGGGTTCAACCGGACTTTTACCGACATCATGGCCACTGAACTCACGCCCTTTCCGCCGCTAGCCCAACTTGCCGCCGACCTCGCTGCCGGACGCACCACGAGCCGCGCGCTCGTCGAGACCGCGCTCGAACGGATCGCCGATCCGGCCGGCCAGGGCGCGGCCGTCTTCATGCACGTCGACGCCGACAGCGCCCGCAGCGCCGCCGACGCCCACGACCGTCTGCGCGCCGCCGGCACCGTGCTCTCGCCGCTCGCCGGGATTCCGGTGTCGGTGAAAGACCTGTTCGATATCGAAGGCCAGCCGACCCGCGCCGGTTCCGCAGTGCTTGCCGACGCCCCCGCCGCCAAGGCGGACGCCGTCGCGGTCGCGCGTTTGAAGCGCGCGGGCGCGGTGATCGTCGGCCGGACCAATATGAGCGAGTTCGCGTTTTCCGGACTGGGCCTGAACCCGCACTACGGCAATCCGCTGTCGCCGTACCAGCGCGGCGTGAAAGGCGACGAACGGATTTCCGGCGGCTCGTCGTCGGGCGCGGCGGCCTCCGTCGCGGACGGCATGGCGGCCATTGCGCTCGGCACCGACACCGGCGGCTCGATCCGCATCCCGGCGGCGCTGTGCGGCCTGACCGGCTTCAAACCGACCGCCGACCGCATTCCCAAACAGGGCGGCGTGCCGCTTTCGTCGACCCTCGATTCGTTCGGGCCGATCGGCGTTTCCGTGGCCTGCTGCGCGTTGGTCGACCGCATGCTGGCCGGGCTCGAGCCGCGTATTCCTGCCGCCCGTCCGCTGGAAGGCGTGCGCCTCGGCGTGCTGACCAATTTCGTCACGGACGGCGTCGAGCCGGCGGTCGCCGCGGCAATCGACACGGCGCTCAAGCATCTGGAAGCGGCCGGCGCGATCGTCAGCGAAGTGCGTTTCGCACCGCTCGACCGTTTGCCCGAGATCAACCGCTTCGGGTTCTCGCCGATCGAGGCGTATGCGTGGCATCGTCCGCTGCTGGAAAAGCATCGCGACCAATACGATCCGCGCGTGCTGGTGCGCATTCTGAAGGGCCAGCCGGCCAGCGCCGCCAATTATCTCGACCTGCTCGCCGAACGCGAGGCGATGTTGGCCGAAGCCGCCCGCACGCTGTGGCAACGTTTCGACGCGGTCGTGGCGCCCACGGTGCCGGTGGTGCCGCCGCGCGTCGCCGATCTGGTCGACGACGACGTCTTCGGCCGCACCAACGCGTTGATCCTGCGCAACCCGAGCGTGTTCAACTTCCTCGACAGCTGCGCGCTGTCGCTGCCGTGCCATCTGCGCGGCGATGCGCCGGTCGGCCTGATGCTGGCCGGCGCGCCGCACGCCGACGACGCCCTGCTGGCCATCGGCCGCGGCGCCGAAGCGGTGCTCAAGGCGATTCGCTGATCGAGGGACAACCAGGACGCCGATCGGGGAATACGTCGTAAAAGCAGGATAAGCGGCGGGGCGGGGGTTCGCGCTAGAATCGCGGGCACCCGCCCTTTCCGTTTCGAGACAGCCACACGATCCATGAATAACGACACTGCAATGCTGCGCCGAGAGCGCTCCCTGCTGGTTCTGCTTGGCCTGATCTGCGTCGCCCTTGTGGGTGGCGCGCTGTATCTGCAGTATTTCCTGCACGAAGACCCCTGCCCGTTGTGCATCATCCAACGGTATTTCTTCCTGCTGATCGCGATCTTCGCGTTCCTCGGCGCGCGTTTCAACAACTGGCGCGGCGTGCGTCTGCTCGAAGTGCTCGCGGCCTTGTCGGCGCTGGCCGGTATCGTCACGGCCGTGCGCCATGTGTATGTTCAGGCGAATCCGGGCTTTAGCTGTGGCTTCGACGCACTGCAGCCGTTGGTAGACAGCTTGCCGCCCGCGCATTGGCTGCCGGGCGTGTTCAAGGTCGCCGGCCTGTGCGAAACAGCCTATCCGCCGATTCTGGGTCTGACGCTGCCGCAATGGTCGCTGGCCGCATTCGTGGTCGCTTTCATCCCGCTGGTGCTGACGCTGGTTCGCAACCGTCGCCGGATTGCCTGACCGGGGTTCTGCCGCCCCGCGTTCGCCACGCTGAACAACGAACGCCGGATTTTGCGCCGCCGAGTGCGAGGACGCGAAATCCGGCGTTTTTCGTCCCGAAGCCGCGCCGCTTCTGGTCCGCCAGACCATCCATTTCTCCTGCAGCGCCCCGCCCCGCCTGGCTTTCTGCCTTCCGCCCCGACTCACGCAACTTCCCGCCTTGGTGCGAATCGTACCTATCTCATGACCGCTTCCGAATAAGCTTCATGCGACATGGGAAATCTTTTTGGGACAAGGTAATGCTATCTTCGGAACTGGATGGCGATCTACGTGCGCGAGGCCGGCTTTGGCGCGACCCCATGCGTAACGCGCGCCCGGTCCGCAGTGTCTTCTGGATTCGCCATGACAACGCAAACCATCCGCTTTTATCACCAGGGGGCCGTCCGTGAGGTCGCGGGCGTTCCTGCGTCGCGCACCGTGCTCCAGCACCTGCGCGAAGATCTGCACTGCACCGGCACGAAGGAAGGCTGCGCGGAGGGCGACTGCGGCGCCTGCACAGTCGTCGTCGGCGAGCTGGACGCGCAAGGCGGCCTCGCGCTGAAAGCGGTCAATGCCTGCATCCAGTTCCTGCCAACTCTAGATGGCAAGGCACTTTTCACCGTCGAGGATCTGCGCGCCGCCGACGGCGCCCTGCACCCCGTGCAACAAGCCATGGTCGACTGCCATGGTTCGCAATGCGGCTTCTGCACGCCCGGTTTCGTCATGTCGATGTGGGCGCTGTATGAAAATCAGCCGGCCGCCGCCGGCCTGCCCACCCGCGACGAAATCAACGCCGCCCTCTCCGGCAATCTGTGTCGCTGCACCGGCTACCGGCCGATCGTCGACGCGTCGCAGAAGATGTTCGACTATCCGCAATACCCGCGCGTAACGCTTGACCGCAAGGCCGTCGCGGATCAGTTGCGCGAACTGCAACGGCGCGACACCTTCGAATACCGCGCGCCCGACGCGCGCGGCGCCGCTTTCGGTTCACCCGCCTTTCATGCACCCGTCTCGCTCGACGCATTTGCCAAACTGCGCGCGGACCATCCGCATGCGCGATTGCTCGCCGGCAGCACCGATGTAGGCCTGTGGGTCACCAAGCAATTCCGCGATCTCGGCGACATTCTGTACATCGGCAACGTCGCCGAATTGAAGACGATCGAGCGGGATGCGCAGACGCTGACAATCGGCGCCGCCGTCACGCTCGAAGATGCCTATGCGGCACTCGCCATCGACTACCCCGAACTCGCCGAACTGTGGACGCGTTTCGCGTCGCTGCCGATCCGCAACGCCGGCACGCTCGGCGGCAACGTCGCGAACGGCTCGCCGATCGGCGATTCGATGCCGGCGCTGCTCGCGCTCGACGCCGAAGTCGTGCTGCGCCACGGTCCGAAAACACGCACGCTGCCGCTCGACGCGTTCTACCTCGGCTACCAGAAGACCGCGCTCGTGGCCGGCGAATTCGTCGCGGCGCTGCGCGTGCCGCGGCCGGCAGGCAACCTGCGTTTTCGCACCTACAAAGTGTCGAAGCGTTACGACCAGGACATCTCCGCCGTGTGCGCGGCGTTCGCGCTCCACCTCGACGAACACGGGGTCATCGAGCAAGCGCGTATCGCGTTCGGCGGCATGGCGGCCACACCGAAGCGGGCCGCGCAAACCGAAGCCGTCCTGAATGGCGCAAGCTGGGACGAAGGCACCGCGCGGCAAGCCATGAATGCGCTCGTCGCCGATTACCAGCCGCTCACCGACATGCGCGCGTCGAGCACGTATCGATTGAAGGTGGCGCGCAATCTGCTGTGGCGCTTTCACCTTGAAACGCGCGATGACGCGCCGCTGGCCCTCTTCGACGTGAATGCGTTCGCGTTCGAAGCCGGCACGCCGGACGCCGCCGTTGCGAAGGAGCCGTCGTGATGAACCGGACCGATGCTTTCGTCGAACACGCTGGCAGGCACGTCGCTCACGAGAGCGGCGCGGCGATCGGCGTCTCGCTGCCGCATGAATCGGCTGCGCTGCACGTAAGCGGCGAAGCCACCTACACGGACGACGTGCCCGAGTTGCAAGGCACGCTGCATGCGGCGCTCGGCCTGTCGCGCCATGCCCACGCGCGGATTGTGTCGATGGATCTGGACGCGGTCAGGAAAGCGCCGGGCGTAATCGCCGTGCTGACCGCCGAAGACATCCCAGGTGAAAACAATTGCGGTCCGGTATTGCACGACGATCCGATTCTCGCGGTAAATGAGGTGCTCTATCTCGGCCAGCCGGTGTTCGCCGTGATCGCCGAAAGCCATGAGCTCGCACGCCGTGCAGCCGCGCTGGCGAAAAGCGACGACGTGATCCGCTACGAACCGCTCGAAGCCATTCTCACACCCGCCGATGCGAAAGCCGCGAAGCAGTTCGTACTGCCGCCGCTGCATCTGAAACGCGGCGAGCCGGATGCAAAGATTGCCGCAGCGCCCAACCGGATCAGCGGCACGTTCGAAGTCGGCGGCCAGGAACAGTTCTATCTGGAAGGCCAGATCGCCTACGCCGTACCGAAGGAAATGGACGGCATGCTCGTCTACAGTTCGACGCAGCACCCGAGTGAAATGCAGCAGGTGGTCGCGCATATGCTCGACTGGCCGCAGCACAATGTATTGTGCGAATGCCGGCGCATGGGCGGCGGCTTCGGCGGCAAGGAATCGCAATCGGCAGTGTTCGCCTGCGTGGCTGCGCTGGCGGCGCAACGGCTGCGCCGTCCGGTCAAACTGCGCGCCGACCGCGACGACGATTTCATGATCACCGGCAAGCGCCACGACGCGGTCTACGTGTACGAAGCAGGCTTCGACGACAGCGGGCGTATTCTCGGCGCGCGCGTCGAAATCGCGTTACGTGCAGGCTATTCCGCGGATTTGTCCGGTGCTGTCGCCACGCGTGCTGTCTGCCACTTCGACAACGCGTACTACCTCTCCGATGTCGACATCGTCGCGCTGTGCTGCAAGACCAACACGCAATCGAATACCGCGTTCCGTGGCTTCGGCGGTCCGCAAGGCGCGCTCGTGATGGAAGTGATGCTCGACAGCATCGCGCGTCAGTTGAACTGCGATCCGCTCGATGTGCGCCTCGCCAACTACTATGGCGTCGGCGAGCGCGACACCACGCCGTATGGACAGCGCGTCGAAGACAACATCATCGCGCCGCTGACCGACGAACTGCTCGCTACCAGCGACTATCGCGCGCGCCGCGCAGCGATCGCCGCATTCAATGCAAGCAGTCCGGTGCTCAAGCGCGGCCTCGCGTTTTCGCCGGTGAAGTTCGGCATCTCGTTCAATGTGCCGTTTCTGAATCAAGCGGGCGCGCTGGTGCACGTGTACAAAGACGGTTCCGTGCTCGTCAATCACGGCGGCACGGAAATGGGCCAGGGGCTCAATACCAAAGTCGCGCAAGTGGTCGCCAACGAGTTCGGCTTGCCGCTTTCGCGCGTGCGGGTCACGGCAACCGACACGTCCAAGATCGCGAACACGTCGGCAACGGCCGCGTCCACCGGCAGCGATCTGAACGGCAAAGCCGCCGAAGCGGCGGCAAAAACCATTCGCGCGCGGCTCGCTGAACTCGTCGCCAAACAACTCGGCGGCACTGCGAACGATGTGCAATTTGCCAACGGCGAGGTTTCGGTGAACGGCGGCGCGATGCCGTTCGAACAGCTGGTCGGCGCTGCGTATCTGGCGCGCGTGCAGTTGTGGTCGGACGGTTTCTACACCACGCCGAAAGTGCATTGGGATGCGAAAACGCTGACCGGTCACCCGTTTTATTACTTCGCGTATGGCGCGGCGGTATCCGAAGTCGTGATCGACACACTGACGGGCGAGTGGAAACTCGTGCGTGCGGACGTGCTGCACGACGCCGGGCAGTCGATCAACCCGGCCATCGACATCGGTCAGGTAGAAGGCGGCTTCATTCAGGGCATGGGCTGGCTCACCACCGAGGAACTCTGGTGGAACCGCGATGGCCGTCTGATGACGCACGCGCCATCCACCTACAAGATTCCCGCGGTCAGCGACACGCCCGCCGCGTTCCACGTGCAGCTCTATCAGAACCGCAATGCCGAGCCGACCGTGTTCCGCTCGAAGGCCGTCGGTGAGCCGCCGTTGCTGTTGCCGTTCTCGGTGTTCCTCGCGATTCGCGACGCGATCGCGGCCGCGGTGCCAAACGCGCAAGAGGCACCTCGATTGCGCGCACCGGCCACGCCCGAAGCGATTCTCGACGCACTGGACGCCTTGCAGCCGCAGCCCGCACCCCGACCGGCAACGGAACCCGCGACGACCGACACGACCGCGTGAAAAGATAACCCCACGGCCTAGCGCGACACGAACGCGCCAGGTCAAACTCAACCGGCCGCACGGACACCCCGCGCGGCCACGTATGGAGAACGCCGGATGCAAGCCTGGCTACCTGACCTGCAACAACTGCTCGCGCACGGCGATGCCGCCGTGCTGGTGACGGTCGCGCGCGTCGAAGGTTCGGCGCCCCGCGAAGCCGGCACCAAGATGATCGTCACGCGCGATTCGGCGAAACACACCATCGGCGGCGGACACCTGGAATGGAAAGCCATCGAGACCGCGCGTCAGGTTCTGCGCGACGGCATGCGCTCGCCGCATATGCGTCGTCTGGAGCGTTTCGCGCTCGGCCCAAGTCTCGGCCAATGCTGTGGCGGCGCGGTGATTCTCGCCTTCGAGCGGCTCGATGTGGGCGACCTCGGCTGGATCACGACGCTGGCGAAACGCGTGGCCGCGGGCCAGTCGACGGTGCGTAGCGTATCATTCGGCCCCGCACCGGATGCGGTGATGCTGTCCGACCCCGAGTCGGGCGTCGACGCCGCTGACTGCCTGCTGTGGGACGGCGCCGGTTTCGACGACAGCGGCGCGCTGCTCACGGAAACCGTCGCGCCAGGCGACTTCTCGGTCGTGCTGTTCGGCGCCGGTCACGTGGGCGCCGCACTGGTTCGCGTGCTGGCCACGCTGCCGTGCGCGGTTCGCTGGGTCGACGAGCGCGACGCGCAATTTCCGCCCGCGGAAACGCTGCATGCGCCGAACGTGAAGATCGATCCGAACGACGCCCCCGACGAAGCCATCGACCAGGCCGCGCCGAATACGTACTTCATCGTGATGACGCACAACCATGCGCTCGATCTCGAATTGGCCGAGCGCATTCTGCGGCGTGGCGACTTCGCGTTCTTCGGCATGATCGGCTCGCATAGCAAGCGCAAGCAGTTCGAACATCGGCTGGCCGCGCGCGGTCTCGATCCGTCGCTGATCGCGCGGATGAAGTGCCCGCTCGGCGTGGACGGTATCGTCGACAAGTCGCCGGAGATCATCGCGATCTCGGCGGCGGCGCAGGTGCTTCAGGCCGTCGAAGCGAACGCGAGCGTGCATCACGCCACGCAGACGGTGTGATGCGCGGCATGTCGTCGATACAACGCTGACGCATCCGGCGCGCGATGACTCCAAAAGCCATTCAACAAACTCCTGACCGACCATGACTACAACGACTGTTACCCCCACGCCGCTGGCCGAAAAAACCGCGCTGGCACCGAAGGCCGAATTGCATATTCATATTGAAGGCTCGCTCGAACCCGAACTGATCTTCGCGCTCGCCGAGCGCAACGGCGTGAAGCTCGCCTACGACTCGATCGAAGCCCTGCGCGCCGCGTACGCATTCACCGACCTGCAATCGTTCCTCGACATCTACTATGCGGGCGCGAGCGTGCTGCTGCACGAGCAGGATTTCTACGACATGACGATGGCGTATGTCGAGCGCTGCCTCGCCGACAACGTGATTCACAGCGAAATCTTCTTCGATCCGCAGACGCACACCGAGCGCGGCGTGCCGATCGCGACCGTCGTGGCCGGCATCGAACGCGCGCTCGCCGACGCCGAAAAGCGCGGCATGACGAGCAAGCTGATTCTGTGCTTCCTGCGTCATCTATCCGAAGAAGACGCGCTCGCCACGTTCGAAGAAGCGCGGCCTTTGTTCGAGCAGTACAAGCATCGCCTGATCGGCGTCGGTCTCGATTCGTCGGAACGCGGCCATCCGCCTTCGAAGTTCGAACGTGTATTCGCCAAGGCGCGCGCACTCGGTCTCAAACTCGTTGCGCATGCCGGCGAAGAAGGCCCACCGTCGTATATCTATGAAGCGCTCGATCTGCTGAAGGTGGACCGCGTCGATCACGGCGTGCGCAGCATCGAAGATCCCGCGCTCGTCACGCGTCTCGCGGATTCTCGCGTCGCGTTGACCGTGTGTCCGCTGTCGAACCTGAAGCTCTGCGTGTTCGACGACCTGACCAAGCACACGCTCAAGGACCTGCTCGATCGCGGTGTGGCCGTGACGGTGAATTCCGACGATCCGGCTTACTTCGGCGGCTACGTGAACGCCAACTATTTCGCCACCATCGACGCGCTGAAGCTCAACGATGCCGAGGTCTACACGATCATCCGCAACAGCTTCGAAGCGTCGTTCGTCACGCCCGAGCAACGCAGCGAACTGATCGCGAAGCTCGACGCGCACTGGCACCCAAGCGGTCCGCACTGACGGGCCGATATATCGCAGCCGGCGGCGGCACGGGTTCGACTGAGAGCCAATGATCGAACCGTCGTCCGGACTGTGCAGCTTCTCACAATCGGAGACGGTTTTTCCATGACTCAATCTGCCAAACCGGCCAAAGCAGCCAAATCGGCCCAAGCGGCATTCCGCGCGCAACTGCTGACCTTCAACGGCGATCCCGCGCAATCGCCTAACGCGGCGGTCTTCCACGAGGACGGCCTGCTGATCGTCGAAGACGGCCATGTCGTCGCGGCCGGCGCGTATGCCGCGCTCGCGCCGCAACTCGCGCCCGGCACCCAGGTGCAGGAAATGCGCGACAAGCTGATCGTGCCGGGTTTCATCGATACGCACATTCACTATCCGCAGACGGACATGATCGCGTCGCCGGCACCGGGTTTGCTGCCCTGGCTCGAGACATACACCTTCCCGACCGAGCGCCGCTTCACGGATCCGGCCTACGCGCGCGACACGGCGAGCTTTTTCGTCGACGAACTGCTGGCGTGCGGCACGACCACCGCGCTCGTGTATTGCACGGTTCATAAGGAATCGGCCGACGCGCTCTTCACCGAGAGCGAAGCGCGCAATCTGCGCATGGTGGCCGGCAAGGTGCTGATGGACCGCAGCTGCCCCGAGTTCCTGCGCGACACCGCGCAATCGGGCTACGACGACAGCGCCGAGTTGATCGGCCGCTGGCACAATCGCGGCCGCCAGATGTATGCGCTGACGCCGCGTTTCGCGCCGACTTCGACCGAAGCGCAACTCGAAGCGTGCGGCGTGCTGGCGGGCAAGCATCCGGACATCTTCATTCAGAGCCACGTCGCGGAAAATCACGACGAGGTGAAGTGGGTCGCCGATCTGTTCCCCGGCCACCGCAGCTATCTGGACATTTACGATCACTACGGACTGCTGCGCCGCCGCGCCGTATACGGCCACTGCATCCACCTCGACGCGGAAGACCGCAGACGTATGGCGCAAACCGGCACGGTCGCCTCGCATTGCCCGACCTCGAACCTGTTCCTCGGCAGCGGCCTGTTCGATTTCGACAAGGCCGATGAGGCCGGCATGCCGATCGCGCTGGCGACGGACGTCGGCGGCGGGACCTCGTTCTCGATGTTGCAGACCATGAATGAGGCGCATAAGGTCGCGCGTCTGGGCGGCCATCATCTGACGGCCACGCGCATGTTCTATCTGGCTACCGCCGGCGCGGCCGAAGCGCTCGATCTGGCGGACAAGGTCGGCACGCTGAAGCCGAAGTCCGAAGCGGACTTCGTCGTGCTCGATCCGCGCGCGACGCCGCTGCTCGCACGCCGCACCGCGCGCACTGAAACATTGGAAGAGTTGCTGTTCGCATTCGCGCTGCTCGGCGACGATCGCGCGATCTATGAGACGTATGCGGCCGGCAAGCGCGTGCATCGTCGCGATGATGTGCGGCAGAGTGCGTCGAGCGCGGCGAGGATCGCTGCTTGAGCTGGTGAGTTACGCAACTGAGTAGAAAACGGCGCTTCGATCCTGAAGCGCCGTTTTCATTTGCTGCCCGCCGCGCGTGCCCCTCGCGCTCATCCCTTGAAACAACGGCTATTCGGAGCCGTTAAGATCATCGACCTTGATGACTTTCCACTGACCGTCGGGTTGCTTCCGCATGAACGCCAGAACCGTCTGAAGCGTGGCCTTGGTATCGCGTCCAAGAACGACCGGAACGACAGCGGTGTCGCCGAACATTAGGGCTGGTCGCGCATCAATATGTGCGGCCCAGTCCTTCCCGTCGTAATCCTGAACTTTCGTAAAGGGATCGCTGTCGCCGGCGAACTTGTTCGCCTTATACGCCGCACGCAAAAACTCGACAGTCGGCTTTGCTACGTATTGGAAAATTTCTTTATCCAGCAAGGGAAACCCACGATTTTCCGAATCGCGCTTGATGTACCACGCGTAAAACGCCTTCGCGCTTGCCTCGGGCGTGGCCGGTTCCCCATGCGCCAGAGCGAGCGGGTGAAAAATCAAACCGAAAACCATGCTGAGCGCGACGGCTAGAACCGCTAGATATTTTTTCATTGTCGTGTTCAGTTGTGGCGGTAGATTTTGTACGGCGGTTGTACGGTCCGATATTCCTGATTCGGATAGAACCCGTGATATTGCTTGAAGTCCGAAACCCAGATTTGCCCGTCGAACATCGCCATATGTCCAGCAGGATGGTTCGCGATGGGGTGAATCACAACCACGTCCCCCTTTGTAAGGTATGCGGAATTGACTTCATAGAACCCGGCGCTCATCAATGATTGTCCGTAGTCTTTCGCGTCTCGCGTTCGATCAATCATGATCCCGCCTCGCTCAATCGCCAGTCGCACAAACTTTGCGCAATGACCCGTGCTTATCACCGAGGCATGAGCGCTGACATACTGGGCGGCGGCAGTTCGATCATAAGCAGGCATTCGTGTGTCCTCGAGTTTTAATTGAAATTGAATGCTAGCCACCCCCACTCGTCTTGAAATCAATTGTTGACACTTGTTTGCAATTGCACGCCTTGCGCGGCGACCTCGACACAGCGCGCCCAGATCTGGTGGAAGGAACAACCCGGCCTTGATCGGGACTCGAATTGATTCCCGGAAATGGATAGAAAACGGCGCTTCGATCCAGAAGCGCCGTCTTCTTTGATGCCTGCCGCGCAGTTGCATTAACGCTGCATGCACACCTCATGCAACGCATTCAACCGACGCACCGGATCGGCCACATACGGATTCGTCTCGTCCCACGCATAACCCGCCAGCACCGCGCTGATCATGCGGCGAATCGACGGCGTCTGGTCCGGATAAAAAATGATGTCCTGCAACGCACCCGAATACCAGCGCTCGACAAAAGCGCGGAACGTATCGATCCCCTTGCGCAACGGCACGTCGTAAGCTGTCGACCAGTCGACCTGCTCGCCGTCCAGTTGCCGGTTCAACGTCTGCACCGCGAGATGCGCCGAGCGCAGCGCGATCGTCACGCCGGACGAAAACACCGGATCGAGAAACTCGCCCGCATTGCCGAGCAGCGCGTAACCCGGCCCATGCAAACGCTCCACGTTCGCCGCATAGCCGCCAATGTGGCGCACCGGCATCAGGAACGGCGCGTTGGCGATCAGGCGGTTCAGCGTCGGCTCCTGCTGGATCAGCGCGCGAAGCTTCGCGTCGCGCTCCGCGTCCGGCACGTCGAGGAAACTCGCCTCGGCGACACACCCCACCGACGAACGGCCACCCGCCAGCGGAATCATCCAGAACCATACGTCGCGATGTTGCGGATGCGTCGCCACGCAAATCTTGTTGCGGTCCGTCATGCCCGCTGGAATGCCGTCCTGCACGTGCGTGAAGATCGCGGCGCGCGTCGGCATGCGCGTCGGCGCTTCGAGGTTCAGCAAGCGCGGCAGCACGCGGCCGAAGCCGCTTGCGTCGAACACGAAACGCGCTTCGATCTGATAAGCGTGATCCGCTTCGTCGATCACATCGACCAAAGGCGTGGCGCCGGTATGAACCGCGCGCACCGTATGGCCGAAGCGCACTTCGGCGCCCTGCTCCGCCGCGCAGCGAATCAGAATGTCGTCGAATACCGCTCGCTCGACCTGATACGTGGTGCCCCAACCGGGCGAATGCTTGTCGCGAAAGTCGAACGCCGACGACTGGTCGCGATACACGAAATGCGCGCCATTCTTGTACTGGAAGCCCGCTTCGACCACGACCCGCAGCATGCCGGCCTCTTCGAGGTAGGCCATGCTTTGCGGCAACAGACTCTCGCCGATGGAAAAGCGCGGAAAGTGCTGGCGTTCGAGCACCAGCACGGAGCGCCCGGCTTTGCGCAACAAGGCTGCCGCAACCGCGCCCGCCGGTCCGGCACCGATGATCACGACATCGACCGTCGTGTGCTTTGACGAATGTGTACTCAAATTTGCCTCAATCGTTTGGCTTGCCCGGAGCAGCGTTTCGCTGCATCCTTACGTCTCGTTACAATTTCGCTTCAACGCCCCGAAGGATAGCTACGGGGCGGGCACAACAAGAACGCTATTTCGCCGGGAGCCCAGCGTGTCGCCATCCGAAACATCCAGTGTGCCTTTCGTGCCGGAAACGGCGTTCGGGATCTGGTTCCTGCGTACCTATACCTGGGAACATCATGTGCTGCGGGTCGCGATCAACGACCTTAAACGTCTGATCGACACGCCCTTGCCCGAGGCGCCGGTGATCGTCGACGTCGGCTGCGGCCAGGGCATCTCCTTCCGTTTGCTCGCCGATGCGTTCAAGCCGCGCCGCCTCGTCGGCATCGACTTCCACGAACCGTCGTTGACGCTCGCCGCTCAGGCGGCAAACGCCTGCCGCGACAAGCTGGCAGATATCGAACTGCTGCACGGCGACTGCGCGAAACTGCCGCTGCCGGACGCGAGCGCCGATATCGTGTTCTGCCATCAAACTTTTCACCACCTCGTCGAGCAGGACCGCGCGCTCGCCGAGTTCCACCGCGTGCTCAAACCGGGCGGCGTGTTGCTATTCGCCGAATCCACCGATGCGTACATCAAATCGTGGGTAATCCGGCTGCTGTTCCGTCATCCGATGCACGTGCAAAAGAGCGCCGGCGGCTACCTCGACATGATCCGCCACGGCGGCTTTAACTTCAGCGAGCGCAACGTGTCGCTGCCCTACCTCTGGTGGAGCCGAGCGAAAGACTTCGGTCTGCTCGAACGGCTCGGCCTGTCTCATCCGCAACCCGGCAAGCGTCGCGAAACGCTGGTCAACGTCGCGGCGGTCAAAGCCGGTTAATTCGTCGCAAGGCACGCAGCAAAACACGCAGCAAGGCACGCGCCTGATGCGATAAAACTGCGCGAAGCGGCGTACACCGCCTTCCCGCTTGCCCCGCGCGCATGCGTGCTACTCCGCGCTGGCTCGCGCGGACCCACTCTTACTTGCGCAACGTCACCACTTCACCCGTCAGCGCGACGCCGGCAATCACAGCGCCCGCGCCGCACGTGTACTCAGTGGCGCTCTCACGCAACTCGTTCTTGTAGTTGCTCTTGATGTTGATCACCGCGTTGCCGCCTTCCTTGCGCGCGCGTTCCTGCAACTCGATCACCGCCGAGAGGAAAACGTGCTGGCAGGCTTGCAGATCGCTCTTGCCGAACGCGTTGGTCTTCTTGTTGGTGGCGAATTCACCCATTGTCTTCGCGACTGCCGGATGGCGCTGGCCCGCAAAATACAGCCCGATGTCTTCGCTCACTTTGCCCGGTTCGCTTTGCAAGGCCTGCTCGACCGGAAAGTAGCTGACCGTATCACGAGCGAAGGCCGGCGCTGCGCTCAGCGTGGCAAACGAAGCAAGCAATGCGGCAAACAGCAGATGGCGTTTCATAGAGACTCCTTGGTGGTTGTTGTTGCTCTGTGAGTTCTTTTTCAATCAGCCTGATTCGGCTCAGTTCGATTCCAGCACGACGAGTTGACCGCTTACCGCAATCGCGGCGGCGCTCGGACTAACGCCGCAGGTGAACTCGGTCGACGAGTTGCTCTCGGTGCTATGAAAACGCGTCGACACATCGATCACGGCATTGGCGTGGCGTTCGTTGGCCGCCGCGCGCAGTTTCTGCATGGCTTCGGCGAGCGCTGCGTGACAGGCGTCATCGGGACCGGCGACCTTGCGCGCGATCCGCACGGAATACGACACGTCGCCCAGTCGGCTCTTAACCGCCGGGTGGTTCTGTTGCCCGAAATACACCGGCACGTTGCCGCGCGATTCGCCGCCGGCCGCGGCGAGCGGCAGCGACTTTACCTGCGTGGCGCAACCCGCCAACGTCAACGCCATGACTGCCAATGCGCCCAGTACACCTGTTCTTTTCATTTTTTTCTCGCCTTCGTTTTTTATAAAATCGCGGCCGTTTCAGCCGCCCTGCCATGCTTGGAACACCAAACTTGCGCAACTTCCGCCGAACCCGTATGACACCGACATCGCCGTGCCGATGCGCGCGTCGCGCGCCGTGCGCACGAGCGGCATGCCGTCGAGCGCGGGCTCCGGCGCGTCGATATCCGCCGTGCCCGCGATAAAGCCGTCGCGCATCATTAGCAGCGTGTAGATCGCTTCGTGCGCGCCGCACGCGCCGAGCGGATGCCCGGTCATGCCCTTGGTCGACGAAAACGCCGGCACGCGATGATCGAACGCCGCGCCGAACACTTCGTTCAACGCGTGCAGTTCTTCCAGGTCGCCGAGCGGCGTCGACGGTGCGTGCGTGTTGATGTAGTCGGGACGCTTGCCCGCTTCGTTCAGCGCGCCGCGCATGGCCCGCGCGATCCCCGCCGCGCGCGGCGTGACCATGCCGGCGCTGTCCGTGCAGTCGCCGAAGCCGGTGAGCTCCGCGTAGATCCGTGCGCCGCGCGCGAGCGCATGATCGAGCGCTTCGAGCACCAGCACGCCGCCGCCCGACGCGATCACGAAACCGTCGCGCTCCGTGTCGTAGGGACGCGATGCCTTCTGCGGCGTGTCGTTGAAGCGGCGCGACAACGCGCCCATCGCGTCGAACATCAGCGTCATGTTGTCGTGCAGCGACTCGCTGCCGCCGGCCAGCACGATCTGCTGACGGCCGGTCTGAATCAGCTGCATCGCCTGGCCGATCGCGAGCGCCGAAGTCGTGCACGCCGACGAAGGCGAATAGCTGACGCCTTCGAGCCCGAACACCTGCGCGACGTTGGCCGACGCGGTGCTGCTCATCGCTTGCGGCACGACGTAGGGCGGCACTTTCTCGACGCCGCGCGAATTGGCGACCGCCATGGCCGCGTCGTAGCTCGGCATGTTGCCTACACCCGAGCCGATCACCGTGCCCGCGCGCGGCGAGCGTAGCGCCTGAGCGTCGAGTCCGGCATCGCCGATCGCCTTGCGCGCGGCATGACACGCAAACCGTGCGGTGTCACCCATGAAACGTTCGAGCTTGCGCTCGAACGGCGTTTCGTGCGCGACCGACGCAACGCCCGCCACCTGCGAGCCGAAGCCACGCTCGCGCCATGCGTCGATCCGTTCGATCCGCGAGCGGCCCGTGCGCAAAGCAGCGGAGACTTCGTCGAGCGTATTGCCGAGACACGATACGATCCCCATGCCGGTCACGACCACGCGTTGCATCGCGACGCTCATCGAACGCGCCTGAAAATCAGCGAAGTGTTGATGCCGCCGAACGCGAAGTTGTTGCTCATCACATATTCGGCGTCGATTTCGCGCCCCGTGCCGACGATGTAATCGAGCGGCGCGCAGGCCGGATCGACATTCGCCAGGTTCAAGGTCGGCGCATACCAGTTGCGCTTCATCATCTCGATAGTCCACCACGCTTCGAGCGCGCCGCACGCGCCGAGCGTGTGGCCGACATAACTCTTGAGCGAGCTGATCGGCATGCGCGCGCCAAAGGTCTGCGCGGTCGCATGGCTTTCGGCAATGTCGCCGCGATCCGTCGAGGTGCCGTGCGCGTTCACATACGCAATCGCTTCGGGCGGCAGTTGCGCGTCATCGAGTGCGAGCTGCATCGCGCGCGCCATGGTTTCGGCGGTCGGCTGGGTCATATGCGCGCCGTCCGAGTTGCAGCCGAAGCCGACAATCTCCGCGTGAATCCGCGCGCCGCGCGCAACCGCATGTTCGTATTCTTCGAGCACCAGCGTAGCCGCGCCTTCGCCGACCACGAGGCCGTCGCGCGCGGCGTCGAACGGACGCGGCGTCAGATGCGGCTCGTCATTGCGCGTGCTGGTGGCGTACAGCGTGTCGAACACGGCGACAGCCGGACCCGACAATTCCTCCGCGCCACCGGCGAGCATCAGCGTCTGCTTGCCGCTCTGGATCGCTTCATACGCATAGCCGATCGCCTGGCTGCCCGACGCGCACGCGCACGATGTCGGAATGATCCGCCCTTTCAGATCCCAGAACAGGCTGACGTTGACGGCTGTGGTATGCGGCATCATCTGCACGTAGCTGTTCGACGTGACGTCGCTCATCGAGCCGGTTTCGAGCATCGTGCCGAACGCGCGGATCGGCTGCACCGAGCCCGACGACGATCCATAGGCGACGCCCATGCGGCCGTCCTTGATGGTGGCGTCGTCGGCGAGGCCCGCGTCGGCGAGCGCCAGTTCGCTGGCGCGCACCGAGTACATCGACACAGGCCCCATCGAACGCGTCTTCTTGCGCGGATAGTGCGCGGGCGCCGTGAAATCCGGCAGCGGACACGCGAGCCGCGTATGCAGCGATTCGAAGTAATCCCACTCGGGCATGCGGCGCACGGCGTTCACGCCGCTTTTCAAGCGCGCTTCGATCACGTCCCAGCTATCGCCCAACGCCGTGACGCCGCCCATGCCGGTAATGACAACGCGCTTCATCAGATCA
Organism: Paraburkholderia sp. BL18I3N2; assembly: GCF_003001875.1. Classification (NCBI taxonomy): domain Bacteria; kingdom Pseudomonadati; phylum Pseudomonadota; class Betaproteobacteria; order Burkholderiales; family Burkholderiaceae; genus Paraburkholderia; species Paraburkholderia sp. BL18I3N2. The sequence goes on from NZ_PVNC01000017.1 coordinate 73,962, forward strand.
TCCCGCCGTTGACGCCGATCACCTGACGCGTGACATACGAGGCCGCATCCGACATCAGGAAGCTGACCACGGACGCCACCTCGGCAGGCTGGCCGACGCGGTTCATCGGCACCGTCTTGAGCGCCTGTTCGAGCGGCATTTCATCGAGCATGCCGGTCTCGATCAGACCCGGCGCCACGCAATTGACGGTGATGTTGCGCGACGCCAGTTCGACGGCGAGCGCCTTGCTCGCGCCGATCAGGCCGGCCTTCGCCGCGCTGTAGTTGACCTGGCCGCGGTTGCCCATCACGCCGGACACCGAAGCGATCGTGACAATGCGGCCGCCCTTGCGGGCGCGCACCATCGGCATGGTCAACGGATGGACGACGTTGTAGAACGAGTCGAGACCGGTTTCGATCACAATGTCCCAATCTTCTTCGGTGAGCGCGGGAAACGCGGCGTCGCGGGTCACGCCGGCGCTGCACACGATGCCGTAGTACGGGCCGTGCGCCGCAACGTCCGCTTCGAGCACTTCGCGGCACACCGCGCGCTCGCGCACGTCGAATTGCAGCACGCGCGCCGTGCCGCCCTGCGCGGCAATGCCCGTCGCCACCGCATCGGCTTCGCTGCGCCCCGTGCGGCAATGCACGGACACCGCGAAGCCGTCGGCGGCCAACTTGTACGCAATCGCGCGGCCGATGCCGCGGCTTGCGCCGGTAACGAGAACACGCCGGCTCATGAACTGAAACTCCCTTCGATGAATGACTGAAAATCGCGCGGTTGAAAAACCTTGATGACGGCTTCGGCGCATACCGTGTCGCCGTGCCGGATGATGCATTCGTAGGCGCCATGGCCCTCTTCGCTGCGCAGCAGTTCCACGACGTGGACGGATAACCGCGCGCCGCCCGCGAACGACGGCTGCAATGCCTTGTAGCTGCGCGAGCCGAGCAACACGCCGGGCCGCGCGCGGCCGCCGCCGCGCATGGCCAGCAACGCGACGTGCGCGGCGATCGCCTGCGCCATGAGTTCGATGCCGATCCACGCGGGCATGGCGCCGTCGGCGTCGGCATACCAGGCGTCGGCGCGCACCGTGGCGCGCGCGGTCAGCGTTTCTTCGCTGAATGTGTCGACAGAATCGATCAGCAGCATGGTGCCGCGATGCGGGATGATCGCTTCGATCGGCTGCTGGAGCAGTTCGTCAACGGTGGGCGTCGGGTTCATTGCCTGGCTCATCGTGCAAGTCATCGGGCAAGAACGAGGCTGACATTGCTGCCGCCGAACGCAAATGAATTGCTCATCGCGTATTGCGCGCCGCCTCGCGGCATGAAGCGTTCGCTAACGACCAGGTCCAGTGCGGGCAACGCGGGATCCGCCTCGCCGTCCCACAGATGACGCGGCAGCGGCACGTTGTCGTGCGCCAGCGAGAGCCACGTGAAGGCGAGTTCGGTGGCACCCGCAGCGCCGAGCTGGTGGCCGGTCAACGGCTTGGTGCCGCTGGTCGCCACGCCTTGCGGAAACACTCGCGACATCAAACCCGCTTCCATTTCATCGTTCTTGCGCGTGGCGGTGGCGTGCAGATTCACATAGCCGATCGCCGACGACTCGATGCCCGCATCGGCCAGTGCCGCGCGCAAAGCGAGTTCGCCGCCCACGCCTTGCGGGTCCGGCGACGAAATGTGATGCGCGTCGCTCGATTCGCCGACGCCCGCAAGCCGCACCGCCGCTTCGTCGCGGCTCATCAGGAACACGGCTGCGCCTTCGCCGACGTTGATCCCGCACCGGTTGCGGCTCATCGGATTGCTGCGCACATTGCTGGTCGATTCGAGCGATGCGAAACCCTGCACCGTCAGCTCGCACAACGAATCGACGCCGCCCACCACGACGGCGTCGCACAGTTGCAATTGCAGCAACCGGCGTGCGGACGCAAAGGCCTTCGCGCTCGACGTACACGCAGTCGAGATAGTGAATGCCGGACCGTGCACGCCCAGCACAGCGGCGGCGAACGGCGCGGCGGTGCCGATTTCCATTTGCCGGTAGTTGAAGTTCACGGGCAGATCGCCCGCTTGCGCCTGATAGACGAACGCCGCTTCGGCGGCTTCGATACCCGACGTGCTGGTGCCGAGCACCACGCCGATGCGATGCGCGCCGTAGCGCTCGCGCGCCGCCTCGACAGCAGGCGCGATTTGCGTCAGCGCGGCGAGCAGCAAGCGGTTATTGCGGCAGTCGTAACGGGCGAGTTCGGCAGGCGGCGCCAGCTCCAGCGGCGCGAGTACGCTGCCGACGAAAGCCTCGCCGATCCCTGTGTGCGCGTTCGCCATACCCGGCGAACGACCGGCGGCGAGCGCCGGGACAATACTGTCGAGGTCGCCGCCGAGCGCGTTGATCATGCCGAGCGCGTGCAAATAAACTGATGGCGCTTTCATGCGGCCCTCCTTGATTCCAATGGCATGCCGATCGGCGCGAGCAGCACCGAAACCGCAATGCCGAGCGCGAGCGTCGCGCCGAAACTCTTCAGCGCAGGCATTGCGCTCATGCCGAGCATGCCGAACGACAACAATGTCGTGGCCGCCGACAGCAGTACGCCCGTCCACACCGCGCCGAGATCCGCGTCCGCGCGCAGGCAGCCTTCGCGCAGGAATACGGCATAGTTTGCGCCCACGCCGAGCACGAGCATCAGCGCGAGCCAGTTGAACAGATTGAGCGGTACGTGCGCATAGCCGAACACGGCGAGCGTGACGCCCACCGCGAGCAGCACCGGCAAGGTCACGGCGATGCCCCCACGCACTTTGTATCTCAGCATCAACAGAACGAGCACGAGTGCAAGCGCGCCGCCGAGCCACCAGCCGCTATCCACGCGATACGCGCCGAACAGTTTCGACACGCTGGCAGCCTTGTCGACGAACACCACCCCGGACAAGCTCTGCGCGGCCGCGATCAACGCGGGTTCATTCTGCGGCGTCACGCCCTGCGGGATGACGACCGCCGCATAGGCTTTCGTCGACGAATCGACTTCGCCGAGCCAGAGATGTTTGTACGGTTGCGACCACGGCGTCGCGAGCCACGTATCGATCGTGAGCGGCGCTTGTGGTTTCGCGTACGCGGCGAGCCAGGCGTCGGCGACTTCGTCCTTGAAGCCGGCTTGCAGAAGCGTGGCGCGCAACGTGGCCGGATCATTGAACACGTGTTGCGCGAGCAACGCGCGGTCTTCGTTCTGCTGCTTCGCGGAGGGCACGAACTGCGCAACCGATTGGTAGCTGCCGACCTTGTTCGCGGTGCCGTTCAACGCATCCAGTTTCGCGCCCAATGCTTCCGCGCGTTGCAAAACGAGTTCCGGCGTCTCGCCGCGCACGACGAAAAACTGCGCACTGTTATCCACACCGACCGCCGCACGCACTTTGTCTTCCTGAGCGACCAGCGCCGGATCGCGCTGGATCAGCAGATGGATATCGTCGTCGCTGGTCAGGCGCAGCCAGCCGGGAATCGCCAGCAGCAACAACAGCGCCGCCACGAACCACGCTCGCCTGCCGCCGATCGTGCGATGCCACACCGTCAGCACGCGCGCCGCACCTGCAAACACGCGCTTCGGGCTGCGTTTGGGCGCGCGGGTGAGCAACGCGGGCAGCAGCCAGAGCACGGAGGCGAACGCCGTCGTAATGCCGGCAATCGCGAAACAGGCGATCTGCTTGAGCGCGGGAAACGGCACCCACGTGAGGATCGCGTAGCCGAGCAGGCTCGTCGCGAGCGCCACGCTCAGCGCGGGACGCACCCCGCGCGCGCCACGCCGCGCGTCCCAATCGCGTTGCGCGCCGAGATACACGACAAAGTACTGAATCGAATAGTCGACGGCCTCGCCGATCAGGCTCGCGCCGAACACGAGCGTCAACAGGTGCAGCTTGCCGAATATCAGCATCGTCACCGCCAGCGCGCAGACGATGCCGAGCGCGGTCGACACGAAGCCGAGCAACAACAGACGCGGCGAACGGAACACCCACATCATCAGCAGCGCGATGCCGCACAGCGACGCGACGCCGATCAGATGCACTTCATGTTCCGACGCGCTGCGTGCCGACTCCGCGTAGAACACGGCGCCGGTTCGCGCCACGGAGACATCCGGGAACGATTGTTTTAATGCGCCTTTGCCTTGAGCGAGCGCCGCGAGCACCGCGTGCTGCGTTTTGGTTTCGTAAGCGGAGCCCGGCAGCGTCGCGACGATCAGCACGCTGGTGGCAGCGCCGCGATGGGCGACCAGCATGTTGTCTTCAAGTTCGAGATTCGATGTGGCGAGCGGCAGGCCGCCGAGCCAGTGTTCGAGCCAGCCGAACGGATCGTCGGCGAGCGGCGTGGTGAGTCCGCCGCGCAGCGGGCTGTAGATGCGCTGGGCGAGCGTGTCGTGCAGCGTGGTGCCAACCGTGCCGTTCGCGAGCGCCGCGCGGTCTGCCGGCGCCAGCAAGCCGAATCGATATGGCATGTACAACGCCGCGATCTGCGACAGATCGAACGGCGGCAACTCGGCCGTCACCGAACCAAACGCGCCGCTCTTTTGCAACGACGCGCCCAGTTGTTTCGCCGCGGCTTTCGCATGCGTGTCGTCGTTGCTGGTGACGAGAAAAACGGTGCGGTCGCCGAGCGCGCTCGCCAGTGTATCGACCGCCTTTTCGGCGACCGGGTCGGCCTCGGTCGCCGGCAACAACGCGAGCAGATTGGTTTGCAGCGGCGACGGCCCGACGAATCGCCAGCCGCAGTACAGCGCCGCAACGAGCGCGAGCAGCAGCCACGCGGCGCGCATGCCCCACGCCTGTTTCGCGGATCGCTGCTGCAGCATGTCCATTACGGCGCCCCGAGCAGACCGCGTTCAGCCGCGGTGAGTTCGGTCACGGCCGCGCTCTTCGTGAATTCGAGTTGGGTAATGTCACCGTTCGCGAGCGTGATGCGCAAGCGCTGCAGATAGTCGCCTCCGTTCATCTCCAGAGCTTTGATCGACTGCGCGATCTGCGGCTGATTCGGCGTGAGTTGCATACGCCATTGCGCGGCGCTGCCTTCGGCTTGCACGTCGAATTGCGAGTACAGCGCCGATAGATCGCCGCCGAGCATCGCGCGCATCATCTTCGAGACTTGCGCGACACCGCGCGTGCCCTGCGCGCTGTGAGCCGTGACGCGCTGGCCGTTGGCGTTGACTTCGGTCACTCCGGCATCGGTGATCACGTAGGTGGCTTTGTATGGCGTGTCGATCTGCCAGATCACGCCACGTTCGCGGAAGAACAGCAGCGAGCCGGTGCTCACGAGCGGCTGCTTCATCGCGGCGAGCGTTTGCGTCTGCGTGAATTGCGCACGCACGCCCTTGGCCTGCGCGAGATGTGCGGCAATCTGCGAGACGAGCGCGGGATTGCCGGGCGCGGCTTCTTTCGTCGAAGCGGATGCAGCCGATGCGGGTTCGGTCCATACGACTGTCGCGGCGACTACGCTCAACGCGCTCAATGCGCCCGCGATCACAGCGCGGAATTTCATCGTGCCCATACGTGCTCCAGTTTCTCGAACACGACCGGCGGCGAGACGAACTGCAACTCCTGGGTGACGGCATCGACCGCGACCTGGATCGTGTAACCCTTGGTCAGCCGCGTACCGGTCGCGCAATCGACGATTTCATAGCCTATTTTCAGGCGGTTTTCGTGTTCGAGCAGTTGCGTGCGCACTTCGATCTGCTGACCGTACGTAGCCGGCTTCACGTACTTGAGATGCGCTTCCACGATCGGCCACAGATAACCCGAAGCCTGCATCTCGCGATAGTCGTAGTCGAACGCGCGCAACAGCGCCGCGCGGCCGATCTCGAAGTACTTCAGATAATGGCCATGCCAGCAGACGTTCATTGCGTCGACATCGTGGAACGGCACTTCCACCGTCGCGCTCGCGCTCAACACTTTGCTGGAACCGGTCATGCGCTCGGTCCTCCGCGATAGTCGCTCGCCAGATCGCACGCGGCAATGCGCGCGGTCAGCGCGCGCAGCTCGTGTTCGAGTGCGCGGTCTTCGTCGACGAACGGCGACTGCGCGCCCACGCTGTCCATGAACGCCTGCAGCGGCGCCGGCATCGGCGTCGCGCTATCGATCTTCAAGCGCAGGCGCGCGGCTTGCACCGTCGCAAGCGTATGCGCGGCGGCCACCTGTTCGGTCAGTTCCAGCACGCGCAAACAGTCGCGCGCGGCGATCGTGCCCATGCTGACCTTGTCCTGATTGTGCGCCTCGGTGGAGCGCGAAAAGACGCTCGCGGGCATCGTGTTCTTCAATGCCTCGGCAGTCCATGCGGACGACGAAATCTGCACCGCCTTGAAACCGTGATTGATCGCGGCGCGCGCGGGCGTCGCGCCCGACAGATTGCGCGGCAAGCCATTGTTGAAATTCACGTCGACCAGCAATGCGAGTTGGCGGTCCATCAGATCGGCGAGATTGGCGACCGCGACCTTCAGCGAATCCATTGCGAAGGCGATATGGCCGCCGTAGAAATTGCCGCCGTGCAGAACGCGCTCGTTGTCTGGATCGATCAACGGGTTGTCGTTCGCGCTGTTCAGTTCGTTCTCGACATCGCGGCGCACCCAGGACAGTGCATCGCGCGCCACGCCGATCACATGCGGCGCGCAGCGAATCGAATAACGGTCCTGCAGACGGTGGCCCGGCGTGTCGTCGCGTCCGGACAGGTCATCGCGAATCCATGCCGCGGCTTCGGCCTGGCCGGCGTGCGGCTTCACTCCGAAGAGCATCGCGTCGAAGTGCGCGGCCCGGCCGTCGAGCGCGACGGTGCACAGCGCGGTCAGGCGCGCGGTGAGGCGCGTCAGATGATCGGCGCGCGCGAACGCGAGACAGGCGAGACCCGTCATCACCGCCGTGCCGTTCATCAGCGCGAGGCCTTCTTTCGGCGCGAGCGTGAGCGGCGCATGGCCGAGTTCGGCCCACACTTCGCGCACGTTACGCAGCTGTCCTTCGAACATCACGTCGCGTTCGCCCGCGAGCGCGGCGGCCACATACGAGAGCGGCGTGAGATCGCCGCTCGCGCCGACCGAGCCTTCCGACGGAATGCGCGGCAGCACACGGTGATTGACCAGGTCGGCGAGACGTTCGAGCAACACGGGACGCACGCCGGAAAAACCATAGGCGAGCGAGTTGAGGCGCGCGGCGATCACCGCGAGCGTTTGCGCGTCGTCGAGATATTGGCCCATGCCACAGCCGTGATAGCGCGTGAGTTGCAGCGGCAACGCTTCGACCAGTTCCGTCGGCACGTCGACCACGCAGGCGTCACCGTAACCGGTGTTGACGCCGTACACGGTCGCGCCCGCGGCCAGATGCCGGCGCAGGAAATCCGCGCCGCGCTGGATGCGCGCGCGCCATGCCGGATCGTCGCTCAAGGCAACCGGCGCGCGATGCTGCGCAATCGCGACGACCTCTTCGATCGTCAGCTTGCGGCCGCCGATCACGACAGCGGCGTTGTTCACATTTGCGTGCGCATTCGGCACATCGATCAGATCATGTTCGGCCATTCGCGCCTCGCTTGGGGCTGGCCCAGAAATCGAAGAAATTGAACCATTGATAAGGTGCCTTGCGGCAATAGTGTTCAAGACGCACGGCATAGCGCTGCGCCCACGCGGCGAGATGCTGCGCGCGTTCACGGCGCGGCAGTTCGATGCGCTCGGCGAACGGTTCGAAATACAGACGGTAGCCGTCGCGCTCTTTCAGGCAGAAGAACAGGTAGACGGGGCAGCCGAGCGCATGCGCGAGCACGTATGGACCTTGCGCGAACGGCGCGGTCGAGCCGAGGAATTGCGCCTCGGTCGTGCGGCCCGCTTCGTGCGCGGGCACGCGGTCGCCGACGATCACCAGCAGCTCGCCGGCATCGACGCGCTCCTGCATCATCATCGCGGTCTCGGGACCGAAGTCGCTGACTTCGAGCAGATGCTTCGCGAACTCGCTATTGGCCGAGGCCAGAATGCTATTGAAGCGGCGCGCGTGTTCCGTATAGACGACCGCCGTGACCTTCGCATAAGCGCCCTGCGCGGCGAGCGCGCGGGTCATCTCCAGATTGCCGAGATGCGCGCCGATCACGAGCGCGCCTTTGCCGCTCGCCACCAACGCTTCGAACGCCGAAGGATCTTCGAATTTGACGTCGGCGTTGTTCACGCGCCCCGACCATGCCGCGAGTTTGTCGAAGCCCGATTGCGCGAACGCCAGCATATGGCGATACGCGGACAGCCAGCCTGGACGCGGCGTGTCCGCGTGCGGCGCAGCCTCGCCGAGATGCTTGAAATAGTTGCTGGAAGCTTCGCGCGCGGCGCGGCCCGTCACTAGAAAATACGCGACGATCGGATGCAGCCACAGCGCGGTAAAGCGCCGGCCGAACAGCTTGCAACTCAGCGCGAGCAGCGACATGCCCAGATGACTGCCGCGTTCGGCGATGCGCCACCAGTCCTGTTCGTTTTCTTTGCCCTGCTCGCCAGCACGTGCGGAGCGACGCGGCATGACCTTGTGCGCGAGCAGCATCGGCAGACGCCACAGCATGCCGAACACGAGCCGCGTATGACTGCGGCTGATGCGCACGTTGTCCCACAGCACGTCGAAATGCGAGACGCCGTCGTTCGCGTAGGTGACGCGCGTTGGAATCGAGCGGAATGCCGCGCGCCGCCAATACAGACGCACGAGGATCTCGATGTCGAAGTCCATGCGCGTCGGCAACTGCACGCTGTCGATCAGATCGCAGGCCAGCGCCAGCGGATAAAGACGAAAGCCGCACATCGAGTCGCGAATCGTCAGCGAAAGCGTTTCGATCCATACCCATACGTGCGTCAGATAACGGCCGTAGAGACGCGCCTTCGGCACGCTCTCGTCGTAGACCGGACGGCCGAGAATCACCGCGTCCGGTTCGGCGCGCGCCGCTTCGATGAAACGCGGCACGTCGGTGGCATCGTGCTGGCCGTCGGCGTCGATCTGCAACGCGTGCGTGTAGCCCGCCTTGCGCGCGGCGCGCAATCCCGCCATCACGGCAGCGCCTTTGCCGCCGTTCACCGGCAGACGCAGCAGCGTGAGCCGCCCGGCGTACTGCTGCGCGAGCGCGGCGAGCACCTGCTGGGTGGCCTCGTCGCTGCCGTCATCGACGACGAAAAACGGCAGGCCGTGAACCGCCAGATGCGCAACGGTCGAGCCGATCGCGTCCTTATGGTTGTAGATCGGAATGACGATGCATGGGGAGACCGTCATCACGCGGCCTCCCCGTAGACGATCACGCCGGACGCGCATTCACGGCCGTTCATGCGATAAGCAAACTGCACGCGCCGGCGCGCCGCATCGTGCGCGAGCGTGAGCTCGAGCACCGCGCCCGGCGAGACCGGCGCCATGAATTTCAGTCGATCGATCGACGCCAGCGCGCGCACGCCCGGCACGTGCTCGGCGGCCAGACGCATAGCCCAATCGACCTGGACGACGCCAGGCAGAATCGGCAGGCCGGGAAAGTGGCCGGCGAAATGCACGAGCGTCGGCGGCACGCGCAACTCGTAGTGCAGCGTATCGCCGCTGCGCGCTTCGGCGAGTACTTCCATGCCTTCGCTACGCGGTGCGAACGCGGCCGCCACGGCAGCGACCGGCAGTTTGCCGCGTGCGTCGAACGGCAACGTGACGCGAAAACGCCAATGGCGCGGCAGCACGACGACATCGAAATACTCGGCGAGATGCCGGCGCAGGACCTTCGCGAGCGCCACGCGGCCTTCGTCGCGCAAAGCCGCGCCGCCCGCTTCGGTCAGCGCTACGACTGCGCCGACGCGCTCGCGCGAGGCGCCTTCCAGCGGCACGATTGCCGCTTGCGCCACATACGGGTGCAGCGCGAGGCGCGCTTCCAGCTCCGGCAGCGAGACGCGTTTGCCGTCGAGCTTGAGCACGCGATCGAGCCGGCCTTGCAGGCGGAAACGGCCCTCGTCGTCGAAGGCGATCTTGTCGTCGGTGCGATGCCAGCCGGCGTGATCGAGATGCGGCGAGCGGACGTTCAGCGCGCCGTCGTCGTCGCGGCGCACTTCGATGCCGGACACCGCTTGCCAGGCGTCGGTCTGATCCTGGCGCCGCCACGCGATGCCGCCGGTTTCCGTGCTGCCGTAAATTTCGAGCGGAGCAGCGCCGTACGCGGCGGCGTATTGCTGTGCGGCTTCGAGCCCGAGCGGACCGCCCGATGAAAAGAACGCGCGTGGCGCCGGCGTCAGGTCCGCGAAGCCGGGCAATGCGGGCCAGCGCGACAGTTGCGCGGGTGTCGAGACGATCACTGCCGCGCCGCATTGGTCCATCTGCGTTTGCAGATGCAACGGCTCGATGCTCACCGCGCGATCGAACGCGCGGCCGGCTGCGAGCGGCCATAGCACGCGGAACAGCAAGCCGTAGATGTGGTGATGCGGCACGCTCGCGAGCATCGTCGCGTCGCCGACTAGCGCGCCCCACTGCTTTTCGAGCGTGTGCACTTCGGCGTTGAATTGCGCGAGCGTCTTGCGGATCGGCTTGGGCCGGCCGCTGCTGCCTGAGGTGTAGAGCGTGAGCGGAGCTTGCGGATCGATCGGGTAAGCGCCGCGGGATGTGTGCGCTGAGGCAGCGGCGGCGGCAGACGCGAACGGCGGCAAATCCGCATCCGTCAGCACCACTTGATACGCGTCGGCAAGATCGGCGAGATAACCGGGCGTCGAGTTGGCCGGAATCACCGGCTCCTTGCCGCACGCGAACAGCGCAAAGAGCGCGCAGGCGAAATCGAACGGATCGTCGATGCACAGCGCGTAGCGTTGCGCGTCTTGCGTTTGCACTAGGGTGATTAGCGCAGCAACACGCGCGCGAAACGCCGCGCGATCGAGCAGCGTGGCGCCGTCCCGGCATACGGCTGCATGCACCGCGGCAGCGTCATCGGCCACCGACAACAGATCATGCAACGCGATCATGCCGCCTCCGAACGCGCGGCGCGCGGCAGCACGACCAGATAACGCCAGATGACCTCGGCCACCAGCAGCACGCCAATCAGCACATAGGCGATCGCGCCGTTGTAGAGCGACCAGCTCGCCTGGCTCCAGTACAACGCCGTGTACGCGGAAAACACGCCGTTCAGCGCGAAGAACGCGCACCACACCTGGGTCACGCGCAGCGTATGGCGCACCGCGCCCGGCGGCAAATTCGGATTGCCGAGGCGTGCGAATTTTTCGATCATCGACGGCCCGTGCACGAGCGTCGCGCCGAACGCGATCAACAACCCCAGATTGACGAGCGACGGGTAAAGACGCAACAGCAGCTCGCTATTGGTCAAGACGATCGCCGCCGACGCGCAGCTGAGCAGACCGACCACGGTCCAGTCGACCGCGGAGAGCCGCCGCAGCGAGGTCGCGACCGGCCCGCTGCCGGCCCAGCGCTGCAGCCACAGGATCGCGAACAGCATGCAGCCGACGTAGCGCGGCGTGTCCCATTTCCACGCGCACAGAATCAGCGCGGGGTACGCGAGCTTCAACAGCACCTGCACGACGGTTTTGCCCAGATGGCGCTCAGTGCCGGGCGAGGCATCGGCGGCCCGATCCGCCGCTTGCGTTCGCGAGCGCACGGCGGGCATCAGCCTTGTGCCGCCAGCAGCGATTCGACCGCACCGATCACGTCGCCGACGGTGCGCACCGACTTGAACTCTTCCGGCTTGATGCGGCGGCCGGTCATTTCCTGCAGTTTGATCGCGAGGTCGACGGCGTCGATGCTGTCGAGATCGAGGTCTTCGAACAGATGCGCCTCGGGCGTGACGCGCTCGGGCTCGATAGCGAAGTTCTCTTTGAAGATGGCGCGGATGCGCTCCAGAATCTCTGCCTCGGACACGGTTTATTCCCCTTTTCTGGTTGTTTCGTTCACGGCGTGCACCGCTTCGCGCTGGCTCGCCACCAGCGCCGCCAGCGTGCTGATCGAGCGGAAGTGTTCGCGCGTGCGCTCGTCGTTCGCTGCGATGGTCAGTTGGTATTGTTTGCGCAGCACGATGCCGATTTCGAGCGCATCGATCGAATCGAGACCGATGCCGTCGGTATCGAACAACGGGGCATCGTCGTCGATATCGGCCGGGCTCAGGTCTTCCAGATCGAGAGCTTCGATCAGGAGCTGTTTAATTTCCAGTTTTAAAGAATCCATAATCGAACAGGTGCTGGGTAATGTGGGCTTCGACGGCGCTCGTCACGCTGCGCGCCGCGAGAGCCGGTGGAGTGTCATTGGCCGCGAGCTGGTCGACACCGAGCGGCTCGAGCACGTTCACGCGTATTCTGAACGCGCGCGCCGGCACGTCGTACCAGCGCATCTGCTTGGTGAACGCGGGCGGGTCGCAGTCCATCAGCACCGGGACGATCGGCGCGCCGACCTTCAGCGCCATGTGCGCGAAACCGCGCGAAAATGCGTGCAGCCGGTTCGGCGCGGGGCTGCGCGTGCCTTCCGGAAAAATGATCATGGTATAGCCTGCCGCCAGTTGCTTCGCGCCGGCCTCGACGAGTTCCGCGGGATCGGCATTGCTGACGTATTCCGCCGAGCGCACGATGCCCCAGAAACACGGGTTGCTCCAGTGCGCGTTCTTCACCACGCAGCAGGCATGCGGCGTGAGCGACAGCAGCACCATCACGTCGAGATAGGTTGGGTGATTGGCAACCACGATCGCCGGGCCGCCCGCGCGCAACGCCTGCACACCCGACACCTCCAGTTCCATCACGCCGATGCGTTGCAATACCGCGACCAGCGCGCGGAAAAACCAGTGAATCACGCTCGTCACCGCGAATTGGCGCGAGGCGCGGTGCGGCCACAACCAGGCAAGCGGAAACACCACCACGGAAAACAGCACGCCGCACACGCCGAAGACCACGAAAGCCATGCCGGTCGCGCAGAATCGCCAGAAGTAATCAAGCCGCGCGGTCATGCCACCTCCAATGCCAGGTGGCGCCGGCGTTTTGCCAGGCGGTGGGCAAGCCGGTTTCCAGACAGTGCTGCAGCGCCTGGCTCTGGGTCGCGAAGAGGGTTTCCGGGGCGGCGCTTTCCGTCCCGTCTGTTTCGCCTGTTTTGTCTGCGCGGGTTTGGCTCACCGGCGCGGAGTCTGACTGGACTGCGCGTGACACCGTACACTCCAGCTCGCCCGTCGCCGATTCGCTATCGAGCAGGATGGCGATCGCGCCGCCCTGCACTTCGTCTTCGATCGTGCCGTATGCCGGATCGGCCGGTTCGTCCGCGTAGACCAGCAGCGTCGGCGAATCCGGCTGCGCGGCATATTGCGCATGGGCTTCCAGAAGCGCGTAACCCAGCGTTTCCGCACCCGCGGAGATCGCGCTCGCCGCAGAGCGGTCGCCGCGCGCAATGCCGAACACGCCGGTCATGGCATTGAGCACCGAGAGGCTGAAGGCGGTCGGCGAGACCGGCTCGCCCGCGCTGATGGCGCGCAGGATATCCGTGGTGCGCCGCAATTCCCCGTGGCGCGAGGCGAACACGACCCGCACCGTATCCGTGGCGACACAATCGTGCGCAACCTTCAGCGCCACCCTGGACAGAGTGCTCAGACGACGCCGCACGATCGGCTCGATGAAGCCGATATCGGGTGCGGCAGATGCGGCAGCAGGCCAGCTAGACCAGCGAGCGACCGGAATGGTCCAGTGCAGATCGGGCATATCGGTGTTCGCGCGTAGAAGCGAGGAGAGGCTGAAGCGCCTGACGGAATACGGCACCGTCACAGCGTGTACGCGCCGCGCGGACCGGCAATCTCCAGCCGGGTCGATCCAATCTTCTTAGATAGGGTTCAGCGGATTAACGGCACTTGGCCCTGATTATTTAGGCGCCTTTGTCAATTCGTCCGAAGGATTGTAGTGGGCGCCCTATGGTCGCCGGAATCATACTGAATATTCTGAGATAAATCAGCCACAAAAGACGTATCCATCTGTATCCGTATCTCTCATGCGACGCCAGCTTGAAAAGCCATGGCACTGGCCTCCGGCGGCATTTTCCGCACCGCGAACAAACCCTCTGCCCATCAGCAGCGCGGCTTGCCGCCGATCCGGACCCGAAAACATTTCGCCGAATACAGCGTTGCTTTCAATTAACTTTCTTAAAAAGTGTTTCAGATTGGAAGGCGCTTGCGTTGTTACCCGGCCTCATTTATGAATGCGCGACGCCGGGAAACTCGGGTCTGCTGTTCGCGCGATGCAAATGGGGTCCGCGGAATGCTCGAAGGCGGTATCGGCCGCGGCGCGTAGCGCTCTCCGGCGTTGAAAAAGCAGAACGGCCCGACAGGGTGACCTGTCGGGCCGTTTATCCACCACCGACGTCGCCGTCTGACGCGCGCCAGCCAGGTACTATTCACTGAACGACTTTCGCGCTGGAGGCCGGCATCGGCGCGGCGGCGGGCGCCGTGTCGGTCGCCACCATTTCGTTCGATGGCCCGCCACTCTTACCGACCGGAATCTTTACCGTATGAACCACGCCGTTGCCGAGCGGGAAATCGGCCAGCGCGCTACGCGCCAGATACGGCATGGCCCGAACCAGCGACGACTCGCCACCCGTATTGCGCGCCGTCACGTTGTAGACCTCCTTGCCGCTCGCACGCTCGGTAATCCGCACGCCCAGCAGGTGAGTGAAGATCGGATAGCTCTGGTTCACGTAAGTGGCCGGGAATGCGCCCCACGGGCCCCACGGATCGAACGGCCGGCCATAGCCCCAGTACGGCGCCGGCCACGGGTTGTAATACACCGGCTCCGACACCGTCACCATGTCCGAACGGATCCCGTAGGCCAGTCCGACCAGATAGCGCGCTTGCGCACTGTCGACCTGACGGAACGAATGCGTGGCGAGTTCGTTCGCGACCAGGCGCTCGTAAGTGGTGAGTTCAAGATTGTTCTGCTGGTCCGCCGCTCGCGTGAACGCATAAGTTCGGGTGGCGTCGTTGCCGCTCCAGTCGGAGAAGGCTGTGACCTGAGTGGTGACGTAGGTCGTGCAGCCGGAAAGCAGTACCGCCAGTGCGCCCAACAGCAGCGTGGCGTGGCGGGTCCATCGATCGATTTTCATGGTCTACCTCGTGAAGCTTTCAAGTTGCCTCTGTATTGTCCGCCAAACCCGGCCCCGTCGACGCACAGGCTTTCCCGCACCGGGGCGCCCGATAATACGCTGACCGGCCGACTCGGTAAAAAGTTCGCTCCGCACAATTCGCCGAGGCTTTGTACAATGGCTCGACATGCCCGGCCCGCACGCCAGAAGCGCGCTCGCCGGCTCGAGTTCCAACACTACAGAACGCCATGGCCGATACCGCAACGCCCAATGTGATTCGCCGCGCCGACTACGCGCCGCCCGCCTTCCTGATCGACACAGTCGCACTGGAGTTCGATCTGGTCCCCGAACGCACGGTTGTCCGGAACACGATGCGCGTGCGTCGCAATCCGGAGGCGTCGCGTGCCGCGCACCTGGAGCTGATGGGCGAACAACTGGAGTTCGTCGGCGCCGAGATCGACGGCCAGCCGTTCGCCAATGCCCACGCGCACGAACACGGCTTGCGGCTCGACAACGTGCCGGATCAGTTCGAGCTGACGCTCACGAGCATCTGCAATCCGGCTGAAAACACTACGCTGTCGGGCCTTTACGTGTCGGGCGGCAACTTCTTCACGCAGTGCGAGGCCGAGGGCTTTGGCCGCATCACTTACTTCCTCGACCGTCCGGACGTGATGGCGACCTTCACGGTCACGTTGCGTGCCAATAAAGCCGATTATCCGGTGCTGCTGTCCAACGGCAACCTGCTCGAGGAAGGCGATTTGCCCGACGGCCGCCACTTCGCGCGCTGGGAAGATCCGTTCAGAAAGCCGAGCTATCTGTTCGCGCTGGTCGCGGGCAAGCTGGTCGCCCTGGAAGAGCGCGTGAAGAGCGGCTCGGGCAAGGAAAAGCTGCTGCAGGTGTGGGTCGAGCCGCACGACCTCGACAAAACCCGTCATGCAATGGACTCGCTGATCCATTCGATCCGCTGGGACGAGGAGCGCTTCGGGCTAGAACTCGATCTGGACCGCTTCATGATCGTCGCGGTGAGCGACTTCAACATGGGCGCGATGGAGAACAAGGGGCTCAACATCTTCAACACGAAGTACGTGCTGGCGAACCCGGAAACGGCCACCGACACCGACTTCGCGAACATCGAGGCCGTGGTCGGCCACGAGTATTTCCACAACTGGACCGGCAACCGCGTCACGTGCCGCGACTGGTTCCAGTTGAGTCTGAAAGAAGGCCTGACGGTGTTCCGCGATCAGGAGTTCTCCGCCGACATGGCAGGCGGTGCGACGGACGAAGCCGCGCGCGCCACCAAGCGCATCGAAGACGTGCGCGTGCTGCGCCAGATGCAGTTCGCCGAAGACGCAGGCCCGATGGCGCATCCGGTGCGCCCGGAAAGCTATGTCGAGATCAACAACTTCTACACGATGACGGTCTACGAAAAAGGCTCGGAAGTCGTGCGGATGTATCAGACGCTGTTCGGCCGCGACGGCTTCCGCAAGGGCATGGATCTGTACTTCAAGCGTCACGACGGCCAGGCCGTGACCTGCGACGACTTCCGCCACGCGCTCGCCGATGCGAACGGCCGCGATCTCACGCAATTCGAGCGCTGGTACAGCCAGGCCGGCACACCGCGCGTGTCCGTGCGAACGCAATACGATGCCGCGCAGCAACGCTACAGCGTGACACTCACACAAGGCTACGGCGAAGGCGCGCCGGCCGCGCGCGAAACGCAAAAAGGCCCGCTGCTGATTCCGTTCGCGATCGGTTTGATCGGCAAGGACGGCCACGACCTGCCGCTGCAATTGCAAGGCGAAAATACGGCCTCGGCCTTCACCACGCGCGTGCTCGAATTCACGCAGACCGAACAGACTTTTACGTTCGTCAACGTGACGCACGAGCCGCTGCCCTCGCTGCTGCGCAATTTCTCGGCGCCGGTGATCGTCGAATACGACTACTCGGCGGAACAGCTCGCGTTCCTGCTGGCGCATGACAGCGACCCGTTCAACCGCTGGGAAGCTGGGCAACGACTCGCCACGCGCGAGTTGCTCACGCTGGCCGGACGCGCCGCCACCGGCGTGCCGCTGCAACTCGACGACTCCGTGGTGGCCGCGTTCGCCCGCGTGCTGACCGACGAAACGCTCTCGCCATCGTTTCGCGAACTCGCGTTGATGCTGCCTTCGGAAGCGTATCTCGCCGAGCAGATGGCCGAATCGAATCCAGCGGCCGTGCACGCCGCGCGGCAGTTCGTGCGCAAGCGTCTCGCCAACGCGCTCAGGAGCGACTGGCTCAAGGTGTACGAGCAACATCGCACGCCGGGCGCTTACGAAGCCACGCCCGAAGCGTCCGGTCATCGCGCGCTGAAGAATCTCGCGCTGTCGTATCTTGCCGAACTGGACGATCCGGCCGAGGCCGTGCGTCTCGCATCCGCGCAGTACGATGCGGCCAACAACATGACCGACCGCTCGGCGGCGCTCTCCGCGTTGCTCAATGCGTCGGCGGCGAATGGCGGCAGCGCCGAGGCGCAGCAGGCGCTGGACGACTTCTACCAGCGCTTCGAAAAGGAGCCGCTCGTCATCGACAAATGGTTTGCCTTGCAAGCCACGCAGCGTGGCAGCGCGCAGCGTCCGGTGATCGAGATCGTGCGCAAGCTGATGACGCATCCGGCGTTCAACCTGAAGAACCCGAACCGCGCGCGCTCGCTGATTTTCAGCTTCTGCGCGGCGAACCCGTCGCAGTTCCATGCCGAAGACGGCTCAGGCTATGCGTTCTGGGCCGATCAGGTGATCGCGCTCGACGCCATCAATCCGCAAGTGGCCGCGCGCCTCGCCCGCTCGCTGGAACTGTGGCGCCGCTTCACGCCTACGCTGCGCGACGGCATGCGCGCGGCGCTGGAGAAAGTGGCGTCTCAGGTGAAATCGCGCGATGTGCGCGAGATCGTGGAAAAAGCGTTGGCTTGATGCTCGCCTGAGCACAGTTGTCGCATCGAAAAGCCGGCACGCGTTGCCGGCTTTTTTTCGCCCTGGATTTTCTGGAGGCGCGACGCGGCCGCGCGCGGCAATAACGTTAGCCATCCGGACGACTGTTCGACTTGCGCTGAAGGGATGAAAGTAAACGCATTCATTTAACGGTTTACGTTTAACGCATTGTGTTATATCATTCCATGATCACGACATTCGGCGACAAAGCTACGGCGGGAATCTTTCAGGGCAAGTTCGTGTACTCATTGCCGCTTCACATGCAGGCGCTCGCGCGCCGCAAGCTGTTCATGATCGACGCCGCGGAATCCATCCGCGACCTGCATGCGCCGCCCGGTAACCGGCTCGAAGCATTGCAGGGTCAGCGCAGCGGGCAATGGAGTATCCGGATCAATGCGCAATGGCGCATCTGCTTTCATTTCGTCGAAGGGGAGGCGCTGAATGTCGAAATTGTCGACTATCACTGATTATTGGGAGACCGGCATGGTCATCAAACGCTCCGATCTGGGCAGCATCGATTTCTCGGACATCGACACCGGCGACAGCATCCCGGAAGGCCATCCGGGCGAAATTCTGCGCAGCGAGTTCCTCGAACCGCTCGGCATGTCCGTCAACGCGCTCGCGCTTGCGCTGCGCGTACCGGCGCCGCGCATCAACGACGTAGTGCGTGGCAAGCGCGCCATCTCGGCCGACACGGCGCTGCGGCTCGAGCGCTACTTTGGTGCGAGCGCGCAGTTCTGGCTCAATCTGCAAATTGCCTATGACCTGCGCGTCGCCACCGCGGCGGCCGGCGAGCAGATCGAGCGGGAAATCGAACCCATGCCGAAGGCTGAACGCCCGAAAATGCCGAAGGTTTCAGCCGAACACGCCCGCGCCGCCGCGCTCGCGGCGAGCGTGAGCGGCAAGCTCACAACCGGCAAGGCACGCCGCAAAGCCTGAATTTCGCCACGCACCGGCATGTCCGGTGCGATCGCTGTGCAAGGTTCGCGCGCAAAAGCGCGGAAGCGACACAACGAACGGTTAAAATCAGAATATTCCTCAAGCCTTCCCGGAGTACAGCATGGCTTTGCAACGTCGTACCACACTCACGAAGTACCTGATCGAGCAGCAGCGGGAAACCAACAATCTGCCGGCCGATCTGCGCCTTTTGATCGAAGTCGTCGCGCGGGCGTGCAAGGCAATCAGCTACCACGTCAGCAAGGGCGCGCTGGGCGATGCGCTCGGCACAGCGGGCAGCGAGAACGTTCAAGGCGAAGTGCAGAAAAAGCTCGACATCCTGTCGAACGAAATCCTGCTCGAAGCGAACGAATGGGGCGGCAATCTCGCCGGCATGGCGTCCGAGGAAATGGAACAGTTCTTCCCGATCCCCGCGAACTATCCGAAGGGCGAGTATCTGCTCGTGTTCGATCCGCTCGACGGCTCGTCGAACATCGACGTCAATGTGTCGATCGGCACGATCTTCTCCGTGCTGCGCTGCCCGGACGGTCAACAACCCACCGAACAGTCGTTCCTGCAGCCGGGCACGCAGCAGGTCGCCGCGGGCTATGCGGTCTACGGTCCGCAAACCGTGCTGGTGCTGACCACCGGCAACGGCGTGAACTGCTTCACGCTCGACCGTGAACTCGGCTCGTGGGTGCTCACGCAAAGCGATATGCGCATTCCGGTCGAAACGCGTGAATATGCGATCAATGCTTCGAACGAGCGCCACTGGTATCCGCCGGTCGAGCAGTACATCGGCGAATTGAAGGCTGGCAAAGATGGTTCGCGTCAAAGCGACTTCAACATGCGCTGGATCGCGTCGATGGTGGCGGACGTGCACCGTATCCTGAATCGCGGCGGCATCTTTATGTACCCGGCCGACAAGCGCACGCCGGACAAGCCAGGCAAGCTGCGCCTGATGTACGAGGCGAATCCGATGGCCTTTATCGTCGAGCAGGCGGGCGGCGCCGCGACCAACGGCGAGAAGCGCATTCTGGACATCCAGCCGAAAAGCCTGCATGAACGCGTCGCCGTGTTCCTCGGCTCGAAGAACGAGGTGGACCGGGTTACGCGCTACCATCTCGAAACAAAAAAGTGAGCTGAGGGGCTTGCCAAGCTGACAAAGAAGTCCCTATAATCTCGTTTCTCCTGATGCCGGAATAGCTCAGACGGTAGAGCAGCGCATTCGTAATGCGAAGGTCGGGGGTTCGATTCCTCTTTCCGGCACCATCAAGATTCAAGCAAAAAGCCCAGTCCTCGCGACTGGGCTTTTTGTTTTTCCGCACGTGCTTTGGCCGGGTCCGCGCAAAGCCACCGCGCAAGCAAACCGGGCTAACGCTCACCCACGAAAACCAGGCCGATCGAACTGCGCTGTCACGCCGAGGTTGCGTGCCACAACCGAACTTTCCGCGCGGGCCGGCTCCGGCTGATGAACGCCGTAGGCCGCGACCGCCTCTTGCGGCGCCGAAGAAAACCACAAAATCCGGCCGGCACACTCGATTCCGACCTGACGACCTTTCCAGTACACAGCGTTTTCCATGACGAACTCTCTGAGGGGCGAAGACTGCCATCTTCCGCGCCGGCAGTGGCGCGTCCGTTAGCCACCGCACTCTGCGCGCGGATAGTCGCTTCAATGACAGGCGTGATTTCAGGGTTGAAGGGCTGCATGCGGCCCGCTTTCACTGGCATCATCAGCGTTCATCGTCGGGCATGCTCCGTGCAACTTCATTAGCGTCGCCCGATGCGCCGGGCCATGCTTATTCGCTACTCATCGATATGGACGCCATCCGCAACGAACCTCGCTCGACGCCGCCGCCTTCCGACGAACCCGCTTTCACCGGCTTCGTGCGCGTGCGCGGCGCTCGCGAACACAATCTGAAAAACATCGACGTGCAGATTCCGCGAGATGCGCTGGTCGTCTTCACCGGCGTGTCGGGATCGGGCAAATCGTCGCTGGCATTCGGCACGTTGTACGCCGAAGCGCAGCGGCGCTATTTCGAATCGGTCGCGCCTTATGCCCGACGCCTGATCGAGCAGGTCGGCGTGCCCGAAGTGGACGCGATCGAAGGCCTGCCGCCTGCGGTCGCGTTGCAGCAGCAGCGCGGCACGCCGAGCGCGCGCTCGTCGGTTGGCAGCGTGACCACGCTGTCGAGTCTCGTGCGCATGCTCTATTCGCGCACCGGCGACTATCCGCCGAAGCAACCCATGCTGTTCGCCGAGGATTTCTCGCCGAACACGGTGCAAGGCGCCTGCCCGACTTGCCACGGACTCGGCCGCGTGTACGAGGTCACGGAAAAATCCATGGTGCCGGACGACTCGCTGACCATTCGCGAGCGCGCAATCGCCGCATGGCCGCCCGCGTGGCACGGACAAAATCTGCGCGACATTCTGGTGACGCTCGGCTACGACGTCGACAAACCGTGGCGCGATTTGCCGAAAAAAGACCGCGACTGGATTCTCTTCACCGACGAACAGCCGACCGCGCCCGTGTACGCGGCCCTCACGCCGAAAGAAACCCGCGCCGCGCTCAAACGCAAAGACGAACCAAGCTATCAGGGCACCTTCACCGGTGCGCGCCGCTACGTGCTGCACACGTTCGCGAACACGCAAAGCGCGCTGATGAAAAAACGCGTGTCGCAATTCATGATCGGCAGCGTCTGTCCCACCTGTCATGGCAAGCGGCTCAAGAAGGAAGCGCTGTCGGTGAAGTTCGCCGGACTCGATATCGGCGAGTTCGCCCAGTTGCCGCTCGCCAGACTTGCCGAGATGCTCGAACCGATCACGCGCGGCGAATGGCCCGAGCCGGATGTCGCGCATTCGGGCAAAGGCGCCGGCAAAGGCAGCGTGCTCAGCAAGAACGCCATGCGCGATGCCGTCGACAAACGGGTCGCCGCAGGCGGTTCCGCGCACAAAGCCGCGCCCGACGTGCGGCGCACGCCCAACCTGTCCGAGGAAAAACGCGTGGCCGCGCAGCGCATTGCCGCCGAGTTGCTCGAACGCCTGACGACTCTGGTCGATCTGGGTCTGGGCTATCTCGCGTTGGAGCGCAGCACGCCCACGCTGTCATCCGGCGAACTGCAGCGCTTGCGACTCGCCACGCAGTTGTCGTCGCAGTTGTTCGGCGTCGTGTATGTGCTCGACGAGCCATCGGCCGGCCTGCATCCCGCGGATGGCGAAGCGCTCTTCAGCGCGTTGCAGAGCCTGAAGGCCGCAGGCAATTCGCTGTTCATCGTCGAACACGATTTGCAGATGATGCGGCGCGCCGACTGGCTTGTCGACGTCGGTCCCGCAGCCGGCGAAGCCGGTGGCCATGTGGTTTATAGCGGGCCGCCCGCCGGCCTCGCGAAGGTCGAAGCGTCGCACACGCGCCGGCATCTTTTCGCGCCGCCCGCGCCCGTCGCGCGCGCGACACGCGAACCGGCCGGCTGGCTGCGGCTCGCCGGCATCACGCGCAATAATCTGCACGGGCTGGATGCCGCGTTTCCGCTCGGCTGCCTGACCGCCGTCACGGGCGTGTCGGGCTCGGGCAAATCGAGCCTCGTGAGCCAGGCGCTGCCGGAACTGGTCGCCAGCCACCTTGGACGCGTCTTCGAAAACCCGGACGACGACGAACAAGACCCGTTGCTCGCCACCGCGAGCGCGCCGACCGGCGGCCGCATCGCCGAAGGCATGGACGCGCTGCGGCGGCTCGTGCGCGTCGATCAGAAACCGATCGGGCGCACGCCGCGTTCCAACCTCGCCACCTACACGGGCCTCTTCGACCACGTGCGCAAGCTGTTCGCCGACACGCCGCTGGCCCGCAAGCGCCGCTACGGTGCGGGCCGCTTCTCGTTCAACGTGGCGCAAGGCCGTTGCCCGACGTGCGAAGGCGAAGGCTTCGTCAGCGTCGAGCTACTGTTCCTGCCGAGCGTCTATGCGCCCTGCTCGACCTGTCACGGCACGCGCTACAACACGCAGACGCTCGAAGTCACATGGCGCGATAAAAACATCGCCGAGGTGCTCGGCCTGACCGTCGACGCCGCCTGCGATTTCTTCGCCGACGAAGCCAGCGTGATGCGCGCGCTGAAAGTGCTGCGCGACATCGGGCTCGGCTATCTGCGGCTCGGTCAGCCGGCCACCGAATTGTCCGGCGGCGAAGCTCAGCGCATCAAGCTCGCCACTGAACTGCAACGAGCGCAACGCGGCGACACGCTGTATATCCTCGACGAGCCGACCACCGGCTTGCATCCCGCCGATGTCGACCGTCTGATGGTGCAACTGCAGGGACTCGTGGATGCCGGCAATACCGTCGTCGTGGTGGAACACGACATGCGGGTGGCCGCGCAAAGCGACTGGGTCGTCGACGTCGGTCCGGGCGCCGGCGATGCCGGCGGCAAGATCGTGGCGAGCGGCACGCCGGCTGAGATCGTGCGCGTGAAGGAAAGCCGCACCGCCGAGTATCTGCGGCAGCACCTCACAGCGTGAAAGAAGGATGCGTGTGCGCTAGCGAGCGCCGCGCTTCTCTTTCAGGAAGTCGATCAGCGCGCGCAGTTTGAGCGGCATTTGCGCTCGACTCGCCGTGTAGAGATAGAAACCCGGAAAGCTCGGACACCATGCGTCGAGTACGCGCACAAGGCGGCCATCGTCGAGTTGCTCGCGTATGTAGTCCTCGATGACATGCAGCAGGCCCACGCCCTGTACCGCCGCTTGCACCATCGTGCGCAGGTCGTTGGTGACGAGCGCGCCGCGCGTCTCGACTTCGAACACGCGCGCCGGATCGTCGGGCGGCGCGAACTCCCATCGATAAATGCCGCCGCTCGACGCAAAGCGGTAGCGCAGGCAGTCATGCGCGGCGAGATCGGCTGGCGTCGCGGGCGATGGATAGCGTTCGAAGTAGTCCGGCGAGCCCGCCACCGCAATGCGAATCTCGCCGCCCAACGGCACCGCCACCATGTCCTGCGCAACCCGTTCGCCGAGCCTGATGCCGGCGTCGAAACCTTCGCCGACGACATCGGCCAGGCCGTCGTCGAGCGTCAGGTCGAGACGAATCTGCGGATAGCGGCGCGTAAATTCCGCCAGATGCGGTTGCACCAGCAACTCGCTCGCGACCCGCGGCAAATTGATGCGCAAATTACCCGCGGGCTGATCGCGGGTTTCGTCGAGCGCCTCGAAGGCGGCCTCGAGTTCGCCCAGCGCCGGCCGCACGCGCGCGAGAAACTGTGCGCCGGCTTCGGTCAGCGCCACGCGCCGCGTGGTCCGGTTGAACAGACGCACATTCAATTGCGTTTCGAGCGAGCGGATGCTTTGCGACAGCGCCGAAGCCGTCACGCCGGTCTCGGCGGCCGCGTGCGTAAAGCTGCCGTGACGCGCCACGCTCACGAACGCCATCAACGCCGGCAATTGCGCAGGATCCATCGCGGCCCCCATTATTAAGTGAGACTTCACAATCCTTGCAGACAAGCGGCATTTTTCCACGAAAAGAATCGGCGCACGATTGGGCCATCGATTCAATTTTCCCTACGACACCGCTCAAGGAGACTGACATGACGATGAACCGCTATACCCTGCTTGGCCGCTCAGGCTTGCGCGTCAGCCCGATCGCGCTCGGCACGATGACCTTCGGCACGGAATGGGGCTGGGGCGCCGAGGAAAAATCGGCGCAACAGCTGTTCGATCTGTACGTGGACGCCGGCGGCAATTTCATCGACACCGCCGACCTCTATACGGAAGGCACCAGCGAAAAATGGCTAGGCAAGTTCGTCGCGGCGCGCGGCCTGCGCGAGCGGCTGGTGATCGCGACCAAGTACGGCTACAACGCGGAGTCCGGGAACCCGAACGCGGGCGGCAACCATCGCAAGAATTTGCTGCGCGCGCTCGACGGTTCGCTCAAGCGGCTAGGCACCGACTACATCGACCTGTACTACCTGCACACTTGGGACCGCGTCACACCGGTAGACGAAGTAATGCGCGCCATGGACGACGCCGTGCGCGCCGGCAAGATCCGCTATGTCGGATTGTCGGATACGCCCGCCTGGTTCGCCGGGCGCGCGCAGACGCTCGCCGACTGGCGCGGCTTCGAACCGGTCGCCGCCATGCAACTCGAATACTCGATGATCGAACGCAACGCGGAGAATGAATTCGCCGATCTCGCCGCCAATCTCGGCATGGGACTCGTGCCATGGAGTCCGCTCGGCATGGGCGTGCTGTCCGGAAAATACCGGCCTTCGCAGAGCGGCGCGGCAGGTGGTTTTTCCGGCGACGGACGCCTCGCCAGCATGGCCAGCGCGCCGCCGCCGGGATTCGACAAACTGACCGAGCGCAACTTCCGCATCGTGGCGGAACTGGAGTCGGTCGCCCATCTCGCCGGCCGGCCGATGGCGCAAGTCGCGTTGAACTGGCTGCATCAGAAGCGCGGCGTGTCGAGCATCATCGTCGGCGCGACGCGGCCGGAGCAGTTGCAGGAGTCGCTCGGCTCGCTCGACTTCACGCTCGCGCCGGAACTGATCGCGCGGCTCGACGCGGTGTCCGAACCGGCCCGCCCATTCCCCTACTACATGTTTGCGGACGGTCATCAGGCGCGGATTCACGGACAGGTCGAAGTGACTGACAAACCGGCTGCATTTTCCGCGTCAGTGAAAATCCCTGCACCGACAGCGTAAAAATAGCGTCTGACGAAAGCCCAGCGTTCGGTGCCGAACGTTGAGTTTTCTTATTCAGGCAAAAAATCTTAAAAAGTGTTTTTTTAGTCGTCAACGAAATGTGAGAATCGTTCGTTTACAAAAGATTAGAGGGCCGAATGGCCAGTACTGAACCGATGGCAATTAACGAACGTTCGGCCTCTTAATTGGAAAATCCCGTCGATGCGGCAGCGCAAAAAAATTCGCGGCGCTTGGCTGATATCGACCGATATGAATGTCGAGTGCGGGCAAACCGAGGGCTATGTGCTGGCCGGCCTGCAGGACAAGGCCAAGGGAGAAATGGCGCGGAGTATTGGATTGGCTGGAACGGTGACCGCGAAATAAGTCTATTAGCAGTCAACCGATAAATTCTATTCAAACATTCCGTTCCATTGTTGACCTGTGCCGTTAAAGCAACAAACAACATGTGACCCGCATCAGCAGGCTGGTGCAAAACGGGGACCGAGGCAGATAATCGGTTCGTAAAGGAGAAAGATCATGGATGCCAAACCACCGAAAGTTCCGACCCCGGATAAAGTCCTTTGCCCGGATCCGGAACCCGCTGGCGTCGAGTTTCTGGGTGCTGAACTGCCGGAGCATGTTCGCGCTTTTTTCGACGAACAACGCAAGTCGTGCGATTCGAAGTAACTGTGCCGTGGCGCAATGCAGCATTGACATCCGCGCGTCTGGCGCGCGGCGACCGTTTGCATACGTTTAACCGCTCGTTTTCTGCTCGATTCGTGACGCGGGGTCAGCCCGTCTGATTCGGACGACGTTCGGCCGTGCGGCCGGACGTCTGTCTTCGGTCGCTTGTTCGGGTTGTCTTCCGACCGTTGTCGTCAGAAGACAACCGCACGTTGGGCGCATCGTCTATTCTTCTGGTTTTTCTTCCGCGGCCGCTCGGCTGCTGCCATTTTCCATGAATCGTTCTTACCGCTTCGGCGCGTCATGCATGCTCGCGCTGCTGGCTGCACTCGCATTCGCGCCCGCCCCCGCCATCGCGGACGGTGACGACACCGCGCTCACCAATCTGATCGCGCTTGCCTCGCAGCGCCTCGCGCTGGCGGAACCCGTGGCGCGCTGGAAGTGGGCCAATCACCAGGACATCACCGACACCCCGCGCGAAAACGCTCTCCTCGCCGATGTCGAGAAGCGCGCTGCCGCGGCGAACGTCGACCCGGCGTTTGCCCGTGCTTTCTTTCAGGATCAGATCGACGCCAGCAAGGACGTGCAAAACGCGCTGTTCGCCACGTGGCGCGGCAGCCAGCCGCCGCAAGGGCCCGCGCCCGATCTGGCGACCAGTACGAGACCGCAGTTGGACCGGCTGACGCAATCGCTCGTGGCCGGCCTTGCGCGCGTTCAGCCGTTGCGCGCGACACCGGATTGTCCGTCGCGCGTCGCGCAATCGCTGGCTAACTGGAAGTCGCTAACGCGCTACGACTCGGCTCATTCGAACGCGTTGACGCGCGCCCTTGGACACGTGTGTGAAACGGGCGGCGTGGGCGCGACGGGTTAGTTCGGGTGGGATGAAGCGCGCAGTTTGAGGCTGGCTAATAGCCGCGGAAGCGGCACGCACGCTTGAACCCGCTTGAACAGCGGGCTATCGGTCGAAAACGAAGTCGCTAAAAACCGAACTGGCGAACGCCTTCAGGCAAGACTCGCCACCGCCGCTCCACTCGGCACGCTCAACGGCATCACACGCAAACCGCGGGCGAGATGGCTCTGCAAGATGCGATAGGTCGACAACTCGAACGGTCCCGCCGCGCTCGATGCATGCAACTCCGCCGCCAGCGCGAGCGATGCCGCGTGGCCCACGTAACACCAACGGTCGACGACATGAAACGCGCGCGCCTGTGACGCCTCCTCGCGCTCCTCGAATACGATCGGCCCGTCGAACGGCCAGGGCGCGTCAGCAGGATCGCTCTTTGCGACACGCGGCACCCGGTTATGGCCGGGGCGCAGCGTCGCGATCCACTGCGCCTCCGCGAGCATGGCGCCCAATTCCCCGCCGGTCGCGCGCCATTCGACACGCCGCACCTGCTGCGCAAGCCGGATATCTTTGGATGAGCGCCGCTCGCCCGTCAAATGTGAGCGAAGCCGCTGGCGCACGCGCACGCTTCGCCCGACATACAGCGGCAGATCCTCTTCCCCATAGAACGCGTAGACGCCGCAACCAGCCGGCGCGGTATCGAGCAGATCTTCGGTGATGTCGCCCGCAAGCCGGTAGCGCCGGGTGGTGCGCTCGATCTGCGTACGCAATACGTCGAGCGGCACGAGGCCGTGCAGACGCTGCCAGAACTGCCAGATGAGATCGGCATCGGCGAGCGCGCGGTGGCGATCGGACGGCACGAGCCCGTGACGCTCGACCAGAGCGTCGAGACCGTGACGCTTTTCCGCCGGGAACAGCGCGCGCGACAGGCGCACGGTGCACAGCACGTCCGGATCGAACGCCAGTCCCACCCGACGAAACTCGCCGCGCAGAAACCCGCGATCGAAGCTGGCGTTATGCGCGACGAACAGTTTGCCGTTCAGACGCTCGAAGAGCTCCGGCGCGATCGCGTCGAAGGTCGGCGCGCCCCGCACCATCGCATTCGTGATGCCGGTGAGCTGCTGGATGAATGAGGGAATCGGCTGCTGAGGGTCGACCAGACTGCTCCAGCGCGACACGCCGGCAGGTCCGATTTCGACCACACCCACCTCGGTGATGCGATGTTCGGCGGTCGAGCCGCCCGTGGTTTCAAGGTCGACGAAGACGATCGGCCCATCCAGGGCCGGTTCCGGCAAAAACTGTTCAGACATGGAAAAGGAGACTTTGGACGCGTGGCTTTGCGGCAAGTATGCACCAGTTGGCGGCCGAGTACCCGGATGGCATCGTATTACGTCAAGTGACTTGGGGCGCGATGGTCCCGTTTCCGTGCAAGCGACAGACTTCTCGCAAAACCCGAATCATTTACGTTTTCACGACGGACACAGACGAATGATGGCGAAGCTATTTGGGAGATTTTGGCAGCCCGTTCAAACCAGTCCGAACCGGATAGTTAAAACCATTTGCTTCGGCCAAGTGACGATCAGGTATAAAAAAGCCCACGCGTTTAGCGCAGGCTTTTGTGTGCTCTGCCGCCCGACCATCGGCCGAGCCGCGTTGACTGGCTTACAGCGGCTGGATGTTCGCCGCCTGCTTGCCCTTCGGGCCGGCCTTGACGTCGAACGAAACGCGCTGATTTTCCTTTAGCGATTTAAAGCCTTCCGCGCGAATCTCCGAGAAGTGCGCGAACAGATCTTCGCCACCAGAATCCGACGTGATGAACCCAAAGCCCTTAGCATCGTTGAACCATTTGACGATACCGGTTTCCATTTCCAGTTTCCTTCGATGATTATTGAATATCGGGCATTGCCCTGAAACCGAATATCAGACTCGCGCCACGCAATCCAATCCGGCGGGCTGAAATTCAGCATTGCCGTTATACGGGGAACGAAGAATTGCCGTCAAGCGAATTTTCGGTATGCGTTTATCACGCTGTACGATAAGCCCATGCGTATCTGACTGAAAATCCAGAGCGCATATTGGTATGCGCATCTGAATAATCGGATCAAGTCAATATTACTCATTGAGCGCGGGGATACGTTATAGCGGGAAAATTTTCAGTCTATTGCCGGAAAATGTAACGAAGATGTTTCCGTAAGTGTTTGTCCGACTTGCTGCACGACATGCACAGCAGGATGATTAAATTCAGAAGTGGTAGCAACGCGCATCAGGGAGATTGCCATGCTGTTCAATCAAATCCGCAGCCTCTTTGCGTGGCTGATCCACTCGCACGCAAAGACAGCTTCCGAACCATCCGCACCAGTTGCGGACACGCCGTCGATTTTCGAAATCGATCCCATGTGGCACGGCGATCATTGGCAAAACCTGCTGTCGTCCCCGATGGACGCGCGTCACTACGTCATGGAAGACTGGAGCGTCTCGGTAACCGACGACTGGAACGAAGTGGACGGCGCGGCACCCGCCCACTGAGCGCGTCGTCAATCGGCGCAGCGCAGGCGAAAAAAAAGCGCGACTGGAAAAGTCGCGCCGACAAAGGTTTGGAGATCTTTTTCGTCAACGAAAAAGTCTGCTTCGGAAAGCAGAAACTTCAGTATAGCGGTTCAACTCCATTTCGATTATTCACATAAATAACAATCATCTGTTGCGGCAATAACAACAATCTCATTTTACGTTTTATTACGTTGTTTTTTTGCATCGATTCGTGTCGCGAATCAGCAACGCCACGCCATCCGCGCCTCGCTTACATCTCCTGAAAATCGCTGGAAGCCTTTATTGATAAGGCTTCAACGGCGTTCATATATCGTTTCTTAACGCGTAATACTTTATTGCGGAAATCGGAACGTCCATTGCGCGAAGCGTCTCTCTACACTCTGCCTAACCGGAAACCAGCGCGATTTTGTTCAGCGCGCATCTCACTCGGATTACGCCTCTCGCAGCGCCCGCGTGAAGGTCTCCTTAAGCCTGGGTTCAATGCCCACTCTCGCTCTCGGAGTTACAAGATGAAAAAGACACTCATGGTCGCAGCCCTCACGGGCGTTTGCGCAACCGCTGCGCATGCACAAAGCAGCGTCACGCTGTACGGTTTGATCGACGCCGGCATTACTTATACGAACAACCAGCATGGCCATAGCAACTGGCAGGAAACCAGCGGTTCGGTGAACGGCAGCCGCTGGGGCCTGCGTGGATCGGAAGATCTGGGCGGCGGTCTGAAGGCCATCTTCACGTTGGAAAACGGCTTCGGCATCAATGACGGCACGCTCAAGCAAGGCGGCCGCGAATTCGGCCGTCAAGCGTTCGTGGGTTTGACGAGCGACCAGTTCGGCGCCGTCACCCTCGGCCGTCAATACGACAGCATGGTCGACTATGTCGGCCCGCTGGCGCTGACCGGCACCCAGTATGGCGGCACGCAGTTCGCGCACCCGTTCGACAACGACAACCTGAACAACTCGTTCCGCGTCAACAACTCGGTCAAGTACCAGAGCGCCAACTACGGCGGCTTCAAGTTCGGCGCGTTGTATGGTTTCTCGAACCAGGCCGACGGTTTCGCCAACAATCGCGCCTATAGCGCGGGTGCGTCGTACAGCTGGGGCGGCCTGAACGTCGCTGCCGCTTACCTGCAATTGAACAGCAACGGTGCGACCGGCGCGGCTGCGGCGTTCAATTCGGGTGGCGCGGTGTCGAGCGACAACACGTTCTTCGCCGGCCGCCAGCAAACGTGGGGCGCGGGTGCTAACTACGCGTTCGGCCCGGCAACGGTCGGCCTCGTGTACTCGCAAACCAACCTGTCGAGCCTCGCCGGTATCGGCGCTGGCGCTTCGGGTCAAAGCGGAGGCATCGCCTTCGGTAACAACAGCGCTCACTTCCAGAACTTCGAAGCGAACGCTCGCTATGCGCTGACGCCGGCGGTCAGCATTGCCGGTTCGTACACGTACACCCGCGCGAGCCTGGCCGGCACACGTCCGCATTGGAATCAGTTCAATCTGCAAACCGCGTATGCGCTGTCCAAGCGTACCGACGTATATCTGCAAGGCGAATATCAGCAAGTCAACGAAAACGCTGTCGTGGATGCCGACATCAACGGTCTGGCCGCTTCGGGCAACAACAAGCAAGTCGCTGTGACCGCAGGTCTGCGTCACCGCTTCTAAAGCTGCGGGTAACACCCGTGGGCTCGAAGGCGCCGTTCGCGGCGCCTTTTTTTATGCCTCGTCAGCGGCCGGGTTGAACGGCAGGAAGCTGACGGAGCATCCGTCACCGGGTGATTCAACCGCCCGTATCTGGCGGCGGATATTTGACGTCGAGTATGTCGATTGGCTGCGGGCCGGCGGGCGTGTACAACGTGACCGTATCGCCGACTTTCGCCTTGAGCAGCGCGCGCGCAATCGGCGAGATCCAGCTGACGTGGCCCATATCGAGATCGACCTCATCAATGCCGACAATCGTCACGATATGCGCCTCGCCGTCCTCCGTCGCATACTCGACGGTTGCACCGAAGAAAACCTGGTCGACATTCTCCTGCTTGCTGCTGTCAACCACTTCAGCGAGGTCCAGGCGTTTGGTCAGAAAACGGATGCGCCGGTCGATTTCGCGCAACCGGCGCTTGCCATAGATGTAATCGCCATTCTCGGAGCGATCGCCGTTCGAGGCCGCCCACGACACCAGTTTGACCACTTCCGGCCGATCCACGTCGATCAGATGCAGCAGTTCATCGCGCATGCGCCGGTAGCCGGCGGGCGTGATGTAGTTTTTCGTGCCAGCGGGAACGTCCGGCTGGGCGACGTCGAGATCGTCATCATTCTCTTCGCTCGACTCTTTGACAAAGGCCTTGTTCATGATGATCCGGTAACTGCAGCAAGCGACTGCCTATCAAGGGTACACGATCACGACTATGAGACAAATCGCAGTTACATGCTTCCCTTTTTCGAAACCTTTGCTATAATCTCGTTTCTGCGTGCGGCTGTAGCTCAGTTGGATAGAGTACTTGGCTACGAACCAAGGGGTCGTGGGTTCGAATCCTGCCAGCCGCACCACTTATTCGAGGGCCTTCCTCCGGGAAGGCCCTTACGTTTTACCCCAGTTTCAGTGCAGTAAGCATCACCCGTTTAGCGTGCGGCTGTAGCTCAGTTGGATAGAGTACTTGGCTACGAACCAAGGGGTCGTGGGTTCGAATCCTGCCAGCCGCACCACCTATAAAGGGCCTTCCGATCGGAAGGCCCTTTGTTTTTTTGTCCGTCTGTTTGCGTCTCACCGTGTGATGCAGCACGCTGCCATCACGGCCGGTGCTCGCAAGACACGAACCGCTATCGCGGCGCCGACTGAATATCTCCGATCTGCCCATCCGGGTTCGGCACATCGCCGAAAGACGCTGCTGTTGCCGCCTGCTCGCCGCTGATTTCCCGCTCACCGATGGGTTGCGCCCGATCGCCGGTCAGCGCCTGCGCCTCATGCAGCACATCCTCCACGGTTTCGCCGTAACGGCTCTCGACGAATGCTCTCAGCAGGGCGATCCGCAACGAGTCGCCCTGCCCCTCCACGGTTCGGTGTCCGCCTTCGAATTCCGCGATGCAGTGAGCCGCACCCTGGTAGCTCCGCTCACGCACCTCGAGTCGCTGCGCGCGCTCCAGCACCGCCGCCGCAGCTTCCCACGAGGTGGAAGGCGTAAAACGGCCATCCCACAGACGTCCGCGGTCGTTGCCGCGAACCGCAACGGTTTCGCCGCTATCGGTAAAGTAGATTTCGCGCACGAAGTCGTGCAGGCTGCGGGCAACCCAGTAATCGAGTGCCATGCCGTTGAGGTCGGATACGTTCACGAGCGTTCTCCCTGAGATTCAGGTGAGACTCGCCCGTAGCCGCCGCGTTCAGATTTGAATGATGAAGATGAAAAACGCCCCGCGACCACCCCAAGGCGTCCTGAGACGATCAGTAATCCGCTCGCTCACGGTCGATGCGCATGCCGCCGTCGTGACGGTGATGGCCTTCCTCGCTCGGCCGCTCACGCGCGATGCGCATGACATCCGGGTTAGTGCGCACCCGACGCATGACATTGGCCAGATGCACGCGGTCGCTGACCTGGATCACGAAGCGCAACACCGTGGATTCCTGCGACAGGTCTTCGTCCATTGCAATGTGGACGATGTTGGCATCCGCCGAGGTGATATCCGCCGCCACGCGGGCAAACACGCCCTTGGTGTTCTTGACCAGCACCTTCACGGCGACGTCGAACAGACGCCCCGGCTGCGGCGCCCACGCGACGTCGATCCAGCGGCCCGGATCGCGACGGTGGATTCGTTGCGCGACGCGGCAATCCGTGGTGTGGATCGCCATACCGAGGCCGATACCGATATAGCCCATGATGTCGTCGCCCGGAATCGGACGGCAGCACGCGGACAGCTGCACCGACATGCCCTCGGTCCCGGTGATAACCACCGGCGGCGCATGCGGCAGATCGGAGTGGGAGTGGGAGCGGGAGCCGTCGTCGTCGGCGTCGCGGCCGCTCATCAGCACTTCGATGCGTTTGGCCATGACCGCCGCGACACGCCGTCCCAAACCGATGTCCGCGAAAATTTCCTGACGGTTCTTGTTGCCCGTCCACTGAACGAGCTTTTCCCAGGCTTCCGGCGTCACGTCGGACAGCGCGAACCCGTAGCCCTTCAACGCCTGGTCGACGAGACGCTCGCCGAGCTGCACGGACTCGTTCAAACGCATCGTCTTCAGGTAATGACGGATCGCCGAGCGCGCCTTGCCCGTGCGGACGAAACCCAGCCACGCCGGATTCGGCTTCGAATAAGGCGCCGTGATGACTTCGACAATATCGCCGCTCTTCAACTCGGTGCGCAGCGGCAGCAGTTCATTGTTGATCTTCACCGCGACGCACTGGTTGCCCAGGTCGCTGTGGATCGAATACGCGAAGTCGAGCGCCGTGGCGCCGCGCGGCAGCGCCATGATCTTCGACTTCGGCGTAAACACGTAAACCGCGTCGGGGAACAGATCGATCTTGACGTGTTCGAGGAATTCGCTCGAATCGCCCGCTTCGCTCTGAATGTCGAGCAGCGATTTCAGCCACTGGTGGGCGCGCTTCTGCACGTCGTTCAGGTCCGCGCCGCCGTTCTTGTACAGCCAATGCGCGGCCACGCCCGCCTCAGCGATCTCGTGCATCTTGCGCGTGCGCACCTGGAACTCGATCGGCGCGCCGAACGGGCCGACCAGCGTGGTGTGCAGCGATTGATAGCCGTTCACCTTCGGGATCGCGATGTAATCCTTGAACTTGCCCGGCACGGGTTTGTACAGCGCATGCAGCGCGCCGATGCAGGTGTAGCACTCCAGCGCGCTCTCGACCACGACACGGAAGCCGTACACGTCGAGCACTTGCGAGAACGACAGCTGCTTGTCGCGCATCTTCTTGTAAATACTGAAGATGGTTTTCTCGCGGCCGGTGACTTCGGCGTCGAGCTTCGCGTCGGCAATGGCGCGCTGCACCGATTCGAGAATCTTGCCGACCACTTCGCGCCGGTTGCCGCGCGCCGCCTTGACGGCTTTTTCGAGCGTGGCGTACCGGTGCGGATTGAAGTTCGCGAAGCTCAGGTCCTGCAGTTCGCGATACGTATTGTTCAGGCCGAGCCGGTGAGCAATCGGCGCATAGATATCCAGCGTTTCGCGCGCCACGCGGCGGCGCTTTTCCGGCGGCACCGCGCCCAGCGTGCGCATGTTGTGCAGCCGGTCGGCGAGCTTGACCAGAATCACGCGGACGTCGCGCGCCATCGCGAGCAGCATCTTGCGGAAGTTTTCCGCCTGCGCTTCTTCGCGATTACGAAACTCCATCTTGTCCAACTTCGACAAACCGTCGACCAGCTCGGCGACCTTCGCGCCGAAACGCTCGGCGAGTTCGGCCTTGGTCACGCCCTGGTCTTCCATCACGTCATGCAGTAACGCCGCCATCAGCGCCTGGGCGTCGAGATTCCAGCCGGCGCAGATTTCAGCGACTGCAACCGGATGCGTGATGTACGGCTCGCCGCTCTGGCGATACTGGCCGAGGTGGGCTTCGTCGCTGAAATGGAAGGCCGACTTGATGTCCTTGATCTCTTCCGGCTGCAGATAGCTGGACAAGGCGGACGTCAGTTTGGCGATGGAGACGACGTCATGCCGGCGCGGTTGCTCCGGCGTGGCGGTCGGCCCGAACAGGTGGCGAAACGACTGTTCGAGGACCGCGTCGATGTATTTCCGTGCAGACGAGGGCGAGTCGGCGTCGTGTTCCACTTCCGTGGCGGTGGGCGGGGTAGCACTCATGGTCGCCTCCGTAGCGGTTAGGGTTGGACGCCGGTCTGCACGTTGATGCAATTACTTGTGGTGAAGCGGTGAAGCAGAAAGCGTGAAGCAAAAAGCGGTGAAGCAAACGCATGTGGCAAAAGCGCAATCGAAAACGGAACAGTGCGCCTTAAACCGGCACCTTCTTCAGCATTTCGACGCCGACCTGGCCGGCTGCGATTTCGCGCAGTGCGACGACGGTGGGCTTGTCGCGGCTTTCGATCTTCGGCGTGTGGCCTTGAGCGAGCTGACGCGCGCGATAGGTTGCGGCAAGCGCGAGTTCGAAACGGTTCGGGATCTGTTTGAGGCAGTCTTCGACGGTAATGCGGGCCATGTTGGGTTCCTTCTCAGTATGTACGTTATTCTACCTTATGTGCTCGGCTGACCGCCGCGCTCACGCGTGTGGCAAGTGAATGCCGAGCTGCACGAAAAGCTGCGTGTGGCGTGCGTATTGCGAGGCGAAGCGCGAACGCGTCGCGGCCACCAGACATTGCAGTTCGCTGAGCGCGCGCTCGAACTTCTCGTTGATCACCACGTACTCCGCTTCCGCCGCGTGCGCCATCTCGCTGCCTGCTGCCAGCAGACGGCGCGTGATCACGTTCGGCTCGTCCTGGCCGCGCTTTCTCAGCCGCTCTTCCAGAGCTTCCAGCGACGGCGGCAAGATGAAGATTTCGACCGCGTTGTGAAACTGCTTTTTCACCTGCTGCGCGCCTTGCCAGTCGATTTCGAGCAGCACGTCATGGCCGTTCTTCATCTGGTCCTCGATCCACACGCGCGAGGTGCCGTAGTAGTTGCCATGCACTTCCGCGCTTTCCAGAAACTCGCCGGCATCGTGACGCTTCATGAAATCGTCGACGGTGGTGAAGTGATAGTGCTCGCCGTCCTGCTCCTTCGGACGCGGCGGGCGCGTCGTGTACGAGATCGACAGACGGATCGCGTCGTCGCCGGCGAGCAGCGCGTTCACGAGCGTCGACTTGCCCGCGCCCGACGGCGCGACGACCATGAACAGGTTGCCGGGGTAAGCACCGGCGTACGGGTTGCGCGGCGTTTCGCGTGTGTGGTGATGGTCGGTCATGTCGGTGGTGCTCCAGCCTTATTCCAGATTCTGTACTTGCTCGCGCATCTGTTCGATGAGCAGCTTCAGGGTCATGGACGAATCCGCCAGTTCCTTCGCGGCCGCCTTGGAACCGAGCGTGTTCGCTTCGCGGTTGAGTTCCTGCATCATGAAGTCGAGGCGCTTGCCGACCTTGCCGCCCTTCTGGATCACGTGACGGGTTTCGTTCAGGTGAGCCGTGAGGCGCGACAATTCTTCGGCGATGTCGATACGGATGCCGTACATCGTCACTTCCTGGCGAATCCGCTCGTTGATTTCCTCGCGCGAGACGATCGTCGCGGCGGTATCCGGCGCGGCGATGCCGAGCGCTTCCTGCAAGCGCTCGACAATTTTCTGCTGATGCTTGGCGATCAACTCCGGCACGAGCGGCGTAATCTTCGTGACGATCGCTTCCATTTCGGTGACGTTCGCGAGCAGCATGGTCGCCAGTTGCGCGCCTTCGCGGGCGCGCACGTCGATCAGGTCGGTGATGGCCTGCTTGCCGCATGCAAGCACGGCGTCGCGCAGCACTTCGGGCGCCACGCCGCTTTCGGCCAGAATGCCCGGCCAGCGCAGAATCTCGCCGGTGCGCAGCCGCTCCGCTTCCGGAAACGTCGAGAGCACCGTGCGCTCGAGCACCGCGAGTTGCGTGAGCGCATCATGATTGATCGATCCCGCGTTGGCCGACTGTTCGCTGCGTTGCAGGTTGATACGGATATCGACCTTGCCGCGCGACAACTTGTTCATCAGCATCTCGCGCAGCGTGGGTTCGCACACGCGCACGTCTTCCGGCATGCGGAAGTTCAGATCGAGAAAGCGCGAGTTCACGGTGCGCAGTTCGACCGATACGCTCACGCCGCCTGTGCCCGAGGCCGCGACGAGTTCGCGCGTGGCGCTCGCATAGCCAGTCATGCTGTAGATCATCGTATTTCCCGCGATTGTGGCCATGCGTTCGACGATGGCCGGAGAGTCGAATCGCCCGGCGTGTACGAGACGCGGGGCGGGGAAACGGCATTATCCCATTTTTGACGATAGGTCCCCGTGGAGAGCCCCGGCACATGCGGGCAGCCGCCCCGCCCGATCGGCTGTAAAATCGCGCTTTCCCTCCTGCTTTTCTTCCTGACCGATCCCAACATGACCAACGACACCCAACGCCCCAGCGGCCGCCAGGCCAATCAGCTGCGCGACGTGCGCATCACGCGCCACTACACGAAGCACGCGGAAGGCTCGGTGCTGGTCGAATTCGGCGATACGAAAGTGATCTGCACGGCGAGCATTGCCGAGAGCGTGCCGTCGTTTCTGCGCGACCGCGGCCAGGGCTGGCTGACCGCCGAATACGGCATGTTGCCGCGTGCGACGCATACGCGCAGCGACCGCGAAGCGGCGCGCGGCAAACAGACCGGCCGCACCCAGGAAATCCAGCGGCTGATCGGCCGCGCGCTGCGCTCGGTGTTCGATCTGGAGAAGCTCGGCGCGCGCACGCTGCATATCGATTGCGACGTGATCCAGGCCGACGGCGGCACGCGCACGGCCAGCATCACCGGCGCGTTCGTGGCAGCGCACGACGCGGTGGCCAGGTTGCTGGCCACGGGCCGCATCGAAAGCTCGCCGATCACGGATTACGTCGCGGCGATTTCGGTGGGCGTGTACGACGGCCTGCCGGTGCTCGACCTCGACTACGACGAAGACTCGCAATGCGACACCGACATGAACGTCGTGATGACGGGCGCGGGCGGCTTCGTCGAAATTCAGGGCACCGCTGAAGGCGTGGCATTTTCCCGCGACGAAATGAACGCGCTGCTGGATCTGGCGAGCGACGGCATCAATACGCTGATAGCGAAGCAGAAGGCGGCGTTGGAGCAAAAGAGTGAGTGAGGTTTTTCAACGCAATGGCGCAGCCGGTTCAGGTGCGCCGTTGAGAAAAGTCGTGCTGGCGTCGAACAACGCGGGCAAGCTGCGCGAGTTCGCGGCGTTGCTCGGCGCGGCGGGCATCGAACTGATTCCGCAAGGCGAATTGAACGTGCCGGAAGCCGAAGAGCCGCACCCGACCTTCGTCGAAAACGCGCTGACCAAGGCGCGCCACGCGTCGAAGTTGACCGGCCTGCCCGCGCTCGCCGACGACTCCGGCCTTTGCGTGCGCGCGTTGCGCGGCGCACCGGGCGTCTATTCGGCGCGCTACGCGCAGCTTGCCGGCGGCGAGAAGAGCGACGCGGCGAATAACGCACGCCTCGTCTCGGCGTTGCAAGGCGAAACCGATCGGCGCGCGTATTACTTCTGCGTGCTGGCCCTGGTGCGTCACGCGGACGATCCCGAGCCGCTCATCGCCGAAGGCCGCTGGCATGGCGAAATGCTGGGCGCGCCGCGCGGCGCGAATGGATTCGGCTACGACCCGTACTTCTTCCTGCCGTCGCTGAACGCGAGCGCTGCCGAACTTGAACCGGCGGTGAAGAACGCCAGCAGCCATCGCGCGATTGCGTTGCGGCAACTGCTCGCGCGTCTGACGGAGGAAGCGTGATTCCGATCAAACCGGCGCCCGCCGATATCGGCAACGGCGTCATCAAGGCCTTCA
Source organism: Paraburkholderia sp. BL18I3N2 (assembly GCF_003001875.1). Lineage (NCBI taxonomy): Bacteria > Pseudomonadati > Pseudomonadota > Betaproteobacteria > Burkholderiales > Burkholderiaceae > Paraburkholderia > Paraburkholderia sp. BL18I3N2. The sequence goes on from NZ_PVNC01000017.1 coordinate 113,073, forward strand.
CGTCGCCGGGCAGTATCCGGTTGACGTCGCTACCACCGCTGGCGTTGTATGTGCATTTCCCCTGGTGTGTGCGCAAGTGTCCGTATTGCGATTTCAACTCGCACGAATGGAAAGGCGACACGTTCCCGGAGAACGAGTATCTCGACGCCTTGCGCGCCGATCTCGAGATGGCGCTGCCGCTGGTCTGGGGGCGGCAGGTGCATACAGTGTTCATCGGCGGCGGCACGCCCAGTCTGCTTTCGGCGGCAGGGCTCGACCGCATGCTGTCGGATGTGCGCGCGCTGTTGCCGCTCGACGCCGACGCGGAAATCACATTGGAAGCCAACCCCGGCACCTTCGAGGCCGCCAAATTCGCGCAGTTTCGCGCGAGCGGGGTGAATCGGCTCTCGGTCGGCATTCAGAGTTTCAACGAAGCGCATCTGGAGGCGCTCGGCCGTATCCACGACTCGGCGCAGGCGCGCCATGCCGTCGAAGTCGCCGCGACCACCTTCGACAACTTCAATCTCGACCTGATGTTCGCGCTGCCGGGGCAGACGCTCGCCGAATGCCAAGCCGATGTTGAGACGGCGTTGTCGTTCGCGCCGCCGCATTTGTCGCTGTACCACCTGACGCTCGAACCGAACACGTTGTTCGCGAAGTTCCCCCCCGCCCTGCCCGACGACGATGCATCCGCCGACATGCAGGACTGGATTCACGAGCGCACCTCCGCTGCGGGCTACGAGCGTTATGAGGTGTCGGCGTATGCGCAGCCGCATCGGCAGAGCAAGCACAATCTGAACTACTGGCGTTTCGGCGACTATCTCGGCATCGGTGCGGGCGCGCATACGAAGCTGTCGTTTCCGAATCGCGTGCTGCGCCAGGCGCGCTACAAGCATCCCACCACCTTCATCGAGCAGGCGTTGGCCGGCACGGCGGTGCAGGAAGAGCACGAAGTCGGGACGCGCGATCTGCCGTTCGAGTTCATGCTGAACGCGCTGCGGCTGGTGGAAGGGTTTCCGGTGCATCGGTTCATCGAGCGCACGGGCATGTCGATGACATCGATCGAGCCGGCCTTGCAGGAAGCCGAACGGCGCAAGCTGATCACGCGCGACCACGAAAAGATCGCGCCCACGCCGCTCGGCCAGGCGTTCCTGAATGATTTGCAGGAGCTGTTTCTGAAAGATCCGCAGTGATTGTGAATCGACCGGGCGCCGCAGCGAGGTTTTTTCAGGTTACAATTTACGGCTTGGAGGTGTGGCCGAGTGGTTTAAGGCACCGGTCTTGAAAACCGGCGAAGGAGCAATCTTTCCGTGAGTTCGAATCTCACCGCCTCCGCCAGGACGTCTGTTTTGAACCGTCCGGTTCAATCTGAATCAATCACGCAAAGCCTTACCAGCTAAGGCTCTCAGCGCAAAATCCCAAAAAGTAGTTGTCCGGTTTCGTTGCAATTAATCGCGTTCAGTCGTAAATTTTATGGTGGACTGGATGGTGGACTAGCGTTGGTGGACCAGATGGTGGACTGCCGGCGCGTCGAAACGAGCAACGATGCCTAAGAAAGCCAAGGAACTCGGCCCGCTGGCCGTGAAGCGACTAACGACGCCGGGAAAGTATCCCGTGGGCGGCGTCAACGGCCTGTACCTGAAGGTAGTCACTCCAGAGGCTCGCTCCTGGGTGCTGCGCGTCGTCGTCGCGGGCAAGCGCCGCGAGATTGGCCTAGGGCACTATTCCGAAAGCGCCATGGGCGTCGCGGCTGCTCGCGCTAAAGCGCTGGCGACGCGCGAAGACATCGAGCGGGGCATCGATCCAGTGATGAAGAAAAAGGAGGCGAAAAGCCTCCTGCGTGCCAGCCAGGCGCTTGAAATGACTTTCGAGCAGGCTGCCAAGCGCTTTATCACAGCCAAAGAGCCCGAATGGCGCAACTCCAAGCACGGCGCCCAGTGGACGTACACGCTCGAGGAGTTCGCCTATCCGCTAATCGGCAAAATGATGGTGCGGCACGTCACGCGTGCACACGTGACCGAAATCTTGGAGCCGATCTGGACGACGAAAACGGAGACTGCATCGCGCCTGCGCGGCCGCATTGAGGCAATTCTCGACTGGGCGCGCGTGAAGGGCTTCCGCGACGAAGGCGTGAACCCGGCTGCATGGCGCGGCAACCTAGACAAGCTGCTGTCGGCTCCGAAGAAAACCAAGCGCGTGCGCAATCACCCCGCCCTGCCGATCGTCCAGATGGGCACGTTCATGGTGACGTTGCGCGCGACCGAGGGCGTGAGCGCGCGCTGCCTCGAATTCTCGATATTGACCGCGGCGCGATCCGGCGAGGCCCGCTTTGCCGAATGGCCGGAAATCGACTTGGAGAAAAAGGTGTGGTCGGTGCCCGCCGAGAAAATGAAGGCGAAGAAAGAGCATCGCGTCCCGCTCTCGCCGGCGGCGGTGCAGCTGCTGGAGTCGATCGAGCGGAAGAAAGACGTTGACCTGATATTCCCGAGCCCGCGCTCGGGCCGCGCGCTGTCCGATATGTCGCTGCTGGAGTTGATGCGTCGACAGAAACTTGAGGCGACGCCGCACGGCTTCCGATCGACATTCCGGGACTGGGCAGGCGAGTACACGAACTACCCGCGCGAGCTGGCTGAGGTGGCGCTGGCGCACATCAAGGGCGATGCGACCGAGGCCGCGTACTGGCGCGGCGACGTGCTCGAAAAACGCCGGCGCATGATGGTCGACTGGGCCGCATTCATAGCCACGCCGCACGAAAGCGGCGACGTGATACCGATCAACCGAACGGCGTGACAGTTTTGCTACAGGGCAAGCAATGAAAAAACAGTACATAACGAATTTCTCGCCGGCGGAGTATTTCGGTTGCGACGGTGCCGACCCCGCTACAGGCCCATGGGCGGAATGGTTTGCTGGCAAAGCTGATTTCTTCGACCCTGACTACGCGCAGTTCGTGTGGTGGCACCTTTGCGAGATGCAATTGCTGTTCTGCGACATAAGCATGGCGCTCGGCAAGCCCGTCGGCCGCTCACCCGAAGAATTCGAAGCATCGATCAATTGGCACCTAGGACTGGCGGAATCACATTTGGGCGGCTCGCTTCAGCTTGATAATCCCTTCGCCTTTGATAGTGATGTGAGTGATATGCATGACGCAGACGGGCGACACTCAGCAATGACATTGCTGGCATATGCGATCTGGTGCATTGATCGCATGATCGACGCTCTTCGTGCTAGCGACGCAAAGACGGCTGCCGCTGCGGCCGCATATGGGCTTCGTGCGCTTGAGCTGACGCACGAATACCGCGATGACTTCCCCGAGGTAAAGGCGCGGCTCGAAAGCGCACGGCAGCGTGAGCGCGCAAATGCCAGACACGCCAAGGATGAAAAGCAAGTCGATAAGAATTTTGTTCGAGGGTGCTGGCTCGAATGGCAAGAGCAACCCGACCGCTACAAGGGCAAAGCCGCATTTGCGCGCGATATGCTCGAAAAATCCAAGCATCTCCAAAGCACCAAAGTCATAGAGGATTGGTGTCGAGAATGGGAAATAGAAAACCGTAAGTCTGCCGGCAGACTGCGCATCGTTCCGGTAGGCGGATAACCCTGCGGCACACTGCGCATCCTGCCGGGACGCAGGTTTTCAGGCCTGAAGCGCATGCATAGTCTTCGCATTGACCCGTCCAATCCCGGACGCTTCAGAGTCAATGCCGATGAAAACAGCAAACACCCTCAAGAGCTTTGACGACCTGCCGAACGCGGCGGCCGTCGATGTCAAGACAGTGGCCGCTCTCTGTGGCTGCAGCACGTCAACGGTATGGGAGCGCAGCAAGCGCGGTGCTCTCCCCGAACCTATCAAGATCGGCGGCGCGGCCCGCTGGAACGTCGGCAAGCTCCGCAAGTGCCTGATGCCGGAGGCCGCATAAATGACGGGGCAAAAAAATAGCGCCCCGAAGGGCGCCGGCAAAGAAAACCTCATCAACGGCCAGCAGGTTAACACAGACAGCGAATGCCTGGTGCGCTTCCTCGATGCAGTGAAGAACGCCAGCGAGCGCGTACGCGTCGACGTTAAAACCTATCGTGGCAACACCTACATCGACATTCGCGTGTGGTATGTGGACGCCGGCGGCGAGTATCACCCGTCGAGCAAGGGCATCATGGTCAAGCCGACGCTTGCGCCCGAGCTGCTGCGCGGCATCGCACTGGCGGCTCAATCCTTCGATCCGAAGGAGGTGAATTAATGCGGCGTCTGTACGGTTGGCAATTGACAGAGGTACCCAAAGGGCCTACATTAGCATTTCAGGTTCGTGCACGTCGCAAGGACCGTTTCTCCGAAAGGAAGCCCCTCATGAAGACCCATCTTCGTGCGCGCCAGCTCGCGCCAAAACAAAATGACCTATACACCACCTTCGCCGGACGACATGGAGCGCCTCAAGCAGGAACTGGGGAAAAGCAGCACCGAAATGGCGGAGCTGTTCGGCGTATCGTCCGGACGTCAATGGCGCAAGTACATGGCAGCGGACGCGACCAACAGCCGGGACATGGGCATGCACATGCTGTTCTTTGCAATGGCGCGGTTGGAACTCGACCCGCAGACGCTGGAACGCATACTCGATCGAATGAGAGCAGCCGGCGCGACGATCGAATTGAACAAGCCTTAACCCCCCGCGCACTCACGCAAAACCCTTCCGCAATCGTCAATCAAGCGCTGCGCGACGCCGCGCTTGCTTTGACGCCCAACGCCGCAATCGACCTTCTGGCCGATGCTCTGCTGGCGCTGGTAGTGATGGCTCACCCGGTCGAGGTGAACCATGGCTGATCGCAAAGACGTCGCCAAGCGCGCGGGCCATGCCCTCGCCGATGCTTCCGCCCGCTTTGACCGCTCGCGCGTGCTTTTCGAAATGATCGAGCGCGCCAACGCGGAGGGCGAAACAGACCACGTGCTTCTGCTTTCTCAGATCGGCATTGAGATTAGCTACAGCGCATACGGCACGACTGGCGATACGGCCGATCGGTTTCTCGCGGAGGCCGACCATGATTGAACAGATCGACACCAAAGAGATTTTCAGCCTGGTCGACAACGCGTCCGGTAATTTCGCGTTCGCTCATGAGTCGTTCGCGCAGATCGCAGCCTTGTTCGAAGCAATCGCGGCGAGCTTGCCCGATTACAGCGTCGGGCACCGGCTGGCAAAGCTTGGAGAGGACGTGTGCGACGACCGCACATCTACCTTCGAAAGCATGCGCGACGAATACAACGGCCATGTCGAGCGGTATCTCCCTCACTTCTATGGCGCCGAGGGCCGCGCACTTGTCGCTTGCCAAACTCGGCGTACCTCAAGCGCTGAGCAGTCCTCACGAGGTGACGCATGAATGTACAAGCTGAAGAGGACCGCATCCGCGCGGCGCTGAGCCACGTCCCCGCCGACAGCCGGGACACCTGGGTGCAGATGGGAATGGCGGTTAAAGCAGAGCTCGGCGACTCAGGTTTCGACCTATGGGACGACTGGTCGAAAATGAGCCAGGCCTACAGCGAGAGCGACGCGCGCGCGGTATGGCGCTCGTTCAAAGCGGGCGGCATCACGATTGCCACACTGTTCAAGGAGGCAATCGCCCACGGCTACACCGAGAGCGAGCCGCTCAAGCCAATCGACCCGGCCGAGCACGCCCGGCGCCGCGCGGCGCGCGAGCAGGAAGCGAAGGAAGCCGCGGCGCAGCATGAGCGCAGCCAGGCCGAAGCCGCAGACAAGGCCCGGGAATTGTGGGAGCGGGCCGGCAAAGTTCACGCCGACCACGCCTATATCCGCTCGAAGAAGATCAAACCCTACGGCGCGAAGCAACTGCGCGAGCAGCTCGTCATCAGGATTCAGGACGTGGACGGCACCCACCATTCCGCCCAGTACATTCAGGCGGACGGGAGCAAGACGTTTCAGACCGGCGGCCGCATCAGCGGATGCTTTGCGGCAGTGACAGCCGGCGCCAGGCCGAACGCCAGGACACCCCTGTTGATCGCCGAGGGCTTCGCGACCGCCTGTTCGCTACACGAAGCGACTGGCTACCCGGTGGCCGCCGCGATGAACGCCGGCAACCTGCTGAACGTCGCGAAGGCGTGGCGGGCCAAGTATCCGCGCGTGCGCATCGTGATCTGCGCCGACGACGACACCGAGACGGCAGGCAATCCGGGCATGACGAAGGCCACGGAGGCGGCGCGCGCGGTAGGCGCATTGCTCGCCGCGCCCGACTTCGGCCTGGATCGGCCTGACCGCTCCAGCGACTTTAACGACCTGCACGCGCTTGACGGGCTCGACGCTCTACGCCGCTGTGTGGACGCGGCCACCGCGCCCGGCGGTGTCGCCAAGCCCGCGGCGGCCCGCCCGACCGCCCTGCTCACGCGCGCGAGCGACATCGTTCCCGAGGCAATCCGCTGGCTGTGGCCGAACTGGCTGCCTGAAGGAAAGTTGACGCTGCTGGCGGGCTCGCCGGGCACCGGCAAGACAACGCTGGCGCTGGCATTGTCGGCAACGGTGTCGCGCGGCGGCAAGTGGCCGGACGGCACCGCCTGCAACCGCACCGGCGACGTGCTGATCTGGTCGGGCGAAGACAATCCGGCCGATACGCTCGTCCCGCGCTTGATGGCGGCCGGCGCGGATACGCATCGAATCCACATCGTCACGGGTAGCACCGACGCAAACGGCGAGATCCAGCCTTTCGACCCTTCCAACGATATTCCGCTGCTGGCAGAACGGCTCTCGGAGATGGGCGGCGCAGCAATGCTGATTGTCGACCCGATCGTCTCAGCGGTATCCGGCGACGCCCACCGGGTCAACGATGTACGCCGCAACCTGCAAGCGTTGGTCGATATGGCTGCGAGCTATCGGTGCGCGGTGCTGGGTATCAGCCACTTTGCGAAGGGCACAAAGGGCAGTTCGCCGGCCGAGCGGGTTATCGGCTCTCAGGCGTTCGTGGCGCTCGCCCGCATGGTGCTGGTGGCAGGCAAAGACGAGGCTGCCGAGCGGCGCATCCTCGCGCGAGCCAAGTCCAACATTGCACCAGACGACGGCGGCGTGAGCTATACGCTCGAAATGGCAGATGCGGGCGGCATTCAGGCAAGCCGGGTTGTGTGGGGCGACATGATCGAAGGTACGGCTCGCGACATTCTCGGCGACGTCGAGCAGCTGGACGACGAAGAGCGAACCGGCCAGGACGAGGCTCGCGAGTTTCTCGCAAGCATTCTTTCGGACGGTCCGAAGCGCACACGCGAACTAAAAGCCGACGCAGACGGCGCTGGTTACAACTGGAAAATGATGCAGCGCGCGGCGTCGAAACTCGGCGTCGAGAAGCGCAAAATCGGAATGAAAGAAGGATGGGAGTGGGCACTCCCGAAGGGGACAAGCTACGAAGAAGACACGAAGGGGACCGCTCTCTATACCGTGTCCCCTTCGGTAATCCATGTCCCCTTCGGCTCTGGCAAGGGTTTGCGGGCGGTCGAATTTCCGGCTTCTGCCGAAGGGGACATCGGAGAGAGAGTGACCCCTTCGGAGAATTTGCCCGAATCTGAGACCGACGAACCGGGGGACGAACTGTGAATATCAGCGATCTCATTCAGGAGGCCAAGGCCGCAGGAGTTCGTCTCTACCTGCACGACGGCAAGGTGAAACTGCGCGGCGATGCAGAGGCCATGAAAGCGCTGCGGCCCAAGCTCGCACCGCACAAGGCGGAGATCCTCGCGTACCTGCAAGGCGCCGAGCAGCAAGCCAGCGAGTTTTGGCCGTGGGCACCGTATCTCACGACGGCAGACGTAGAGCGATTCCGAACCGAGCTCGTCGGGACCATTGAGAAGCTGGCCGACATGGAGCACTGGCCGGACGAGCATCGCGACGACGTGCTGAGCCGAGCGATACGCGGCCCGCTCGCCGACCTGTTGCCGAACCTGCACCACTTCAACCAACGATTGACGGAAGCGACCGCCGAGGCGGCGGCGCGCGAAGCCACCAAACAGCACACCTGGAGATTTGACCGATGAATAGCACCGAAAAGACGATTGCCAACTACCAGACGGCCGTAAAGCACCTTCTGCAAGCTGCGTTCAATCAGCAGCGGGTCGAGAACCCGACGCAGTACGCCAACTGTTCCGTGATCCTCCAATCCGGCGGCATGGTCCAACTGCGCAGCAACGCAATGGCCGGCGGCGTGCTGGAGACGGTTATCGATGTCGTTGACGCGGCCGGCGAGTCGTTCGAAGTATGTCGGCTCGAAACAGGAGTTGTTAACCACTGAGTAGTCCTGTACGATTTGGCTTGACAGAACACCCGCATGTATGCCGTGCGCTACATGCGGGCAATCCTCAACCTGAGGACGTTCCTGCATAAGGCTGCACGCCTCGCGCTGCAGTAACCACACTGAACAGCAAAGCCGAGCGCTGCTGGGCGGGTCGTGACGAAACTCCCCAAATTCATTTTGTGAGGCATCACATGCATTCGTTTACCCAAAAACCGATCGCGCGCGGCATCCAGTCTATTCGCGCTGAAGGTGGCAATTCGAACCCGGCTGTAGCCGCGATGATGGAGAACGTCACCAAGGCGTTCGCCGCGTTCAAGGAAACGCACCAAGCCGAGCTTGCCGAGCTGCGCGAAGCGGTCGATTCGCATTCTGTTCTGATGGCATCGCAGCAGATGAACAGCAACGGCGGCGCGGCGGCGCGTACCGAGCAAGAGCCGATCTACGCGGCGCGCGGGCTGCGTGCAGCACAAATCAGCGCGCACTATGCGGGGCTGTCAAAGCAGCTTGACGAAGACAAGACCATCACGATGGGCGATTTCGTGCGCGGCGTGGCCGGGGTGCGGACGACCGACGGCGTCAAGGCTGCACTCAGCGTTGGATCCGATCCGGCCGGCGGCTACAGCGTGCCTGCCATCACGATGCCCGGCATCCTTGATGCGCTGGTCGACCAGTCCGCACTGCTGTCGGCTGGTGCGTCCATCGTGCCGGTCGACGGCGGGAAAAGCTTCACGACCGCTGCTATCGACACGCTCCCGGTTCCGGCGTGGCGCAACGAGGCTGGCGCTGTGGCCGGGACTCAACCGACCTTGCGGGCCGTGACCGCGACGCCGCGCAGTCTCGCCTGCATCGTGCTCTTCAGCCGTGAGCTGCTGGCCGACTCGATCGACATTTCCCGCGCCGTTACCACGTCGATCAGTCAGGCGTTCGCGCTTGAGTTAGATCGTGCTGGCCTTGTCGGTTCGGGTGTCGCGCCGATGCCGCTTGGCCTGTACGGCATGGAGGATGTGGCGAAGATCGATCAGGTTGGCACCAAGTTTGGCTATGCCGACCTGCTGGGCGCGTACCAGGCACAGCTTGAACGCTCTGCGCCTGCGCCGACTGCGGTCATCATGGCACCGCGCACGCGTGTCGGCTTGGCCGGCTTGACGGACACGACGGGCCAGCCGCTCAACGCTCCGCCGCTGGTGGCAGACCTGCGGCAGTTCTCGACCAACGGCGTGCCGATCAATCTCGGCGCCGGCACTAACGAGAGCTTGGCATTCGTTGGTGACTTCCGGGTTGTGCAATACGTGATGCGTGAGCGCCTGAACATCGGCGTGCTGCGCGAACTCTACGCGGGCACTGGTCAGATCGCCTTCCTGTGCCACGCACGCGTCGATGTGGTTGTCACCTACCCGTCGTGCATCAGCGTCATCGATAAGGTCGTGAGCACGGCCGCAGCGTAGCCAGCGAAGCCCGCCAAGGTCGTCGGCAGCAGCGCGGCCTTGGCGGCGGCCGAGTTATCCACAGATCGATGTGTCGCCCCCTCACTTACCCACAGATAGGCCGGGGGCATCCAAAGTTGCCTGTGGATAACTTTCTAGACCCCACGTTCCCACACGCGCAGAAAATTTTCCCCTTTTGAAAAAGGAATTCAGCAAATGGCAGGCGTCAAAGGCAAGTCCGGAGGGCCGCGAGCCAATAGCGGCGGGGCTCGGCCGGGCGCTGGCAGGCCGAAGAAATCAAAACCCGCGCCCACGCCGCTCGACGAGCGCGACATGCTCCAACTTTTGCAGGACATCGCGCTCGGTCGCGTCGACGCAACCGTGATTCAGGTACGGGCGGCCACTGCGGCGCTGCCGTTTCTCTATGCCAAGAAGGGCGAAGGCGGTAAAAAGGACGAGCAGGCCGAAAAGGCGAAGCGGGCTGCAAACAAATTCGGCGCGATGCAGCCGCCGCCGCGCCTGGTAGTCAACAACCCGAAATAGGATTGGATATGGATGGAAAACCGGACCCGGTATGGGCCACCATCAAAAAGACAGACGACCCGCGCGAATTCCTGCTGGCCGTGATGAACAACGATGCCATCGATATGTCGGCTCGGATCGAGGCCGCTGATGCGCTGATGCCTTATTACCACGAGAGGCTGGCGGCCGAGGACGACGAGCAAGAGGACTGAGAATCCCTGGCAGAAAGGGAGCGGCGCTGACACAAGCCTTGAGCGCCGCGAATCTGCTGACGACCAGCCGGCGGTGTCGTCGTGCCTTGCACACAGAAAACACCGGCAGTCGGCGACGTTGCGGCGTGTTGCAGGGTTAGCCCCCTCGTACCGCGTTGGACGTGCGCCGATATTTGTCTGGCAAAACACCCTATTGTGGTGCATGTAAGCATATGAAAGAATTCATCCCCTTGGCCGGCTGATCCCTGCCAAGGCGTGTTTCGAAGGCCGCAGCTATGCCTGCGGCTTTTTTTCTTTCTGGAATGGTGGACTGGATGGTGGACTGATCGAGAATCTATCCAACAAAGCCTTGTCAGTACTGGATGATTGGCGGACACCGCCTCCGCCAGAATGCGTTATCGAATACGGGCCTCTTGGCCCGTTTTTCGTTTCCTGCCACCGAGCGCGCATAGTGGTAACGCGAAGCTCGGGGCATCGGCAGCGTCGATCGGTGTGGACGCGCTGCGCGGCGCAAGCGGCAACATCGGCGTCAATGTGGCGGCTAGCGCACTGAACGCGCAGGCCAATCCGGTCGCGTTGATCACCACGCCGAATCTGCAATCGCCTCGCAACAGAATGTGCATGCGATCGTGCGAATGACAGGAAGCGGCACCGCCGAACTCGGCGCAATCCGCATTGAGCACAAGAGCGGTAAAGTCGGCGTGAATATCGCGGCCGGGCAAGGCCCGGTCAATGGGCTCGTGATTCATTGAGCTACGGCATTCACGCGGTTCGTTGAAATCACCACACTGCCGAGCACGCGCCAACACTCAAGACACCAGGTCAGTAACCAAAAGCTAAACCAGCGCGGTCGCCTCGACCTCGATCTTGAAACCGTAGTGCAACTGCGGGACCGGCACGACCGCGCGTGCAGGCCGTGCTTCACCGGCCCAACGCGCGTAGATCTGATTGAAGCTCATCCAGTGCTCGACATCGACAATGTAGACGCGCACCTGGACCAGTTGAGCAACGCTGCTGCCCGCGCTTTCGAGCGCGGCTTGCGCATTGGCCAACACCTGTTCGGCCTGAACCTCGAACGAGGCCTCGGATAGCTTGTCGCCTTGCGCCGTGATCGGCAATTGTCCCGAGACGAACACGAAACCATTTGCGACCGCAACATGACTGTAATGACCGCCCGGCTGCGAAAGCGTAGCGGGATTGTCCACATGCGGCAGATGCGGGTCGTGCTGGCTACCAGCCATGAATATCACTCCAGATGTGAGGACGGCGCATGACACTGCGTGCGATTCATCCACACGGCAGCATCCCGTTTTTGCAAAAGCGATGAGCGATCACACGAGCAACTATGCAACGCGAGCGCTACCCGCGCGAGGCACCGCGCCTCACATCAACACGCTTCCACAAATGTGCCGCCCACATCACACGCCAAGCAATTCCAGCTTCTCGCGCGCATCCGCGCAACGGCGGTTCAGATCGCGATGCATCAACTGACTGTCGAGCAGCGTTGATACATCAGACAAACCAAAATCAAAGCGCAAGACGTATTCGATGTCTGTGTAATCGTGATAGGCGCCGCTGTCCGCCAGCTTCTGCGCTTCAGCGAAAGCAGCTTGTTGCCGTTCGCCGTTCATCAAGTCTCTGATCGCCATGAATGCCGCTCCGAGGAACAGTGGGTCCATCATAGCAACGGAAATTCAAACGCACGGTCGCGCGCACGCAACACCTGGTGTTTTCCGTAGGCGCCACGCGGCTTGCACTTCATCAGTCCTCAGACGGCAGCGACAGGCACCTTGGCCCCGTGCCACCTGACAACCAGAATCCGGCCGAGATAACACAGCAAGCCCGCCACTCCCACCGTCACGCCCATGCCCTTGGGCGAACCGTCCTGCCAGAGTCCGACAGCAAGGCTCGACAACGCGCCGAGCGCCAACTGCACGGCGCCGAACACGGCGGCCGCGGCGCCGGCATTCTGCGGATAGCGATGCATCAGATCGGTCGTGCAGTTGGCGGACAGAAGACCGACCACGCCGACCACGAAGAACAGCCCGAACACGATCGACCACAGACCACCCCAGCCGGTCAGCGACACGAGACAGACAAACAACGACGCAATGCAGCTCACGGTCGCAGCGAAAGAAATGATCGGCAGCGAACCGAGGCGGCCGACGAGCCGCGTATTCATGAAGTTGCCAAACATGATGCCGACGATATTCAGCGCGAACAGGAAGCCGTAATGCTGCGCCGACACATGGAAATATTCGATGTAGACGAAGGGCGTCGCGGTGATGTACGCGAACATCGACGCGAACGCCATGCCGCCGCACAGCATGTGCCCCCACGCAACCGGATCGCGCAGCAACTTGCCATACGCGCCGAACGACTTCAGCAATGCCGAGTGCGCACGCTTCTCACGTGGCCACGTTTCCGGCACCTTGAGAAACGCAGTGATCGCGCACACCGTGCCGAACAGCGTCAGTACGATAAACACCACGCGCCAGCCGCCGAGCAGCAGCAACTGTCCGCCGATGAGCGGCGCGAGCAACGGTCCGATCGACGTGACGATGGCAAGCATCGACAACACGCGAGCGGCATCGGTCGGGCCGTGGGCGTCGCGCGCGATGGCGCGCGCCAGCACCGAGGCGGCGCCCGCGCCCAGCGCCTGCACGAAACGGAACGTCACGAGCGAGCCGATCGAGAATGACATCGCGCAGGCGACGCTAGCCAGCGCGTACATGACGATGCCGCCGAGCAACACGGGCCGGCGGCCATAGGTATCCGACAGCGGACCATAGAGCAGCATGCCGATCGAAAAGCCGAACATGAAGCTGGTGAGCGTCGTCTGCGCGGCGCCGGTGCTGATGGCGAACGCCTGCGCGATGGTCGGCAGGCTCGGCAGATACATGTCGATGGAAATCGGCCCGCATGCGGCAAGCGCACCGAGCAACAGAATCAGCCGGCCATCGGGCCGGCTTCTGGTGACGTGAGACATGGGAATCCAGATGAAGCGCCGCGCCGTCATCGGCAGCGGAACAGGTGAAACGGAGAAAACAGCAACTTGACGGCCTCAATTGTACGCGACGGTTAACACGGCAGCCGGGCTCTGGAGCGGGTCGCAAAGAACGCGCGTTTGGCGTCGACAACTCGCGGCAGCCACGTTGCCGATCGGTTAAGCTGCCGCCTGAACGCTTTGGGTAACGCAAATCTTTGCGCAGCGCCCTTCCCGACCATTCTGTACGCGACCATGCGATGACCGCATTCCTCCTGATCTGGAGCCCCAAGAAATGGCCATGGCCCGAGTTGCCCGATGTGGCCAAACGCGTGGCCGCGGGCGTCGCGGTGGCCGACGCGTGGGGCTGCGGATTTGCGCGCAGCATCCTGCCGGGCGACCGCGTGTTCCTGCATCGCGTGGCGCAGGAACCGAAGGGTATCTTCGGCTCCGGCTATGTGACGCGCGCGCCGTACGAGGTGCCCGATCCGGCCACGAAGCGTGGCTACCGTTTGTGCATCGACTTCGTGTACGACTGGCTCGTCGATGCATACGAAGGCGTGGTGATTCCGCGCGAGATGTTGCGCGCGCATCCTTTCTCCGTACAGACGTGGGACGCGCAGAGCTCAGGCACCGTGATCAAGCCGATGGCCGAAGGCGCATTGGAAAAGCGCTGGGCGGAACTGACCGGCAAACGCAAGCCGCCGAAGTTCGACACGCCGACGTGACCAACGCAGAAAAACCAGGCAAGCGGCCCGCTGCGCAGGCGCATCCGGAAAACCTGTTCACGCTGACTCCGGTACAATTTCCCCACCTATTCCAGCGCCGCGCGACTCGCCGACAGGCGACCCGCGTTGCTGCGCAACCCCAATTCCAGTCATCGCCATGTCCAGAAACGAAACCCTTTTTGAACGCGCGCAACGCACCATTCCCGGCGGCGTGAACTCGCCGGTGCGGGCCTTCCGCTCGGTCGGCGGCACGCCGCGCTTTATCGAGCGCGCGCAAGGCCCGTACTTCTGGGATGCGGACGGCCAGCGTTATATCGACTACATCGGCTCATGGGGCCCGATGATCCTCGGCCACGTCCATCCGGAAGTTCTCGAAGCCGTGCAGCGCGTGCTGGGCAACGGCTTCTCGTTCGGCGCGCCGACCGAATCGGAAGTGGAAATCGCCGAAGAAATCTGCAAGCTGGTGCCCTCCATCGAACAGGTCCGCATGGTGTCGAGCGGCACCGAGGCGACCATGAGCGCGCTGCGCCTTGCGCGCGGCTTCACGAACCGCAGCCGTATCGTCAAGTTCGAAGGCTGCTATCACGGCCACGCGGACAGTCTGCTGGTCAAGGCCGGCTCCGGCCTGCTGACCTTCGGCAACCCGACTTCGGCGGGCGTGCCGGCGGATATCGCCAAGCACACCACTGTGCTCGAGTACAACAACGTCGCCGAACTCGAAGAAGCGTTCAAGGCGTTCGGCAACGAGATCGCCTCGGTGATCGTCGAGCCGGTGGCCGGCAACATGAACCTCGTGCGCGCTACGCCCGAATTCCTGCAAGCCTTGCGGCGCCTGTGTACCGAGCACGGCTCCGTGCTGATTTTCGACGAAGTGATGTGCGGCTTTCGCGTCGCCTTGGGTGGCGCGCAAGAGGTCTACGGCATCACGCCGGATCTGACGTGCCTCGGCAAGGTGATCGGCGGCGGCATGCCGGCAGCGGCTTTCGGCGGCCGACGCGACATCATGGCCCATCTCGCGCCGCTCGGCGGCGTCTACCAGGCGGGCACGCTCTCGGGTAACCCGATCGCGGTCGCCGCAGGCCTGAAAACGCTGCAACTGATCCAGGCGCCGGGCTTTTACGACACGCTGGCCGCGCGCACCGCGCGCCTCGTGCAGGGTCTCGCGAACGTGGCGCGCGAAGCCAAGGTGCCGTTCGCGGCCGATTCGCTCGGCGGCATGTTCGGCCTCTACTTCACGGACTCGATCCCGACCAGCTTCGCCGAAGTCACGAAGAGCGACGTGCCGCGCTTCAACGCTTTCTTTCACAAGATGCTCGACGCCGGCGTGTACTTCGCGCCGTCGGCGTATGAAGCGGGCTTTGTTTCGATCGTTCACGACGACGCAATCGTCGACGCCACGATCGACGCCGCGCGCGGTGCGTTCGCGTCGCTCGCGGCCTGAAGCCGGCGAGACAACCTACCGCTAAAACCGAAACCCATTACAGCCTAGCCACCGTACCCGACCGGACACCGATGTTTTCGCAAACCGATTTCGTCCATATGGAACGCGCGCTCGCGTTGGCCAAGCGCGGCATGTACACCACCGACCCGAATCCGCGGGTCGGCTGCGTGCTCGTCAAGAACGGCGAGGTGATCGGCGAAGGCTTTACGCAACCGGCCGGTCAGGATCATGCTGAGATCCGCGCGCTGAAAGACGCACGCTCGCGCGGTCACGATCTGCGCGGAGCCACGGCCTACGTGACGCTGGAGCCGTGCAGCCATTTCGGGCGCACGCCGCCGTGCGCGAATGCTTTGATTGAAGCCCAGGTCGCGCGCGTTGTCGCGGCAATGGAAGATCCCAATCCGCAGGTATCCGGACGCGGTCTCGCCATGTTGCGCGACGCCGGTATCGAAGTGCGCTGCGGACTGCTCGCCCACGAAGCGCACGAACTCAATATCGGCTTCGTCTCGCGCATGACACGCGGCCGCCCGTGGGTACGCATGAAAGTGGCGGCCTCGCTGGATGGCCGCACCGGCTTGCCTTCGGGCGACAGCCAATGGATCACCGGCGAAGCGGCGCGCGCCGACGGCCACGCCTGGCGCGCTCGCGCGTCGGCGATATTGACGGGCATCGGCACGGTCAGGGAGGACAATCCGCGCATGACGGTGCGGGCTGTCGACACGCCGCGCCAGCCGCAACGCGTACTGATAGACAGCCAGCTCGACGTGCCGCCGGATGCGCAGATTCTGGCCGGCGCAGCCACGCTGATCTTCTGCGGCAATCTGGATGGGCGACATACGGATCGCGCCAACGCGCTGCGCGATCGCGGCGCAGAGATCGTCCAATTGGCGAACCCGGCCGGCAAGGTCGATCTGCCTGCGGTGCTCAAAGTGCTCGGCCAGCGCAACGTCAACGAACTGCATGTCGAGGCGGGCTACAAGCTGAACGGCTCGCTGCTGCGCGAAGGCTGCGTCGACGAATTGCTCGTGTATCTCGCGCCGAGCCTGCTCGGCATGGACTCGATGAGCATGTTCAATCTGAGCGCGCCCGAAACGCTCGAAGGCCGCGTCAAACTGAACTTTCATGCGGTCGACCGGATCGGCGAAGATGTGCGGATTCTCGCGCGCTTCATGCCCCAACCCGGACCCGGCAACGACCCCGCGACCCCACCCGTTTCGAAATGATCGAGGATTAGTACGATGTTCACAGGAATCGTCGCGGCCGTGGGCCGCATTGAATCAGTCAAGCCGCTCGGCACGGACGGCGACGCGGGCGTGCGCCTGAACGTCGAAGCCGGTGGCCTCGATCTCGACGACGTGCAGCTGGGCGACAGCATTACGATCCAGGGCGCCTGCATGACCGTGGTCGCGAAGACCGCCCACTCGTTCGAAGTCGACGTGTCGCGCGAAAGCCTGAACTGCACGGCGGGCCTCGGCGAAACCGGCGAAGTCAATCTCGAGAAAGCGCTGCGCGCACACGACCGGCTCGGCGGCCATATCGTTTCAGGCCATGTGGACGGCCTCGGCACGGTCACGCATTTCGCGCCGGTCGGCGAATCGCACGAACTGCGCGTGCTGGCGCCGCGCGAAATCGGCCGCTATCTGGCGTTCAAAGGCTCTATCACTGTCAACGGCGTGAGCTTGACCGTCAACTCGGTTAAAGATCGCGACGATGGCTGCGAATTCTCGATCAACCTGATTCCGCACACGGTCGAAGTGACCGCGCTCAAGCGCCTGCGTGAAGGCACGCAAGTGAATCTGGAGATCGATCTGATCGCGCGCTACGTCGAGCGCATGCTCAACGCGCCGAAATAACCGGCCGCAAGCCCGGCTACGCATGGGCTGCTGGCGGCGCCTCGCCGCCTCCGGCCGGTTCATGCGGCCATCGTTTTCAACGAGCATAGCAACAGCGGACGGCTCATCGCCAGTCGGCCAAATGGCCTATGCCGTTCGGCGGAGGCGACTTGGGCCCGCGCGTGGCGTAAAATACGCGCTTTCTTCGAAACTCTCGCCAACATGACGCTCGCCTCCACTCTAGAGATCATTGCCGAACTGAAAGCAGGCCGGATGGTGATCCTCGTCGACGAAGAAGACCGCGAAAACGAGGGCGACCTCGTGATCGCCGCCGAATTCGTCACGCCGGAAGCGATCAACTTCATGGCCCGCTACGGCCGCGGCCTCATCTGCCTGACGCTCACGCAGGAACGCTGCAAGCTGCTGAATCTGCCGCTCATGACCTACCGCAACGGAACCCAGTACGGCACCGCGTTCACGGTCAGCATCGAAGCGGCCGAAGGCGTCACCACCGGCATTTCGGCTGCGGACCGCGCCCGCACGATCGCCGCCGCGGTCGCGCCGGACGCCAAGGCCGAGCACATCGTGCAGCCGGGCCACGTGTTCCCGATCATGGCCCAGCCCGGCGGCGTGCTGGTGCGCGCCGGCCACACCGAGGCGGGCTGCGACTTCACCCACCTGGCCGGGCTCACGCCGGCCGCGGTGATCTGCGAAGTCATCAAAGACGACGGCACGATGGCGCGCTTGCCGGACTTGATGGAATTCGCGAGCGAACACGGTCTGAAAATCGGCACGATCGCGGATCTAATCCACTATCGCAGCCGCACCGAGTCGATCGTCGAGCGGATTTGCGAACGCACCATGCAGACCGCGCACGGCGCATTCCGCGCGGTCATGTATCTGGACCAGCCGAGCGGCCAGCCGCACATCGCGCTGGTGCGTGGCACGCCGTGCACGGATCAGGACACGCTGGTGCGCGTGCATGAGCCGCTGTCGGTGCTAGACCTGCTCGAAGTTGGCGAATCCACCCATTCGTGGACGCTGGACGCGGCCATGAAAGAAATCGCCGCACGCGAGTGCGGCGTGATCGTGCTGCTGAACTGCGGCGACTCGAAAGACCATCTGATCGACGTTTTCAAGGCGTTCGACTCGAAGGAAAAAGCCGACGCGCTCAAACGCCGCCCGGTCGACTTCAAGACGTACGGCATCGGCGCGCAGATTCTGCGTGAGCTCGGTGTCGGCAAGATGCAGGTGCTGTCGAACCCGCGCAAGCTGGGCAGCATGTCGGGCTACGGTCTCGAAGTCACGGGTTTCGTGCCGATGCCGGGCGGCAAGGCACAAGCTCCGCAACACGGCTGATCCGACCATTCACGCGCTTCGCGCCCACTCAAAACACTACGGAATTCACATGGAAATCGGACAATACCAACCGAATCTCGACGGCGACGGACTGCGTATCGGCATCGTCCAGGCGCGCTTTAACGAGCCCGTTTGCAATGGCCTCGCGGACTCCTGCATCGAAGAACTCGAACGCCTCGGCGTGACCGGCGAAGACGTGCTGCTCGTCACCGTGCCGGGTGCGCTGGAAATTCCGCTGGCGTTGCAAAAGCTCGCCGAAAGCGCGCAATTCGACGCACTGATCGCGCTTGGCGCGGTGATTCGCGGCGAAACGTACCACTTCGAACTGGTCTCGAACGAAAGCGGCGCGGGCATCACGCGTATCGGCCTCGACTTCGGCATTCCCGTCGCGAACGCGGTGCTGACCACCGAAAACGACGAGCAAGCCGTCGCGCGCATGACCGAAAAGGGTCGTGACGCAGCGCGCGTGGCCGTCGAAATGGCGAATCTCGCCGTCGCGCTCGAACAACTCGGCGGCGACGACGAGGAAGAAGACGAAGAAGAGGAAGAGGCATGAAGAGCGCACGCCGACGCTCCCGCGAACTGGCCACGCAGGGGCTTTACCAGTGGCTGCTGTCGGGCTCGCCCGGCGGTGAAATCGACGCGCAACTGCGCGGCGCGCAAGGCTTCGACAAGGCCGACCACGAACATCTGGACGCCATTCTGCACGGCGTGATCCGCGATTCGGAAGCACTCTCCGCGGCAATCGCTCCGTGTCTGGACCGTCCGATCGAGCAGCTTTCGCCGGTCGAACGCGCCGTGCTGCTGGTAGCCGCGTTTGAACTGAAGAATCACGTCGACATTCCTTATCGCGTGGTCATCAACGAAGCAGTCGAGCTCGCCAAGACGTTCGGCGGCGCGGACGGCTACAAGTACGTGAACGGCGTGCTGGACAAGCTGTCGGCACAACTGCGCGTGGATGAGACGCAAGCGGCTCGCAAGCGTTGAGCGCATGGCGCAATGACTGGCGGCTCGATTGCCGTCATGCGCCTCGCTGAATGAATGCGGCGCGAGTGAATCGCTTGCAAGGACGCCGTTTCGCGCATAAGCACTCGCGTCGAACGTCGTCCCGCTTTTGCTTCTGAACTGGATTTGATCGTATGAACTCCGTGACCGAACCCTTGGTGCGGCTTGCTGCGCGTGTCGACGCCATCCAGCCTTTCTATGTGATGGAGCTGGCCAAGGAGGCCGCGCTCCTTGAGCGCGACGGCCGCGACATCATTCATATGGGCATCGGCGAACCCGATTTCACCGCGCCGGAGCCGGTTATCGAAGCGGCCGCGAGCGCACTGCGCCGTGGCGTCACGCAATACACCAGCGCGCTCGGCCTGCACGCGCTGCGCGAAGCGATCTCGGCGCATTACGCCGACTTCTATGGCGTCGACGTGGATCCGGCGCGGATCGTCGTTACCGCCGGCGCATCGGCCGCATTGCTGCTGGCTTGCGCGGCGCTGGTCGATCGCGACGACGAAGTGCTGATGCCCGACCCGTGCTATCCGTGCAACCGCCATTTCGTGATCGCCGCCGAAGGCAAGCCGGTGATGGTGCCTAGCGGCCCGGCCGAACGTTTCCAACTCACCGCCGCCGACGTCGAGCGTCTCTGGAACGGACACACCCGTGGCGTGCTGCTGGCGTCGCCGTCGAACCCGACCGGCACATCGATCGAACCGGCCGAGCTGGAGCGCATTGTCAAGGCCGTGCGGGCGCGTGGCGGCTTTACCATCGTCGACGAGATCTACCAGGGGCTGAGCTACGACGCGAAGCCCGTGTCGGCGCTCTCGTTTGGCGACGACGTGATCACGGTCAACAGCTTCTCGAAGTACTTCAACATGACGGGCTGGCGCCTGGGCTGGCTGGTGGTGCCGCCCGGCATGGTCAGCGCGTTCGAAAAACTCGCGCAAAATCTGTTCATCTGCGCTTCTGCGCTCGCCCAGCACGCGGCGCTCGCCTGCTTCGAGCCGCAAACGATCGCGATCTACGAAGCGCGGCGCCAGGAATTCAAGCGTCGCCGCGACTTCATCGCGCCGGCATTGGAATCGCTCGGTTTCTCCGTGCCGGTGATGCCCGACGGCGCTTTCTACGTGTACGCGGATTGCCGCACGGTCGCGCATGCCGCGGCCGGCGACAGCGCGGCGCTTACCAGGGCCATGCTGCACGATGCGGGCGTGGTGCTGGTGCCGGGCATGGATTTCGGTACGCACGCGCCGAAGGAGTACATCCGGCTGTCGTACGCCACTGCCTATCCGAAGCTGGAAGAGGCCGTCGACCGGCTGGCGAAATTCTTCGGCAAGGCTTGAGCGAAGCAGCTCACTCTTAATCGCCAGACGAAAAAAGGACACGCCAGATGGGTGTCCTTTTTTGTTGCCGCTCCTCTCCTGCATGGAGTCGCCAGTTCTACGTTTCCAACCTCAAGCGCCCAGCTCAGACGCCGATGCCACGTGCTTCGTCGCGTTGGCGCTCGCATCGTCCTGCTCGGAGGAAACCGGCGCCTTGACCGGTGTCGCCGCGCTCAACTGATGACTGCCCTCGAGCGTCACCTGCACGCGCTTGCCATTGCTGCCGGCAGACGCAGCGGTGTTGGTCGACGCCGTCAAAACCGGCGCCTGCGGTGCATTGATCGGCACCTTGCGGCCACGCGCCACGTCACGCAGACGGGCACGCTCAGCCATGACCTTGGCGCCGTAGCCGCCGTCGTCCGGCGAGGTCGAGCCGACGTACAGACGCAAGCCGCCCGGCAGCGAGCCGCCACGTGCGATGCAATCCTTCAGCACCAGCGCGCCCACCTTGATGTTCGCGACCGGTTCGAGCGCCGCGCTCTGACCGCCGAAATATTGGAATTTGTCCGAGTGCACCTTGGACATCACCTGCATCAGGCCTTGTGCGCCGACGCCGCTCTCGGCGTACGGGTTGAAGCCCGACTCGATTGCCATCACTGAAAGCAACAGCAACGGATCGAGACCGACTTCGCGGCCGGTGTCGAACGCCGCCTTCACGAGCTCGCTAACGGGCTCCTGAGCGACGCGATAGCGCCGCGCCAGAAATGAAGCAACCAGGTCCTGCTCACGGGTCGAGATCAGGACGCGGTCGTCGCGTGCGTCGGCGGATACGCGTTGCGACGGGATCAGGCTCGCCAGCGCGGTAACGCTTTGCATGGTGCGCGGGTCGAGGCCGTTGAGCGCCGCGACGCCCATGCCACTCGAACCGGTGGCGTCGAATGCGTTGTCAAAGCTGGAGTTGCTCGCGGTGACAGTGTTGCCGTTAGCGTTGCCGTTGTTCGTGCCGCTCACGGCATCAGGGCCGTTCGAGTTGGCGGTCAGCGAGTCGTCGGAGGACGCGCGCGCGGGCGGTCCGAAAGCCGGCAGCGGGTTGCCCTGCAGCAGACGGGCGGGACCGGCTTGCACAGCGGCGGAGATGACGGGCATCAACTTGGCGGCTAGCGTGCCGCGCAGGGCCGGCATCAGCCACAGTGCGACTGTCAGCACCACCGCGATACCGCCGACGATGCTGAACAGGTGATGACTCATTCGCGTCCCGCGACGCAGCGCACCACGCACAACTTGCGCGATACGCTCATCGGGACGCCACGATAACCAGGCGTTCATTCAGATCTCCCATGTTGCATGATCCGCGAACCCCGCCGGATGAAGAGGCGGTGAGGCACGTTCGCAGAGTCAAGACATCGCGCGCTCTGTCTGGTTAGGGCAGCAGCGACGTCGGGAAAACGGCAAATACCGTTTGTGGGGAGCCGTCCTGAAAGAGGACCGCGGCATGTCAAAAAAGCATGCGGGCGGTGGCTCCCACGCGAAAAACCAGCGTCAGTTGGCGCTGGCGAGGACATCAATAAGACCGTTAATACCGTGCAGGGAGTCGGTAAGCGGTGACGCGTTGCGTCTGATGGGACCGGGGGCAGTGGTAAAAAGGTTCACGCCCTGCAACCAATGTGGACGGATTCTATGCAGGGTTTTATAGATCGTCAACACTATAGATAGGCAAATGTATAACTAATTGTAATAATGAACGGTGTTCAGACCGTCCAAAACCGCGCGGCGCGCGCCTTTTGAGCGATCTCGATTCCTCCGTCTCACCTAGGTCGTTTGGCTGAGCTACGTGCGCCTGCCAACACAGGTAAAATCGACAATCGTTCTGGCGCCGTTAAACCCTTCTGCGCCTCCCCTTTCCGCCGCCTGCGCGGCACTGAACAGCACCAGATGAAATACAAAGACCTGCGCGATTTCGTCGGCCGTCTCGAGACGATCGGTGAACTGCGCCGCATCTCACAAAACGTCTCGCCTGTCTTGGAAATGACCGAGTTGTGCGACCGCGTGCTGCGCGCCGGCGGTCCGGCTTTGCTGTTCGAAAGCAAGGCACAGCATGAGTTCCCGGTGCTCGGCAACCTGTTCGGCACGCCGCGGCGGGTCGCGCTCGGCATGGGGGTGGACGCGCAAGCCGGCGAAGGCGACGGCACCGCGCTCGAATCGCTGCGCGACGTGGGCCGGCTGCTCTCCGCATTAAAGGAACCGGAGCCGCCGAAGGGCCTCAAGGACGCCGGCAAACTGTTCTCGCTCGCGAAGGCCGTGTGGGACATGGCGCCAAAAACGGTGAGCGCGCCGCCCTGCCAGGAAATTGTCTGGGAAGGCAACGACGTCGACCTCGCCAGGCTGCCGATTCAGACGTGCTGGCCCGGCGATGCCGGCCCGCTAATCACATGGGGCCTGACCGTCACAAAAGGGCCGAACAAGAGCCGACAAAACTTAGGCATATATCGCCAGCAATTGATCGGACGTAACAAACTGATCATGCGATGGCTCGCGCATCGCGGCGGCGCGCTCGATTTTCGCGAGTTCGCGCTGCAGAACCCGGGCAAGCCGTATCCGGTGGCCGTCGTGCTGGGCGCCGACCCGGCGACGATTCTCGGCGCGGTTACGCCGGTGCCCGACACCCTCTCCGAATACCAGTTCGCCGGGCTGCTGCGCGGGGGCCGTACCGAACTGGCGAAGTGCATTACGCCGGGCGTCGACGGCTTGCAGGTGCCGGCGCGTGCCGAGATCGTGCTCGAAGGCTTCATCTATCCGCAGGAAGGCGCGCCTTCGCCCGCTCCCGCAGGCGCGCCGCCGCGGCCGGTCAAAGGCGCGTCGGCGGCCTATGAACATGCGCTGGAAGGCCCGTACGGCGACCACACCGGCTACTACAACGAGCAGGAGTGGTTCCCCGTCTTTACGGTCGAGCGCATCACCATGCGGCGCGACGCGATCTACCACTCCACGTACACCGGCAAACCGCCCGACGAACCGGCCGTGCTCGGCGTCGCGCTCAACGAAGTGTTCGTGCCGCTGTTGCAAAAGCAATTCAGCGAGATCACCGACTTCTATCTGCCGCCCGAAGGCTGCAGCTACCGCATGGCCATCGTGCAGATGAAGAAGAGCTACCCCGGCCACGCCAAACGCGTGATGTTCGGCGTGTGGAGCTTCCTGCGGCAGTTCATGTACACGAAGTTCATCGTCGTGGTCGACGAGGACGTGAATATCCGCGACTGGAAGGAAGTGATCTGGGCGATCACCACCCGCATCGATCCGGCGCGCGACACGGTGATGGTGGATCGCACGCCGATCGACTATCTGGATTTCGCCTCACCCGTTGCCGGCCTCGGATCGAAGATGGGCCTCGACGCGACCAACAAGTGGCCCGGCGAAACCGATCGCGAATGGGGCCGCCCCATCGTGATGGACGACGCGGTCAAACGGCGCATCGACACCTTGTGGAGCGAGTTGGGCCTCTGAGGCAAACCGTATAACGAGACTGAAATAACAAAGCTATCGGAGCCGTTGCGCGGATGCATGCTTTTTCAATGATGTCAGATGGATTTTTTCTGTCGCTGTCGCTCTGTCTGGATATCGGTCTCGTGAACGTCGCCATGATTTCCCTGACGCTCTCGCATGGCTTCAAACCGGGCTTCTGGCTCGGCCTCGGTTCATGCATCGGCGATCTGATTTATGCGGCGCTCGCGCTCGCGGGCATGGCGGCCTTGCTGCAGTTCGAATCGGTGCGCTGGGTGGTGTGGATCGGCGGCGCGGGGATCCTGCTCTTCCTGACCTGGAAGATGGCGCGTGAAGCGGTGTTCCCGGCGACGGCGCCGGCCGTGGCCGGCGAGGCTAACGCGAATGCGCCGCATCTGTCCGCGTGGCGCGGTTTCTTGCGCGGCGTCTTGCTGGCGGTGTCGTCACCTTCGGCGATTTTGTGGTTCGCCGCGGTCGGCGGCGCGCTGATCGCGAAGGCTGGCGCCACGAGCGTGACGACCGCGCCGGTCTTTCTCGGTGGCTTCTTTCTCGGCGGCCTGTGCTGGACGATCTTTATCTGCGGACTCGGCAGCCACGGGCGCAAGCGCGCGGGCACCGGTTTGCTGCGCGCCTGTCACGTGCTGTCCGCGCTGCTCTTTGCGTACTTCTCGTACAGCGTGATTGTCAACGGGTATCGCGACCTGATCGTGCAAACCGCGCACGTGGCAAGCTGACGTGAAACGGCTCACGTTGGCGAGCCGTTTTCGATTGAGCGCCAAGCCAGGCGAGCGCGACAGCGCCTGCCTACACGATGTATCAGGCGAGATATTGCGCGAGCTTTTCCAGGTCGACGTTGCCGCCGCTCACCACCACGCCGACACGCTTGCCCTTCACCGGCACGATGCCATTGAGCACCGCGGCCGCGGCGAGACAGCCCGTCGGCTCGACCACGATCTTCATGCGCTGCGCGAAAAAGCGCATCGTCTCGATCAGCTGTGCGTCGCTGACCGTTTCGATCTGCGCGACCAGCTTCCGAATAATCGCGAACGTGTAGTCGCCCAGATGTGTGGAGGCGGCGCCGTCGGCGATCGTGCGCGGCGTGTCGATATGCACGATCTCGCCGCGCGCCAGCGACTGCTGGCCGTCGTTGCCCGCCTCCGGCTCGATGCCGATCACCGTGCAGGCCGGGCTCAATGCCGCCGCGGACAACGCGCTGCCGCTGATCAACCCGCCGCCACCGAGGCACACGAACAGCATGTCGAGCGGGCCGGTTTCCTCGATCAACTCCTTCACCGCCGTGCCTTGCCCGGCGATCACGTGCGGATGGTCATACGGCGGAATCAGCGTCATGCCGCGCTCTTCAGCGAGCCGCCGGCCGATCTCTTCGCGGTTCTCCGTGTAGCGGTCGTAGGTGATCACTTCACCGCCGTAGCCCTTGGTCGCCGCGACTTTGGCCGCGGGTGCGTCCTGCGGCATGACGATCGTCGCGTGGACGCCGGCAAGACGTGCCGACAAGGCGATCGCCTGAGCATGGTTACCCGACGAATACGTCAGTACGCCGGCCTTGCGCTGCTCCGCGTCGAAATGCGAGATCGCGTTATAGGCGCCGCGAAATTTGAAGGCGCCCATGCGCTGAAAATTCTCGCACTTGAAGAACACCGACGCCCCGGTGCGCTCGTTGAACGTGCTCGAAGTTAGAACGGGAGTGCGGTGGGCGATGCCGTTCAGACGCGCAGCGGCGTCGAGTACGTCGTCGAAAGTGGGAGCGGGAAGCGCTTGCATCGGCGAAACTCTCCAGAGCGGTGGCGAAACAGCCATTCTCCCAGCTTCGACCGAGGTTTGGAACGTCACGCGTGAAGTGAACTTCTGTGGCGGCGGCTCTTCGCCCTGTCTCGCTGGTGCGAATTGATACCGTCATTCCGACAAAATGCCCTACATTGACTGCATGAAAAGCCGCCAACCAAATACAAACGGCGTAACCCGGCGATCAAGCCGGCGTTACGCCGTCAACAAAAGCGCTATGTGCCGCGATCAACGGCGATAGTAGCCGTGACCGTAATAACCGCGGTAATAGCCGTGGTGATAATAAGGACGCCCATAGCCACCGTAATACCCATCCACTACGACTGGCGGCGGCGCATAAACCGGCTGCGGCGCGTAGTACACCGGGGGCGGTGCGTAGTACACCAGGGGGGGCGCGGCATAAACCGGGTAAGCCGGCGCAATCGGAACCCCGATACCGATACCGACGGAAACGTGCGCCTGAGCGGCACCCGCAAGTCCCAAGCCGAGTGCTGCGGCAACGACAAACGGAACGATCTTTTTCACTTTTATTCTCCTAGCGCGGCCCACCGAGGTCGCCGACTTCGCATGCCCTGCATGCTATGAAATCAATGTATCGAAAAAGACCGCGCCTATCTGTTCGCATTTGTTGCAAATTGCAATTGGCGGCAAAACCTCGCAATTCCCGCAAAGGCCATAAGCGGCCAACTGGCTTCGTAATGCGCTGAAAACTCAGGGATTGCGCGTGCCAAAACGCAAGCAACGCGCCGCAATGGCCGCGTCAATGCCTGAAGCATTCCTCTCACGGTAATCTTTGATTACAAATTAGCTTCAATCCTGACGGGGGTCCAATGGCGCCCTAAAATGAAAAATGCCCGGCCGACAGACCGGGCATTTCCTTACCTGCTGGGGCGGCTACGTCAGCCGACCTTCACATACGCGAACTCGCGGGAAACGCTTGGCGGGACATAAGCACCGCTGATCCGCACGCGCGGCGTCAGGCGCTTTTTCTGGTCCCACCAGCGCCGGCGCTGTGCATGCGTCAGGAACCGCAAGTGCTTTCGGTAAGAAAAAATATTCATCGTGAACCTCCCGAATCTGACTGCGAGACGAAATACCCAGAACAGCAACTGCCAAACCGGCCTTGAAGAATTGTGAGCAGTTTTCTAGCCCGCGGGGCGCACGCCGCCGGATGACCGGCCGGGCGTGCCATATCGCAAGCGCACTGATCAAGGGAAAGCCGACGTTCAGCCGCGCCGCGAGCGTGGCGGATGCGAGATACTTCTGCTTTCCCACTGTCCCGTCTGGAGCACGCACCCATGTCCCAGTCCTCTCTGCCGCGCCTCGGCTTTATCGGTGCAGGCCGGCTCGCGCGTTGCCTCGCGCTGAGCTTTTCACGCGCCGGCTATCCGGTCACGGCGGTGGCAAGTCGCTCGGCGACTTCCGCCGTCCGGCTTGCCAGTCAAATCGAGCATTGCGCGGCATTAGAGAACCCACAACAGGTTGTCGACGCCGCCGATATCGTCTTTTTAGCTGTTCCCGATGACAGCATCGGTACGTCAGCGCACACACTCCGGTTCAGCCCGGACGACCCGGCCGGCGCGCACGGCAAGGCGCTCGTGCACTGCAGCGGGGCTTCGCCGGTCGAATTGCTCGCCCCGGCACGCGATCAGGGTGCCTCGATCGGCGGTTTTCATCCACTGTACCTCTTTAGCGGCGAACTCGCCGATCTGGAGCGCATCGCCGGTTGTTCCGTGACGATCGAGGCCGACGGCGCCCTGAAGGACACGTTGACAGCGCTCGCCGTCGCGCTGCGCTGCCATCCGTTGGCGATTCCGGCGGGCGGTCGCATGCTCTATCACGCCGCCGCGCACTACGCCGCCAGCTTCGCGCTGTGCAGCCTCGCGGAATGCGTCGCGCTGTGGCGCACGCTGGGCTTTGCCGAAGACGATGCGCTGCGCGCGCTGCTGCCGATGCTTTCCGGCACCATCGAAACCGCCCGCGACAAGGGTTTGCCGAACGCGCTCGCGGGCCCGGTATCGCGCGGCGACACGGGCGTGGTTCAGAAACAGCTGGCGCTGCTGGAAGGCCTCGGCGGCGACCACGCCGCGCTGTACGGACTGATGTCGCGGCGCGCTGTCGGACTGGCCGAACGCCGCGTCACGCCGCCCGCCGCGATCGACGCCATCTCCGAGGCCGTGGAAGAATCGCTCAACCGGTCGCTGAATCAGGCCGCGGCAGGTGCAAGCGTCAAGTAAGCCGTGATAATGTGACGTCCGGCGCCGCGCGCAATCCGCCAGCGCCGCGCATCGGGACCAACAGACGAGAACGCACAATGATCAAGGTCAGCATCCTCTATCCGTATCGGGAAAACGGCCACTTCGACGTGGACTATTACTGCGTCACGCATATGCCGCTCGCGGCGAAGCTGTTCGGGCCGTCGCTGAAGGGCTGGTCGGTCGACGTCGGCATCAATGCGGGCCCGCCTGGAACGCCGCCGCCGTACGTCGCCGCGGGCCACTTCCTGTTCGACAGCGCGGACGACTTCTACAAAGTCTTCAAACCGGCTTCCGAGCAATTGGTGGCCGACATTCCCAATTACACGGACGGCGGCAACGGCGCGATTCTGATCAGCGAGATCAAGATTTCCGTGTGATGCCACGCGGAAGCGGCACGAATCGCGGCCTTTAATACAGTGAGCCGTTGAGCGCAACTTGCAAACCGTGACATCGCAACACCACGCAGCCGCTTCAAACGACGCGTAACGCGCCCGAGTGCGGAAAGGGCGCGGGAAATTCAAATGAAACCGCCGGTGCGCCGTTCGGAAAGCGCCGGCATCCTGCGGCCGGTCTGCGGCCGTCATTCGAAGGATAAGGACACGAGATGTTTGGCGATATCGCCCGTTTTCTGCTCAATACCGTCTTCACGCTGTTCGGCGCGGCGCTGTTGCTGCGCGCATGGCTGCAGGTCGTGCGCATGCCGCCCTACAACCCCGTCACGAACGCCGTGCTGCAAGTCACTAACTGGATCGTGCTGCCGCTGCGGCATATCCTGCCGAGCACGCGCAAGATCGATTGGGCAAGCCTTGTCGCAGCCCTCCTTGCGGCTATCGTGTATGTGGTGCTGATGGTGGTGCTGACCGGCGCCGATCCGCTCACGCTGTTGCCGACGCTGCTGATCGTCGCGGTGCTGACGTTGATCAAGTGGGCGCTGAATCTGATCATCTGGTTGACGATTCTGATGGCGCTGCTGTCGTGGCTCAATCCACGTTCGCCGGCCATGCCGATTCTGTACCAGCTCACGGCGCCGTTTCTGAACCCGCTGCGCCGCGTGGTGCCGCAACTCGGCGGCATCGACCTCTCGCCGATCCTGCTGTTCGTCATCGTGCAGGTGCTGCTGATGGTGGTCACCCGTGCGGCCGTCCAACTGACTTACTTCGTGATCTAAACGCACAGGTAGCGAGCATGGAGAAGCCGCCGCCCGTTGAAAAGGCGGCGGCTTTGTTTCATGCGGCGCTTATTGCTTCGCCAACTGACCGTAGGCGACCGTGTCGTTGGTCGCTGTCTTGATCATGAAGAAAATCGTGCGGACGTACAGGTTGCTGCTCCTGATCGGCAGGAACGTAATTGCGGCATTGCCCGTATATGTCGCGCCCGATTTCAACGTGCAGGATGCGGTCGTGCCGGTCACGTTCAACGTGTAGAGATTCTTGCTGGACGATGGCGTGGCGAGCAGCAACGTGCCGGAGACCGGGCAGTTGCTCAATGTCCCGCTCAGCGTGCCGTCGTTTGCAATCGTCAGCGACGAGCCGGTTTCCGCCCACGTACCCGCGACGCTCGACTGGGTAACAGCGAGCGCATTCGCCGCGTCGTAGTTCCAGGACAGGTTTACCGTCGTGCCGTTCTCGACATAGCTGCCGGTGAACGTCTGGTTATTCACAAAGGTACCCGAGCCGGAGGTCGTCGGATAATAGAAGCCGCCGATGAATGCCGTACCCGACGTGAGCGTCCAGTTCGGCGCGCTGGCCGCGATGACGCCGAAGAATTCCGACAAGCCGATGCCGCCTACCGTATTCAGGTAAGAGATGTTGCCCTGCGGATCGACCAGCGCCGTGGTCTTGTCGACGCCGAACTGGCTAGTCCAGATCCCTTCTACACCGTTGCCCGTGGCCGCAGCCGAACCGCTCTGCGGACTGGACAGACTCGGCAGTTGCTCGCCGCTGAGGGCGGGCGAAGAAGCCGGCACCGGCGCGCTTGCCACGACCGGCGCGCTGGCCACGGCTGGCGCGCTTGCCACGGCCGGCGCCGAAGCGCTTCCGGTCGAGGGCGTTGCCGCCGAATTGCCCCCGCCGCCACCGCCGCCACACGCTGCCAGAGCGAGCGAAGCGAGCAGGGATAACGTCAATTTAGCTTTGATTTTCATATCCATTTTTGTTTTTGGACGAAGTGTGCTGCCAATCAGATTGGCAGTGTCACGCCGTTGGTCATTTTGATCTCGATGTTTGCCGTCAGCGCCGATTCGTTGAATCGTTCCAAAAATCCACTTGACAGAATCGAATCGAATGCATTCTTGAAATTTTTTGAAAGGGCGCTAAAGAAGTAAACGGCGGCATTCCGGTAAGCTTTAATCTTTATCCGAACTTTTTTGAGAGTCCGCTCAGTCGAGCCTGATGGAACATCATGCATAACGAATTAAAAAATCGAAGCTGGAAGCGCGTATCTATTTGATTGGCCTTGTATTTACACGGGCTTCTAACCGCATTCAATTTCCCCGATGTGGTTGGCAGTCGAAGCGCTAATCAGCTAGTTCCGCGCCGTGCGCGGTATCGGGCGGTGCCTGCCTCGGCCTACTCAGCTGCGGCGCCTGTTAACGGCGAAGCCACTTCATGCGCGTCAAATAGCAACCGCAAGGGAGATAGCCGACCGAATGGCCTAGAGCACGCAACGAACTGCTGAATACGGCCGGCCTGGTGCGGTAAGTCGGCGCATCGTGGCGCGGAACACCGCATACGCTCCCGGAGCGAGCACACACCCAGATGGGCCGCAAACGTCCACGTTTGCCAAATCGCGTGAAACGCGCGTAGAATGGCGTGCTCTGCGGGCGTCGTATAATGGTAATACCCTAGCTTCCCAAGCTAGAGCCGTGGGTTCGATTCCCATCGCCCGCTCCAGATACTTTCTAGTCGGCTTTTGAGCAACCGGGCAGATTCGCGAAAGGATTTGACTCTCCCGTTCTTCTCGTCCCTACCGATTAAAAGCTTTTCCCGACCGCCGAATCCGGCAATCGCGTCGCTTGCGCAAACCGGCAGAGAAAAATGTCGAGCAGCGACGCCGCCGCGAATGGCATCTCATAACGAAGTGCGCGCCACCGGTAGTTGAAACGACGGTAAAGCCCCCCGGCGACGACACGCATATTCGCTGATGATCGTCACTCGCCCAGATAATCGCCCTCAGCAAAACACCTTACAAAACAATTAAACCAATTGCGCGGGCATCTGCGTTATTTAAACGTAGCATTCCCACCCACATCCATACTCCCGCCGTCCGCAGTCCGTCTGGACGCGCCCTTTTCGGTTGTGCTACCTTACGCGCACTTGCAACGCCCGCTCCACTTTCCTGCTGACACCTTCAGCAGAATCCAGCACGAGCCGCCTCCATGAAGGCGGCTTTTTTGTCATAGCGGCGGCCTGGCGCAGCGACCCGTCAACCTCGTGCTTACCAGCCGCGCCTGTCGGAACTCGCCGCCCCACACCACGCGAGCTCCGACGGACACCGTGCAGCACGCGAGGCAAGCCGCGAAGCCCTTCACCCTTGTAGCAGCATCGACGATGATCCACGATCCAAACGACGCCGGCCTGCCGGACGACCTCCCGACGCCCTCCAGCGATACCGAACACCAGTCGGACGCCGACAGCAACGCGCCGCAAGAAGCCCTGCACCGGCGCCGCATCCGCAGCTTCGTCACGCGCGCCGGCCGCGTCTCAACCGGCCAGCGCCGCGCCATGGACGAACTCGGCCCGCGCTTCGTGGTGCCGTTCGCGCCGCAGCAGCCCGACTGGAATGCCGTATTCGGCCGTGAGGCGCCACGCGTGCTGGAAATCGGCTTCGGCATGGGGGCGACCACTGCCGAGATCGCCTCGCACCGTCCCGGCGACGATTTTCTCGGCGTCGAAGTACACGAGCCGGGCGTCGGCGCGCTGCTGAAACTGATGGGTGAACAGAATCTGTCGAACATCCGCATCATTCAGCACGACGCGGTCGAGGTGCTCGAACAGATGATCGCGCCCGATAGCCTCGACGGCGTGCACATCTTCTTTCCGGACCCGTGGCACAAGGCGCGCCACCACAAGCGCCGGCTGATCCAGCCGAAGTTTGTCGCGCTGCTCGTATCGCGCCTGAAACCCAGCGCCTATCTCCATTGCGCGACGGACTGGCAAAATTACGCCGAACAGATGCTCGAAGTACTGGGCGCCGATCCGGCGCTGGAAAATACCGCCGACAGCTATGCGCCGCGTCCGGAGTACCGTCCGGTGACGAAGTTCGAACGCCGTGGATTGCGGCTCGGACACGGCGTGTGGGATCTCGTCTTCCGCAAACGCGGCGTCGCATAAACGCCCTGCGAGATTGCCACGCAACGAAAAAGGTCCGCAAATGCGGACCTTTTTCTCATGGCTCAAGCGAAACGCACGCGCTCACTCCGTCCAGCTCAACGCGCCGCTATAACCGACCAGCAGGATCAGCAGTCCGAAGCCGATGCGATACCACGCAAACGCGGTGAAATCGTGCGCGGCGATATAGCGCAACAGCCAGCGCACGCAGGCAAAAGCACTGACGAACGCCGCCGCGAAACCGATCGCGAAGGTGCCGAGCGCGTCGACGGAAAGCAGGTGCCAGTCTTTGTACAGCTCGTAAGCGGTCGCGCCGAAAATGATCGGAATCGCGAGGAAGAACGAAAACTCCGTGGCGACGCGCCGGTCGAGACCGAACAGCATCCCGCCGATGATCGTCGAGCCCGAGCGCGACATGCCTGGAATCAGCGCGAAACATTGCGCGAGGCCTACTTTCAGCGCGTCCAGCGCGCTCAGGTCGTCCACGCTTTGCACGCGCGCTTGCGTCTCGCCTTGCGCGCGCTGACGCGCCTCCGCCCACAGGATCACGACGCCGCCCGCCACCAGCGCGAACGCGACCGGCACCGGCGAGAACAACGCCGCCTTGATGGATTTCTCGAACAGCAAGCCGAGCACGATCGCCGGAATCGTGGCGATAATCACATTCAGCGTAAAGCGGCGCGCATCCGGCCGGCTCGGCAGACCGGACACCACACTGCCGATACGGCGACGGAATTCCCAGCACACGGCGAGAATCGCGCCGAGCTGGATCACGACATCGAAGGTTTTCGCGTGCTCGTCGGTAAAGTTCAGCAGACTGCCCGCGACGATCAAATGCCCGGTGCTCGACACGGGCAAAAACTCCGTCAATCCCTCGACGACGCCCAGAATCAGCGCCTTGCAAGCCAATAGCCAGTCCATCCCTGCCCCTAATCGCTGTAGTTAGTCGGAACGAACAGGGCCGGCACGGAAAGCGCGGCCCTGCCGGCCGCGCGCTGCGTCATTTTTCGACGATTTGCACGCGTATGCCGTTTGTAAGGATGGTGATTGTACCGGGTTCGTAATTCACTCCGGCAAATTGCAGCTGTTCGGGCTTGAATGTATAGATCGGATAGTTGGTCAGCAACTGCGTGGCGAGCACCGCCGCCGCCGCATTGATCTGCTGCGTATAGGCCTGCGCCTGTCCGCTCACGCTGACGTTGTCGACGTTCGGCGACTTGAGCACGACCGATTTGCTGGCGGCGTCATAGGCCAGCTCGCTCGACAGCGTGAACACGCCGTCGACCGGCTGCGGCATGAAGGGGCTCACGAGGCGTGCGTCGAGCTTCACCGAGACGCGGTTGGCGTCCGGCAGCAAACCAACCACCGGGTGGGTCAACGCGACATCGAACACTTGCGAAACCGTGCGCTGATACGGGAATTTGCGCTGCACCGCGTCCTGCACCTGCTGCTGCGAGAACGTGTAATGCGAAGGGATGAACGGAAAAGTCGAGGTTGCGCAGGCCGAGAGCGAAACGGTGATGCCGAGCGCGCTACAGCCCGTCAGCGCAGCAAGCAGGAAGCGGCGCCGGGCCGGCGCAGCGGGTCGAGTCATGCGAAATCTCCTGTGAAAACCTGTTCGGGCATGCGATTGCGGTGTTCGTTTTTCGGCTTGTGGTGTTGCGGTTTGCGCCTGGCGGCGCTTCGCTTGCGCGCGTTCAGAGCGGAGCCACCGGTTGTGCGTTCGGTCGAGTCTGCATCTCAAGCTGCGTGAGCCACACGAGCGCCTCGCCGCGATTCGTGCCGCACATTTCCATCTGCGGTTGCAGACCGGAACAGCACGCCGGCCGCTCAGGCTGACCGAAGATCGCGCAGCGCAGATCGTCGCCGAGTTGCGCGCAGCGTACGCCCGCCGGCTTGCCGTTCGGCATGCCCGGAATCGGACTCGAAATCGACGGCGCAATACAGCACGCGCCGCAATCGGGGCGGCACGCGTGACCGGCCACGTGGAACGGAGACTCGCGCTTCACGGCGCTGTTCGGCACATCACTCACGACATTTTTTCCTGAACCCAAAACGGGCAATGCACTATCAGACCCGCATTGTGCCACCGCATTCCATGCGACCTTTTTACGCAATCGGGCGAATGGTCACTCGCGTAAACTCGAAAGATCTTAAAGGCCATGCGCAAGGGGCGCCCGCGCGGATCGATCTGATCGCGCGAATCGCGGCGGTCCGCCTCTTCCTCGATGGCCGCAGCCAGCCCTCGAGTCCCTCATGTCCATCGCCAGCACGCTGTTCCGCCCTGACCTGCTCGCCAAGTACAGCGCGAACGGCCCACGGTATACGTCCTATCCGACCGCCCTGCAGTTCCGTGACGAGTTCGACCGCGCCGACTATTTACGCGCCGCCGCCGACCCAGGCGCGTCGGCCACGGATCTCTCGCTGTACTTCCACATTCCGTTTTGCGACACCGTGTGTTTCTACTGCGGCTGCAACAAGGTCGCCACCAAGAATCGCGCCCATGCGCGTCCCTACCTCGATCGGTTGAAACGCGAAATGGCGTTGCAGGCGGCCTGTTTCGATACGCGGCGTCCGGTATCGCAATTGCATTGGGGCGGCGGTACGCCGACTTTTTTGTCGCACGACGAAACAGCCGAACTGATGGCCGCCACGCGCGAGCACTTCAAGGTGCTGCCTGACGCCGAAGCCGAATATTCGATCGAAGTCGATCCGCGCGAAGCGTCGCCCGATACCATCGCGCATTTGCGCAAGCTGGGTTTCAACCGGCTGAGCCTCGGCGTGCAGGACTTCGATCCGATCGTGCAGCAGGCGATCAACCGCATTCAGCCGCTCGAAATGACCGCCTCGGTGATGCAGGCGGCGCGCGACACCGGCTTTCACTCGATCGGTGTCGATCTGATTTACGGACTGCCGCATCAAACGGTCGAGAGCTTCAGCCGCACGCTCGACACGATGCTCGCGCTCGCGCCCGATCGTCTCTCGGTCTTCGCCTATGCGCACATGCCGCAGCTCTTCAAGATGCAACGTCAGATGGACCCCGCCACGCTGCCTTCACCTGAAGTGCGACTCGCGATCCTGCAGCGCGTGGTCGAACGTCTGACAGGCGCGGGCTACGTGTACATCGGCATGGATCACTTCGCGCTGCCCACCGACGAACTCGCGCGCGCGCAAGCGCAGCGCACCTTGCATCGCAATTTTCAGGGCTACAGCACGCGGGCGGAATGCGACCTGATCGGCTGCGGCGCATCGTCGATCGGCAAAGTCGGCGACGTGTACGCGCAGA
Source organism: Paraburkholderia sp. BL18I3N2 (assembly GCF_003001875.1). Lineage (NCBI taxonomy): Bacteria > Pseudomonadati > Pseudomonadota > Betaproteobacteria > Burkholderiales > Burkholderiaceae > Paraburkholderia > Paraburkholderia sp. BL18I3N2. Next base: position 149,309 of record NZ_PVNC01000017.1, read on the forward strand.
ACGTCAAGGATTTGCCGGGCTATGCCGCGGCGATCGATGCAGGCACGCTTGCCATCGCACGCGGCGTGCGCCTCACCGCCGACGACCGTCTGCGCCGCGACGTGATCACGCAACTGATGTGCAACCTCGAGTTGCGCTTCGACGAATTTGAAGCGGCGTATGGTATCCGCTTCGCCGAGACGTTCGAGCCGGAGCTAGAGCGTTTGCGCGGCTTCGAGCAGGACGGTCTGGTGTCGCTCGAAGCGCGCAAGCTCGAAGTGCGGATGGCCGGCCGCATGCTCGTGCGCAACATCGCGATGGTGTTCGACCGCTATCTCGGCCAGCAGACACTCGAACGATTTTCCCGCACGGTTTGAAGCCCTTGCGGCGGATGAAAGCAACTGGCTTGCCCGTCGCCGAATTTTCGGCCATAATCTGCGTCTTCGCCGCGCGCCAGCTTCTGACGCGTGCGCTGCAAGACCTGCCCAGGTGGTGAAATTGGTAGACGCAGGGGACTCAAAATCCCCCGCCGCAAGGCGTGCCGGTTCGATTCCGGCCCTGGGCACCAAAGAATTCGAAAGACCGCTGTTTCAGTATTTCCTCGAACCCCGCCAGCACATGCTGCTCGCGGGGTTTGTCGTTTCTGGCCCGTCTAAAAACTTCAAGGGAATCAAACGGCGTGAGCGCGAACGTCGCCCCTCACGCCATTCGAGACACCTTACTGCCCCATCGCCCTTGCCCCACCCTGCACAACCGCGCGCCGGCGCTTGAACACATATCCGGCCCACATCACCACCAGCCACGCCGGCACCAGCCACACCGAAACCGACAGGCCCGGCGTCATCGCCAGAATGACGAGGATCAGCGCCATGAACGCGAGGCAAATCCAGTTGCTGACCGGAAACCAGAACGACTTGAACACGAGCGTCTCACCGGCCGCGACCATCGCCTTGCGCGACTTGAGATGCGTCAGGCTGATCAGTGCCCAGTTCAACACGAGCGCGGCCACCACCAGCGCCATCAGCAAGCCGAGCGCTTCGGCGGGAATCAGATAGTTGACGATCACGCACGTGAACGTGGCGAGCGCCGACAAGCCGATCGCTATATACGGCACGCCGCGCCGGTCGACCTTCATCAGCGCGCGCGGCGCATTGCCCTGCTCCGCGAGGCCGTACAGCATGCGGCTATTCGCATACACGCCGCTGTTGTACACCGACAGCGCCGCGGTCAACACCACCACGTTGAGGACGTTCGCGGTCAGCGTCGAACCGATCTGCGAGAAGATCATGACGAACGGACTGCCGCCGGCCGCCACTTCATTCCACGGGTACAACGACAAAAGCACCGCCAGCGAGCAGATGTAGAAAATCAGAATACGGTAAATCACCTGATTCACGGCTTTCGGAATGCTCTTCTGCGGCTGGTCGGCTTCCGCCGCAGTAATGCCAATCAGCTCGAGCCCGCCGAATGAAAACATGATGACCGCGAGCATCATGAACAGGCCATGAAACCCATGCGGGAAGAATCCACCGTGGGACCAAAGGTTGGTGATCGAGGCTTGCGGGCCTCCGTGGCCGCTGATCAGCAGGTAACCGCCGAACACGATCATGCCGATCACCGCCACGACCTTGATGATCGCGAACCAGAACTCGGTTTCGCCGTAGGCTTTGACGTTGGCGAGATTGATTGCATTGATCAGAGCGAAGCACACCAGCGCCGACACCCACGTCGGCACGCCCGGCCACCAATAGTGAATGTAAGTGCCGACAGCGGTCAGTTCGGCCATGCTGACGAGCACGTACAGCACCCAGTAGTTCCAGCCGGACAGAAAGCCGGGAAAGTCGCCCCAATACTTGTACGCGAAGTGGCTAAACGAACCCGCCACCGGCTCCTGCGCCACCATTTCGCCCAATTGCCGCATGATCATGAAGGCGATGATGCCGCCGATCGCGTAGCCGAGAATCATCGACGGTCCGGCTGCCTGCAACACGCTGGCGGAGCCGAGAAACAAGCCGGTGCCGATCGCGCCGCCCAGCGCGATGAGCTGGATATGGCGATTCTTGAGCCCGCGCTTCAGGCCGTCTTGCTGTTGTGCACTATTCAACATTGCGCCCCAGTGTATGGATATCGATCACCCGATCGGACTTGTGGTCCGGCCCGGCAGAACCCAAAATTTTACCGTGGCCGATAAAGCCTAAATACTGGGAGCAACCCGCGCTTGGTTCTGCGCCGCACTTAACGGCGAGGATAGTGATTGTCACTGGCCCAGGGCTTCTGTATGTTGCCCTAGTCGAGCTTTCCGCCTTCGGAGATTCAACATGTCGCCCAAACGTCTGCTTTGCGCCGCTGCTGTGTGTCTCTGCTTCACGGGGGCCGCCGCGCTCGCCCAGACCAACGCGCCCGCCGCGACGCCCGCGCCCACCATGGCGCCGAGCGTGGCGCCCGCGGCCGAGCCGGCTGACGAGCCGGACACGGAGGCAAGCTCGCCCGAAGCGCCGGCACCGGCACCCATGGCACCCATGGCACCCATGGCACCGAGCATGACACCCGCCGCGCCGCCCGCCAAGGCCGCCGCCGCGCCGCCGCCCGCGCCACCCGTCGCGCCCATGACCGGCCCGGTGCGCAACGTCGTGCTGGTGCACGGCGCGTTCGTCGACGGATCGAGCTGGAACGGTGTGGTCGCCAAATTGCAGCAGAAGGGCTATCACGTAAGCTCGGTGCAGAATCCGCTCACCTCCCTCGCCGACGATGTCGCCGCGACCCGCCGCGTCCTTGCGCGTCAGAACGGCCCGACCATTCTGGTGGGGCATTCGTGGGGTGGCGTCGTGATTACCGAGGCGGGCGCGAACGCGCCGAACGTCGCCGGCCTGGTGTATGTCGCGGCGATCGCGCCGGACCTGCACGAGTCGACCGTGGATCTGATGAAGCGCGCCGCGCCGGCGCCCGCCGGCGCCGGCATCATGAAGGATTCGAGCGGCTTCCTGTGGCTCGATCGCACGAAATACCACACCGACTTCGCTGCGGATGTCCCAGAGAATCTGACGCGCGTGCTGGCCACCGCGCAGGTGCCGATCGCCGCGACAGCTTTCAGTGAAACGGTCAGTCAGGTCGCGTGGAAGGAAAAACCGTCGTGGTACGTGCTCACGACTCGCGACCGTGCGGTATCGCCGGAAGTCGAAAAATTCATGGCTGACCGGATGGGCGCCAAGATCGTGCCGATGGCGTCGAGCCACCTGGCGCCCGTGTCGCACGCGGGCGCGATCGCCGACGTGATCGACCGCGCGGCGCGTGAGTTGAGCCGGCAGCAATAGTCGAAGTCAGGCGTATGCGCGAATGCCATCGCGCATACGCCAATCGCGCCACAACGCGTCTCAGCGCAGATTGGTTGTCGCCAGTTCGACGACCTCATCCCCTCGACCGTTCAGCACCGCCTTCAGCATATACAGGCTGAAGCCCTTGGCCTGCGCCCACTGGATCTTCGGCGGCATCGCGAGTTCGTGCTTCGCGGTCACCACGTCGATCACGGCCGGACCCGGATGCGCGAACGCCTCGCGCAAAGCCGGTTCGATGTTCTCCGACAGTTCGATTCGGACACCGTATATTCCCGCGCCTCGCGCGATCGCTGCGAAGTCGGTCGTCGCCAGATCGGTGCCGGCCTCCAGATAGCCGCCCGCCTTCATCTCCATCGCGACGAAGCCGAGCACACTGTTGTTGAACACCACGACCTTGATCGGCAGATTGAGCTGACGCGCGGTAAGCAGATCGCCAAGCAGCATCGACAGGCCGCCGTCGCCCGATAGCGAAATCACCTGGCGGCCCGGCTCGGCCGCCTGCGCGCCCAAGGCCTGCGGCATTGCGTTGGCCATCGAGCCGTGATTGAACGAACCGTGCAGCGTGCGCTTGCCGTTCATGGTCAGATAACGGGCGGCCCAGAGTGTCGGCGTGCCGACGTCGACGGAGAACACCGCGTCCTCGTTGGCGACCTTGTCGACGATGCTGGTGAGGTATTGCGGATGTATCGCGCGACCCGGCGCGGATGGCCGCGCGAGATCGTCGAGGTCCTTGCGCGTATCCGCATAGTGTTTGCGCGCATTCTCCAGGAAACGCCGGTCGCTCTTGTGCTTGAGCCGCGGCATCAGCGCCTGCAAGGTCGCCTTCACATCGCCGACCAGACCGAGCTTCAACGGCGCACGCTTGCCGAGCGCGGAACCGCGCCGGTCGATCTGCACCACGTTGCCGTGCGACGGATAAAAGTTGCGATACGGGAAATCCGTGCCGAGCATGACGAGCGTGTCGCACGACATCATCGCGTGATAGCCGGAGCTGAAGCCGATCAGCCCGGTCATGCCGACATCGAACGGATTGTCCCACTCCACGTATTGTTTGCCGCGCAACGCGTGCACGGTCGGCGCGCCGAGCTGATCGGCGAAGGCGACCACTTCATCGTGCGCGCCCGCGCAGCCGCTGCCGCACAGCAGCGTCACGGCGCCCGCCTGGTTGAGCAGATCGGCGAGGCGGTCGAGATCCGCCTCGGACGGCACCACCGTCGAGCGTTCCAGCGTGCCGGCCCAAGCCGGCGTCTCGTCGGGCGCATCGCCCAACGCGACGTCGCCCGGCAGCACGATCACGGCCACGCCGCGTTCTTCGATCGCGGTGCGCATGGCGCGCGCCAGCACGCGCGGAAACTGCGACGGGTTCGTCACCAGTTCGACGTAGTGACTGCACTCCTTGAACAGCTCTTGCGGATGGGTTTCCTGAAAGTAACCGAGGCCGATTTCCGAAGACGGAATATGCGCGGCAATCGCGAGCACAGGTTGATGATTGCGATGGCAGTCGTACAGGCCGTTGATCAGGTGCAGATTGCCGGGACCGCAACTGCCCGCGCAGACGGCGAGCTTTCCGGTCGCGGCGGCATCGGCGCCGGCGGCGAAGGCGGCTACTTCTTCGTGGCGCGTGTGCATCCAGCGAATCGAACCGAGGCGTTGCAAGCTATCCGACAGGCCGTTCAGGCTGTCGCCCGTCACGCCCCAGATTCGCTCGACGTCTGCCGCAGCCAGTGTTCTGGCCAGATAATTCGCGATAGTCTGCTTACCCATGCTGTACCCCGCTCAGTGAGAAAGACGCCGCCTCCGGAATGCAGGAGAGTAACGCTTCCTCACGAAACGTGCAGTCACGGCGCCGCTGTAAGCGCGGTGAAATGGCCGCGTATGAGAACGGCTCGTTGCCGCGCGCTCAGCGCAACATGAACGACATCGCCGACAGGCAATTCAGCATGCGGACCACATGTTCCGCCGACGCCGCGCTAAAGCGCAGCGTGACCGCGTCGACACGCGTGAGCGTCGGCCATTGGCAGAACAGATCGGCGAGCGCGCTGGTTTGCACGCGCAGTTCGCATTCCACCGGCTTCGCCTCGGCGCGGGTGGATTCGCGCGCGTGTCCGTTGGCGAGATGCTGCTGAACCACTTCGCGCGCGGCGGCTTCGATAACGGCGCGCGCGCTGGCCGGCGATTGCGTGACGCCGCTCGCATGCCCCGTCGCGCTCTTGGTGACGACAAAACGCGCGCCCGGAAAACGCGGCGCGGTTTCTTCAGCGAAGACGTCGTCGCCGGATAAAAGCGCTACCTGTGCGCCATATTCTTCCGCCAGCGCGCCATAGATGCCCGCCTCGCCGACCTCGACGCCGTTCAGCGAAACGCGTGTGAAGGCAAAGCTGTTGATGGTGTGCGCGAGGATGCCGCGCGTTTGCGACATGGCGTGATAGCCGATCATGAAGACCAGCGCCGCGCCGTATTCGAGCCCGGCCATCATGCCCAAAGTGCGCGGCTTGCCGAGCACGATCTGCGCGCGGGCGTCGAGCAGGTCGGGCAGCAGATTGCGAAAGCCGCCATGAGAGTCGTTGACCCACACCCGCGTCGCGCCGCCGGCGAATGCGCCTTCGATCGCGGCGTTGGCTTCGAGCGTCATCCAGCGGCGCGCGGCTTCGTATTCGCCGTTGCCCGCGCGCGTCTGTTCAGGATGGAACACGCCGGCAATGCCTTCGATGTCGGCGGAAATGAGGACTTTCATCAGCGGGTGCGTTCGAGTAATTGGGCGAGATCGGGCACGGAGTCACGCAGCGATAGACGCTGGTGAGCGTCGCGCCCGGTTACGGATACGGCGCTCCACAAGGCGTCGAGAATCGCCTGCTCGACGCTGTCGGCGCATGCGCGAAAGAGCGGGTCGAGACGTTCGTCGGCGAGGAGCGGTGGGAGCGTGATGAAGTCGGCGCCGTGCGGCACGGTATAGGCCGTTGAAAACGCGAGCGCGATATCGCCGCTGCCGTGGCCGTACACCGAACCCGTGCGCGCGAGACCCGCCGCCGCGCGCAAGGAAAGACGTTTGAGCTGGCGTGCGTCGAGCGGCGCATCGGTGGCGACGATCATGATGATCGAGCCTTGCTCGGGCTTCATCGCGGACGTGGCCGACGATGCCGCCGCCACCGCTTTGGTCGCCCGCTCGGCGAGCATACGGCCGAGCGGCGTGCCGTCGATGGTCAGCATCGGCAGCCGGCCAAAGTTCGCCAGTACGAGTGCGCCGACGGTATAGCTACTGTTCGCCACACCCACAACGCGCGACGCATTGCCAATGCCGCCCTTCATATCGAAGCACGACATGCCCCGCCCCGCGCCGACAGAGCCGCTTGCGACATTTGCGCTGGCGGCTGCATATGCATCGTCGAAATGCTGCGCGGTGACGGCCAGTGCCTGGATATCGTTCAGATACCCGTCATTGCATTCGAACACCAATGGATTGACCGTCGACCACTCACGTCCAATCCGTGGATTCGCGCGAATGGCCGCATGAATCTGCGCCTGCGCGACGGCGCTGACACAAAACGTATTGGTCAACGCGATCGGCGTTTCCAGCGTGCCGAGTTCTTCGACTTGCACGAGCCCGATGCTTTTGCCGAACCCGTTGATCACCGACGCCGCCGCCGGCACCTTCGCGAGAAACGGATCGCCGTCATGCGGACGAATTACGGTCACGCCGGTTTGCACGGTGCCTGCATCGAGCGTGCAATGTCCGACTGTCACGCCCGGCACATCCGCAATCGTGCCGAGCGGACCGCCTGGCAACGTGCCGATATGCGGCGCGTTTTGAAGCTCGCTCGAATTCATGGCCGGTCGAGCTTCGGATCGAGCGCATCGCGCAAACCGTCGCCGAGCAGATTGAACGCCAGCACGGTCAGGAAAATCGCGAGACTCGGAAACAGCGCGATATGCGGCGCCGTGACCATGTCGGCGCGCGCTTCGTTGAGCATCGCGCCCCACTCCGGCGTCGGCGGTTGCGCGCCGAGACCGAGAAACGACAGGCTCGCCGCGGTGATGATCGAGGTGCCGATACGCATCGTGAAGTACACCACCACCGAGGAAATCGTCCCCGGCAGAATGTGCCGCACGATGATCGTCCAATCCGACGCGCCGATGCTGCGCGCCGCCTCGATATACGTGAGCTGCTTGAGCATCAGCGTATTGCCGCGCACGAGCCGCGCGAACGCCGGAATACTGAAGATCGCGACCGCGCAGATCACGTTGATCATGCCGTTGCCGAGAATCGCCACCACGCCGATGGCTAGCAAAATGCCGGGAAACGCGAACAGCACGTCGGCCACGCGCATGGTGATGCGATCCCACCAGCCTTCGTAATAGCCGGCGAGCAAACCGAAGAACGTGCCGATCACCGCGCCGATTGCAACGGACAGAAAACCCGCTTCGAGCGAAATGCGCGAGCCCGCGAGAATGCGGCTGAAAATATCGCGGCCCAGCGAATCCACGCCGAACCAGTGCGCCGCGGACGGCCCCGCGTTCAACGCGTCGTAGTCGAAGAAATTCTCCGGATCGTACGGCACGATGTGCGGTGCGACGATCGCGACCGCAATCAGCAGCAGCACGAAGATGCCGGCGCCCAGCGCCACGTGCTGCTTACGGAATTTGCGCCAGAACTCGCTCCACGGGGTGCGGATCGCTCGTTCGGCTTTAACTGTGCTGGCCGCGTTCGGCTCGGTGGCGGTCGTGCTCATGCGGGCCTCACTTGAAACGGATGGTGGGGTTGATCACGGCGTACAGCACGTCCACGACCAGATTGATGATGATGAATTCCAGCGAGAACAACAGCACTTCAGCCTGAATCACCGGATAGTCGCGCATCGAGACGGCATCCACCAGCAGGCGTCCCAAGCCCGGCCAGTTGAACACCACTTCGACCACGATCGAACCGCCCAGCAGAAAGCCGAATTGCAAACCCATCATCGTGATGACGGGAATCATCGCGTTGCGCAGGCAGTGTTTGACGATCACGAGACGTTCAGGCACGCCCTTGGCGCGCGCGGTCCGCACGAAGTCTTCGTTCATCACTTCGACGAACGACGCCCGCGTGAAGCGCGCCATGACCGCCGCGACGGCCGCGCCGAGGGTGAGCGACGGCAGCACGTAGCTCTGCCACGAACCATCGCCGACAATCGGCAGCCAGCCGAGCTTCACCGAAAAAATCTCCATCAGCAGCATGCCGAGCGCGAAAGCGGGAAACGAAATACCCGATACCGCGAGCGTCATGCCGAGCCGGTCCGGCCAGCGGTTGCGCCACACGGCTGAGACGATGCCGATGCCCATGCCCAGCACGACCGCCCACACCATGCTGGCGAGCGTGAGCAACAGCGTCGGCATGAAGCGCTCGCCGATTTCCTGGCTGACCGGGCGCTTGCTGCGCGTCGAAATGCCGAAGTCACCGTGCGCGATCTTCACGAAGAAGCTCGCGAATTGCTGCGGCATCGGCTTGTTCAGGCCGAGGTCGGCACGCACCAGCGAAACGGTCGCCTCGTCCGCATCGGGACCGGCGGCGAGCCGCGCCGGATCGCCCGGCAGCATATGCACGAACAGGAACACCAGCACGGCGACGATGAAAAGCGTCGGCAGCAGGCCAAAGAGACGTTTGACGAGGAAATTCAGCATGACATCCAATCCGGCAAAGATGCGGGCAACGAAAGATCTTGTGCGGCGCGTAGTGGCGCAAAGTAGCGACCGTGCAGCGCGGCGTGCTAGTGAAACGGCACGCCCGCGCTCACGCTCACGCTCAGCTCATCACTTGATCGCGATCTCGTCGAAATTGAACGAACCGTCCGGCGCCACATACGCACCCGACAGACGCTTGCTGCGCGCGTACACGACCTTTTCCTTGACGAGGAAAATCCACGGCGCGTCGGCCCAGATGCGTTTTTGCGCGTCGGTGTAGAGCTCGGCTTTCTTCGTGCGGTCGGTGGTTTCGAGCGCCTGCTTCAGATCGCTGTCGACAGTATCGTTCTTGTAGTACGCGGTATTGACCATCTTCGGCGGGAACGAGACCGACGCGAGCAGCGGCGTGATCGCCCAATCCGCTTCGCCCGTCGACGACGACCAGCCCGCGTAGTACATGCGAACCGGCGCCGTCGCGGCGTCCTGCGCGCTTTCCACCTTGGCGACGCGTTGACCCGCTTCGAGCGCTTCGACCTGCGCCTTGATGCCCACTTGCGCGAGTTGCTGCTGCACGAACTGGATCACCTTCTGCGCGGTCGAGTAGTTATACGCGGACCACAGCGTGGTTTCGAAACCGTTCGGATAACCTGCTTCCTTCAGCAACGCGCGCGCCTTGGCCGGATCGTACGGCCACGGGCCCTGCTTCACCGCATAGTCGACGCCTTGCGGCACGACACCGTCGGCCGGCGTCGCGTAACCGGCGAACACGACCTTGGTAAGCGCGTCCTTATTGACCGCGTAGTTCAGCGCTTCACGCACCTTCGGATTGTCGAACGGTTTCTGGTTCACGTTCAGGCTGATATAGCGCTGAATGATCGACGGCGACGCGATCAGATCGACCTTCGGGCTCGACTGCAATTGCGCGGCCTGTTCGAACGGCACCTGGAACGCGAAATCCGCTTCGCCAGTACGCATCAACGCAGCGCGCGTGTTGTTGTCGACCACCGGCTTCCAGTCGATCGCGTCGACCTTCGGGTAACCCTTCTTCCAGTAGCCGGCAAACTTCTTCACCGTCAGATCGCCCGCCGGATCCCACTTCACCAGTTCGAACGGACCCGTGCCGACCGGATGGAACGCGATGTCCTTGCCATACTTCTTCAGCGCGTCCGGCGAAATCATCACCGCCGACGGATGCGCCAGCACGTTGACGAACGCCGAGAACGGCGCCTTCAGCGTGATCTTCACCGTGTACGGATCGACCGCTTCGGTCTTCTCGATGCGGTTGAACATGTTGTAGCGTTTGAGCTTGTTCGCCGGATCGGTCACGCGGTCGAAGTTCGCTTTCACCGCCGCCGCGTTGAAGTCGGTGCCGTCCTGGAACTTCACGCCGTGGCGCAGCTTGAACGTGTAGACCTTCGCATCCGGGCTGGCTTCGTAGCTGCCGGCCAGCACGTTGACCAGCTTCATGTCCTTGTCGAAGCCGAACAGACCCTGATAGAACGACTTCGCGACGGCTTGCGAGAGCGTGTCGTTGGCATCGTACGGATCGAGCGTCGTGAAGGTCGAGGCGACGGCCATCACGGCCGTGGTGTCGGCGTGCGCCGCATTGCCCGCGAGCATCGCGAACACCACCGCGCCGCCGCTGATCAGCGCGCGCAAACGAAACGGAGAAGACGGGACCAGCAGGTTCATGAGGTTGGCTCCAGGCTGCGAAATGAAAACAGGTTGTGATGCTGCGAGAAGAAACGTGTGGCTAGAGGTTCTGGTACGTTGTTTTAATACGCGCCGCCCACGTGGTGCTGGGCGACGAAATGATCTGGGCCGACTGCCACGAGCGGCGCGACGATAGGTTCATCGTTCAGCGCGCGGATCGGGCTCGGAATCTCGTCGGCGGCGAGCATGCGCTTTGCGTGACGGCGCGCCGGATCGGCGACCGGCACCGCGCCCATCAGCTTGCGCGTGTACGGATGCCGCGGCGCCTCGAACACCGCGCGGCGCGGGCCGATTTCGACGATCTGGCCGAGATACATCACCGCGACGCGATGACTGACGCGTTCGACCACGGCCATGTCGTGCGAAATGAACAGATACGCGACGCCGAGTTCACGCTGCAAATCGAGCATCAAATTGACGATCTGCGCTTGCACGGAGACGTCGAGCGCCGACACGGATTCGTCGGCGATCACGACTTTGGGGTTCAGCGCCAGCGCGCGCGCAATCGCGATGCGTTGCCGCTGACCGCCGGAGAATTCGTGCGGATAGCGGCGTGCGGCTTCGGGCGGCAAGCCGACTTTGTCGAGCAGCCACGCCACGCGCGCCTGTGCTTCGGCGCCTTTCGCGACGCCGTGCACGAGCAACGGCTCCATGATCGAGAAGCCAACCGTCAAACGCGGATTCAGCGAAGCGAACGGGTCCTGGAAAATAAACTGGATATCGCGCCGCAGCCCCTGCAACGCGGGGCCGGCCAGAGAGCTGATTTCCTTGCCGTTGAATTCGATCGACCCGCTTTGACTTTCGACGAGACGCAGCAGCGAGCGGCCCGTGGTCGATTTGCCGCAACCGGATTCGCCGACCAGTGCGAGCGTTTCGCCCGGCCGCAAATCGAAGCTGACTTTTTCCACCGCATGCACGCGGCCCGTCAAGCGGCCGAACAATCCACTCTTGACCGGAAAGCGCGTGACCAGATCGCGAACCCGCAGAATGGGCGGCGTGGTTTCATGCACCAGCGGCTGCGTTTCTTCCGCGACGGCGGCAGCGGGACGCACGGCCTGGTCAGTGCCGCTCAGGCTCGCCTGCTCGACGGTCAGGATCGGAAACTTGGCCGGCTGATCGGTGCCTTGCATCGCGCCGAGACGCGGCACCGCGGCGAGCAACGCCTTCGTATAAGGATGCGACGGCGCGGCGAACAACGCGTCGGAGGCGCCCTCTTCCACCTTCTCGCCGCGATACATCACCAGCACGCGGTCCGCCACTTCGGCGACCACGCCCATGTCGTGCGTGATGAAGATCACGCCCATGTTCATCTCGTCCTGCAAGCCGCGGATCAGTTGCAGAATCTGCGCCTGGATCGTCACGTCGAGCGCGGTGGTCGGCTCGTCGGCGATCAGCAATGCAGGTTTGCACGACAGCGCCATCGCGATCATCACGCGTTGACGCATGCCGCCCGACAGTTGATGCGGAAACCGCGCCGCCACGCGCCGCGCCTCAGGAATGCGCACGAGTTCGAGCAGACGCAGCGTTTCAGCGTGCGCGGCAGAGCGGCTCTTGCCCTGATGCAACGCGATCGCCTCGCTGATCTGATCGCCCACCGTGAAGACCGGATTGAGCGAGGTCATCGGCTCCTGAAAAATCATCGCGATGTCGGCGCCGCGAATCGAACGCATCGTGCCGGACGACGCTTTCGCGAGGTCGAGCACGCTGCCGTCGCGGCGCCGGAAAGCGATGCTGCCGCCGGCAAGGCGCCCACCGCCATGCTCGATCAGCCGCATCAACGCGAGCGAGGTCACTGATTTTCCCGAACCCGATTCGCCGACGATCGCCAGCGTCTCGCCGCGCTCGACCGTCAGCGACAGATTGCGCACCGCGTTGAAGGTGGTGTCGCCGCTGCGGAAGGCGACCGACAGATCGTCGACCGCGAGCACGCATTGCGGCGGCAAGGTTTCGATAAGCGGACGGGCGGTGTGCGATGAAGTCGGCACGGTGGTTCCTTTGAATTCAAACGCGGCAAACGGGGGTTCAAGCTGTAAGCGGCCGGACTGACTAGCGGTAAATCGCCGTGACCGGCGTTTCGCCGAGCCGCGCAAAACCGCGGTACATGCCTTCGGTGTTGAACGGCAGCGTGACGTTGCCGCGCGCATCGACGGCGATCAGGCCACCGCGTCCGTCGATCTTCGGCAAGCGGTTCATCACCACGTCGTCGGCCGCTTCCTGCAGCGACACGTTGCGATAGGCCATTTGCGCGGCGACGTCGTAGGCCGCGACCATGCGCATGAACATTTCGCCCGAACCGGTGGTCGAGACCGCGCAGGTCGCGTCGTCCGCATAGCAGCCCGCGCCGATCAGCGGCGTGTCGCCGACCCGGCCGGCCTGCTTGTTGGTGACGCCGCCGGTCGATGTCGCCGCCGCCACGTGGCCGTGCTGATCGAGCGCGACCGCGCCGACGGTGCCGAACTTACGGTTCGGATCGATCGGTTCATGCGGCGTCGGATCGTCGGCATTCGGAGACGGCGCGGCCGCGAGCGTCGCGCCATCGTGATCGAGCATGGCGCGTTGCTGACCGCGCGCGATCAGCCATTGACGATGACGCGCTTCGGTGTGGAAATACTCCGGCTCCGCAAATTCGAGACCTTGCGCGGCGGCGAATGCTTCCGCGCCTTCGCCGGTGAACAGCACGTGCTCGCTGCGTTCGAGCACCCGGCGCGCCGCCAGAATCGGATTGCGCACGCGCTTCACGCAGCAGATCGCACCGGCTTCGAGCGTGCTGCCGTCCATGATCGCCGCGTCGAGTTCGTGCGTGCCGGCGGCCGTGTAGACCGCGCCGCGGCCCGCGTTGAAGAGCGGACAATCTTCGAGCAGGCGCACGGCTTCGCTGACGGCGTCGAGCGCGCTGCCGCCGTCGGCGAGCACGCGCTGGCCGGCGCTCAGCACCGCGTGCAAGGCGGCGTGGTATTCGGCTTCGGCGCTGGCCGACATCGACGTGCGCAGGATCGTCCCTGCCCCGCCATGAATGGCAATGACTGCGTTGGAGTTCATCGTTTGGCTTTCGTAGTGCGAGGAGTACGGGAAGTGCGGGTGGCTCGGGCCGCGCCGCGCGCGGGCCGCGTGTTCGTGCCGGCGGCCTCGGCTTGTGGATCGACGAGCCACGGCAGCAGGAATTCGCTGACTTCGGCGGCGGCCTTCACCGAGCGTTTCGCGCGATACGCGACCGCGTCGCACAGCGCTTCGATCACGGCGAGCACGGCCGAATCGGCGTTCGCCGCGAGCCGCCGATCGGCGCGGATGTAGAGCGAGATGTCGGCGAACTGCGCGAGCGGCGAACGCGGACTGTCGGTGAGCGCGAGCACGCGAGCGCCACGGCCCGCCGCGCGATGCGCGAGTTCGATCGTGTCTTCGACGTAGCGCGGAAATGCGAGGCCGATGACGAGATCGCTCTCGTTGGAAGCGAACAGACGCCGCGCTGCATGCGACGCTCCGCCCATTAGCGCGAGCGACTGCACGTTGTCGTGATACGGCATCAAGCCGTGTTCCATCAGACCCGCGAGAAACGCGCTGGCGCCGAAGCCAAGCACGAACACACGGCGCGCGGCGATGATCGCTTCGACAGCGGCTTCGGCCGCGGCGCTGTCGATTGCGGTGCGGGTGGCTTGCAGATTGTTGGCGGCCTGTTCGAGCGAGGCGTCGACCACGTCGTCGCCGGCTGCGAGCGACTCCTGCGCACTGCGCAAGCGTTCGACCGGTGCGAGCGTCGCCTCGAAGCCGCGCACCAGCGCCTCACGAAATTGCGGATAGCCGTCGAAACCGAGCGCGCGGGCGAAGCGATTCGCCGTCGCCACCGAGGCGCCGACCACGCTCGCCAGCTCGTCGATCCGCATGGTCGCCGCGCGAAACAGATTGGCCAGCACGTAGTCGCCCATACGCCGATGAATTGGCGTGAGGGTCGGCATGGCCGCGGCAATGCGTGCGGCAATGGCCTGCTCGGCGGAATCGGATGCAACGGACGGTTGATGAATCATGCGAACGGGGCGGCGCGGCGCGTGGCGTAATGAAAATGAATGAAAGTATATTTACACGGAAAACTCGCAGAAAAAAATTCATTTTCATTTTCGAGGGTTTTCACCGACGCACTGTGCTGAAAAACGACGCGTGTCGGGCGCACCGACACGCAGTATGAAAATCTGTTTTCAGCAAACCGCGGCGCTTTGCTCCGGAATGCGAGCCAGCCGCGCCGCCGGCGACATCACGATGATCAAAGCCTGCACGAGGAACGCCGCCGCCGCCGCAACCAGACACGCGTCCATGCCCCAGCGCGCGCTGATCGCCGCACCGAGCAAGGCGCCGAGCGGCCGCGCGCCGTAGGTGGCGGTGCTATTGAGTGCGGAGACGCGACCCATCATCCGTTGGGGAGTGATGGCCTGGCGCAGCGTGGTCGAGCCGACCACCCACAGAATCGGTCCGGCGCCGAGCAGGAAGAAGCTCAGCATCGCCAGCCAGAACGACGGCGTAACGAGTGTCGCCACCATCACGAGCGACGCGAGCAGCCCGCACGACGGCCCGATAATCAGCACGCGGCGGAATGCGAGACGTCGCGCGATAGCGGGTGCAGCGAGCGCACCGCACACCATGCCGACACCGTAGGCGCCGAGCGTCACGCCAACCGCCGACGCGCTCAGGCCCAGCCGATGCACCGCGTACGGCACGTACACCGCTTGCAGCACGAAGAAGCCGAGGTTGAAAAAAACCGCGGTTGCGAGCATCGGACGCAGCAACGCATCGCACAGCACGAAACGCGTACCGTCTCGCAGTTCCAGCATGAAGTGACGTTGCGGCAGTGCCGTGCGCGGCGGTTCGTGCAAGCCCGCCAGCAACGCGACGGCCAGTGCCGACAGCGCGGCCGCGCAGCCATACGCCCAACCCGCGCCGATCCAGCCGACCAGCAGGCCGCCGAGCGCCGGCCCCGCGGAATACGCCACGCTGCGCGCGAGTTCGAGCCGGCCGTTCGCGCTGACACACGCTTCGCGCGGTACGAGCGCGGGCACGAGCGACGGAGCCGCGACGTTGTAGGCCACGGTGCCGGTCGCGGCGATGAAGCCGAGTGCGGCGAGCAGCGGCAAGCTCAGCGTATGGGTCATGACGAGCAGCAGCACGCACAGCATGGCGATCACGCGCACGCTTTCGGCGAGGGTCATCAACGTGCGGCGCGAGCGGCGGTCGGCCCAGACGCCGAGCGGAATCGACAGCAACAGGAACGGCAGCGTCTGCGCGGTTTGCAACAGGCCCGTATCGCGCGCGTCGGCGCCGAGTGCGAAGACCGCGACGAGTGGCGCGGCGGCGAGGCTGATCTGTTCGGCGGATTGCGCGACCAGGTTCGACCACCCGAGCCGCTGAAAGGCGGCCGACAGTCGAGGCGCGGAAGATGTTGAGGATGTAGCGTGCATCAATGAACTCCTGCGACGTGACATGAGGAGTTCATCGTGTTCCGACTCGTGCCGCGGGGCGCTCCGCTTCTTGCGGTGTTATTCTTCGCTCGCCATGAATCTCGAAAGCATCCTCTTCACTCAAGGTTTCGGCTCGCGCCGCCAATGCCGCGCGCTAATCGCCGACGCGCGCGTGAGCATCGGCGGCGTTGCCTGCACCGATGCCGACGCCGATTTCCCCACCGGCGACACCGCCTTCTCCTTCAGCGTGGACGGCGTCGACTGGCCGTATCGCGAGCACGCCTATCTGTTGCTGAACAAGCCGGCGGGCTACGAATGTTCGCGTGATCCGCAGCATCATCTGAGCGTGTTCAGCCTGTTGCCGCCGCAGTTCGCCGAGCGCGGCGTGCAATGCGTGGGCCGACTCGATCAGGACACGACCGGCCTCTTGCTACTCTCCGACGACGGCAAGTTCGTGCACCTCTTCACGTCGCCGAAACGCAAAGTGCCGAAGGTGTATATCGCAACCACGCGTCATCCGCTCGACGACGCGCAATTGAGCGCGCTGCGTGACGGCGTGCTGCTGCACGGCGAGCCCAAACCGATTGCCGCAGTCGACGCAGCGGCGCGCGGCGCTAACACGCTCGCGCTCACCGTGATGGAAGGCAAGTATCACCAGGTCAAGCGGATGATCGCCGCGGCCGGCAACCGTTGCGAAGCGCTGCATCGCGAGCGGATCGGCGGACTCGCGTTGCCCGAAACGCTTGCGCCGGGCGCATGGCAATGGCTCGACGAAACCGACCTCGGATCTTTACGGAGCGGGTAAACCGGTAGCGCCCCTTTAAGGTCTTGATGCGGCAGGAAAACGCGTGAGCGGCTGCCCACATAGCGCGCGCGGCGCCTGCTCACGCGCTGCGTCGCAGCATGATCTTCCTTACACCTCGCCCTATACTCGTTTAAACAAAGACTACAAAGAGTTCAAGGAGGGGCGCCATGATCATCCACGACGGTTTCCAGATTTCGTCCGTGATGATTGCTTTCGTGTGCGTCGGACTCGTCCTGATCGGCGGATTGCTGGTCATGATGCGGCTGCGGCACAAATATCATCCGAACCTGATCGGCGCATTGATCGGCGCGATGCTGTGTTTCCTGTTGCTGGAAGCATTGCCCGCGCTGACGTAGGCCTCGCGAGGCCGCGTCGCGCTGATGCGGTAGAGCGCGGCGCGGATGGGATTTTCCGGGCGACGCCCGGAGAGATGGCTTTTTGCCGCGCTTTTTCGTGGCTTTCTGTGGTGCGTGAAGCGGCTTGATGCGGTGCGCTTCGGGCTACGCCTTCACGCCTTCACGCCTTCACGCCTTCACGCAAAAAATCTTCCACGCTCGGATACCGCAAGCGCACCCGCAATTCCTCTTTGAGACGCCGGTTTATCAGCCGCCTCGATTCACGCATGAACGACAGCAAGGTCGGCTCGATCTGCGACTCCGCTTCGGCTCGCGTGATGCGCGGCGCGCGCGCGAGGCCGAACGCGTCGGCGACTTCGTCGAAGTACTCGCCCATTTTCAGCGACGTGTCGTCGGATGCGTGCACTACGCGCCCCGGCCGCCCGTGCGTGGCGAGGCGCACGAGGATCGCGGCCAGATCGTCGGCGTGAATGTGGTTGGTGTAGACGTCGTCGGCATCGACCAGGGCCGGCGTGCGCTTTTCGAGCCGCGCGAGCGGCAGGCGGTTGCTCGCATAGATGCCAGGAATGCGCGCGATGCTCGTCGCGACGCTGCCGCGCGCGGTCGCGCGCCGCAATTGCCGCTCGGCCGAGACGCGCCGTTTGGCGCGCGGATTGGCGGCATGCGTCGCGCGGGTCTCGTCGATCCACGCGCCGCCGCAGTCGCCATAGACGCCCGTCGTGCTCGCGTACACGAGGCGCACGGGCGCACGCGAACCGGCGGTCCGGCGCACCCCGTCGGGTACAATATTGGCTGTTCCAGATTCCGCCCACGAGGCACGAAGTTGGCGCAACCGCCCTACCGGCGAGACCGCAGGCGCCACGGCGGCCCGCGCTGAAGCGCGGCGCGTGCTTAAAGTAGCGAGCAAGGCGCGGGTACGGCGGTCGTCGTCGCCGGTTTTCTGTGGCGGCGCGAGATGCAGCACCGTCGGCGCGAGACCCGCCAACCGTTTCAGGCTGCCGCGCACGTCGAGATCGCCGATCAGCGGCGTGACGCCAGCGGCGCGCAATTCGGCGCAGCGCCCGGCGTGGCTGGTAAGCGCGAAGACATGCGCGCGTGGCTGCAGCAAGGGCACGCAGCGCATGCCGACATCGCCGCAACCAACGATTAACACGCGCGGCCGGCGGAAGTTTCGTGTCGCTTTCATGGTGGACGCATTGTAGCCGTCAAGCGCGGCACGTACCGCGCAGTTGACACGCCGGGTCCGATCACGCGGGTCCGATAACGATTACCGACTTTTCGATTTCGAACACTTTATGGCATTTAACGTCACGCTCCGGCAAAGCGGCCGGCAGTTTCAGGTAGAACAGGACGAACCGGTGCTGAGCGCCGCCTTGCGCCAGGGCATCGGCCTGCCCTACGGCTGCAAGAACGGCGCCTGCGGTTCGTGCAAGGGCACGGTGGTCAGCGGGGAAATCGAGCAGCGTGCGCATTCGTCGTCGGCTTTGTCGAACGACGAAAAGACGCGCGGCATGGCGCTCTTCTGCTGCGCGACCGCCTGCACCGATCTCGAAGTGGACATCCGCGAAGTGGCGGGCGTCGGCGACGTGCAGGTCAAGAAACTGCCCTGCCGCGTGAACGCGATCGAGCGCAAGGCCGACGACGTCGTCGTGCTGAAGCTGCAATTGCCCGCCAACGAGCGTCTGCAATATCTCGCCGGCCAGTACCTCGAATTCATTCTGAAAGACGGCAAGCGCCGCAGCTATTCGATGGCGAATGCGCCGCACACCGAAGGTCCGATCGAATTGCACATCCGTCACATGCCCGGCGGCGCGTTCACCGATCACGTGTTCAACACCATGAAGGAGCGCGACATCCTGCGCTTCGAAGCGCCGCTGGGCACGTTCTTCCTGCGTGAAGATTCGGACA
Organism: Paraburkholderia sp. BL18I3N2; assembly: GCF_003001875.1. Lineage (NCBI taxonomy): Bacteria > Pseudomonadati > Pseudomonadota > Betaproteobacteria > Burkholderiales > Burkholderiaceae > Paraburkholderia > Paraburkholderia sp. BL18I3N2. The sequence goes on from NZ_PVNC01000017.1 coordinate 168,498, forward strand.
AGCCGATCGTGCTGCTCGCGTCCGGTACGGGTTTCGCGCCGCTAAAGGCGATCGTCGAGCACGCGGTGTTCAAGAACCTGAACCGGCCGATGACGCTCTACTGGGGTGCACGTCGCAAGAAGGATCTGTATCTGCTCGAGCTGGCCGAACAATGGGCGCGCGAGATTCCGAATTTCAAGTTCGTGCCGGTGCTCTCGGAGCCGGACGCGGGCGACGCATGGACGGGCCGCGTCGGTTTCGTGCATCGCGCGGTGATCGAGGATCTGCCGGATTTGTCGGCATATCAGGTGTATGCGTGCGGCGCGCCGGTGATGGTCGAGTCGGCGCAACGCGATTTCACGCAGCATCACGGTTTGCCGGAAGACGAGTTCTACGCGGATTCGTTCACGAGCGCAGCGGATCTGGCGAACGCAGTTTGATGGGACACGCGGCCTGATCGAGCAATCGGTCGGGCCGGACCTGAATAACGTGTCAGCATGATGGCTGACACGCAAAAATCCGTTCCGGCGCCGCTCAACGCAAATTCATGGTTTACACCAGCGCTTTCCTTGTCGTATTCTTTCGCGCATGAACCGCATCCAGTCCGAACTTCGACGTCGCCGCTCGCCGCTCCCCTAGGGACGCCGCTGGCTTCGTCACGGATTCGCGCCACATCAAGGCGCAAGCTGTTCGAATCATGAAAGCCACGGCATGCCGTGGCTTTTCTGTTTTTCCGGCCCCCGCTTCGTAGTTGGCCAATCTTCATCCACCCCTCACCCCCGCTGTCTGGAGCCTGCCGTCATGAATTTCAATGAATATCCGATCGAGTCGCTGATGTACATCACGAACCGGCCCGAAATCGTTTTCACGCACGGCAAAGGCTCGTGGCTCTACGACAACAACGGCAAGCGATATCTGGACTTCATCCAGGGCTGGGCGGTCAACAGCCTCGGCCATTGCAACGACGGCATGATCGAAGCGCTGAACAAGCAGGCGCAATTGCTGATCAACCCATCGCCGGCCTTCTACAACCAGCCGATGGCGCAACTCGCCGGCCTGCTCACGCAACATAGCTGTTTCGACAAGGTGTTCTTCGCGAACAGCGGCGCCGAAGCCAACGAAGGCGCGATCAAGCTCGCCCGCAAGTGGGGCAAGAAATTCAAGGACGGCGCGTTCGAGATCATCACGTTCGATCACAGCTTCCACGGCCGCACGCTCGCCACCATGTCGGCGAGCGGCAAACCGGGTTGGGACACGATCTACGCACCGCAAGTGCCGGGCTTCCCGAAGGCGGATCTGAACGACATCGCGTCGGTGGAAAAACTCATCACCGCGAAAACCGTTGCCGTGATGCTCGAACCGATTCAGGGCGAAGGCGGTGTGATTCCCGCCACGCGCGAGTTCATGCAGCAACTGCGCGAGCTGACGAAGAAGCACAACCTGTTGCTGATCGTCGATGAAGTGCAAAGCGGCTGCGGCCGTGCCGGCACGCTGTTCGCGTACGAACTGTCGGGCATCGAGCCGGACATCATGACACTTGGCAAGGGCATCGGCGGCGGCGTGCCGCTCGCGGCGCTGCTCGCGAAAGCGGAGATCGCCGTGTTCGAGGCTGGCGATCAGGGCGGCACCTACAACGGCAATCCGCTGATGACCGCGGTCGGCTACTCGGTGATTTCGCAACTCACGGCGCCGGGCTTCCTCGAAGGCGTGCGGGCGCGCGGCGAGTATCTGCGCGCGAAGCTGCTGGAATTGTCGGAAGAGCGCGGCTTCAAGGGCGAACGCGGTGAAGGGTTGCTGCGCGCACTGCTGCTCGGCAAGGAGATCGGCAACCAGATCGTCGAAAAAGCGCGCGACATGCAGCCCGACGGCCTGCTGCTGAACGCGGCGCGCCCGAACCTGCTGCGCTTCATGCCGGCGTTGAACGTGACGAACGAAGAAATCGACCAGATGATGGCGATGCTGCGTTCGATTCTCGACACGCTGTAACCGAACAGGACCGCGCGTATGACGACGAGCGCAACGTTATCGATCCGCCGCTTCGACGCGAGCGACACCGATGCCGTGGTCGCACTGTGGCAGCAAGCCTTCCCCGAGTACCGGGACGTAACGCGGCCGCAGCGCAATCCGCATCTGTCGATCGCCAACAAGCTGGCGACGCAGCCGGAACTGTTCTTTGTCGCGGTGCTCGACGAGAGGATCGTCGGCACGGTGATGGGCGGCTACGACGGCCACCGCGGCTGGCTGTATTCGCTCGCGGTGGATGAGTCGCTGCGTCGTCACGGGATCGGCACGCGCCTCGTCGCGCATGTCGAAAACGCACTGACGGAGCGCGGCTGTCCGAAGCTGAATCTGCAGGTGTTGTCCGCGAAGGCCGACATCCGTGCGTTTTACGAGGCGCTCGGTTATCGCGCCGATGCGGTGATCAGCCTCGGCAAGCGTCTGGGTGAATTCGCGGACGCGGTGCCTACCGCCTGACTTGAGTCACACCAGATAGAAAAAGGCCGCATGCGTTTTCGCGCATGCGGCCTTTTTTATAGGCAGAGCAAACTAATCAGGCTCATTCACCCGGCTTATTCACCCAAATACGCCGCCCGCACCTTCGGATCATCCAGCATCTGCTTCGCGTCACCCGACATCGTGACCAGACCCGAGTCCATCACATAGCCGCGATTCGCTGCTTGCAGCGCCAGACGCGCGTTCTGCTCGACCAGCAGCACCGTCATGCCTTCAGCCGAGATCGCCCGCACCACTTCGAAGATCTTCTCGACCATGATCGGCGACAGGCCCATCGACGGTTCATCCAGCAACAACAGCTTCGGACGCGAGATGATCGCGCGCGCCATCGCCAGCATCTGCTGTTCGCCGCCCGAAAGCGTGCCCGCGTACTGCGCCGCACGTTCCTTCAGACGCGGGAAAAAACCGAACATGCGATCGACGTCCGCCTTGATGCCGTCTGTATCCGTACGCAGATAAGCACCCATCTGCATGTTTTCGACGATCGACATGCGCGCGAAGATGCCGCGCCCTTCCGGCACCATCGCGAGCCCTTTCTTGAGCAGCAGATGCGGCGGCACGCCCTTGATCGACTCGCCCATGTACTCGATGTCGCCGATCGTGTAGGGCTTCAGACCCGTGATCGCCTTCATCGTCGTGGTCTTGCCCGCGCCGTTCGCGCCGATCAGCGTGACCAGCTCGCCCTGCGCAACCTCGAGGTCGATGCCCTTGACTGCCTGGATGCCGCCGTAATTGACCTGCAGGCCCTTGATTTTCAACATTGCTGTAGCCATTAGTGGACCCCCGCACCCAGATAAGCTTCGATCACCTTCGGATCCTTCTGCACGTCCTGCGGCAGACCTTGCGCAATCACCTTGCCGTAGTCGAGCACCGTCATCTGGTTGCACAGACCCATCACGAGTTTCACGTCGTGCTCGATCAGCAGGATCGTCTTGCCGTCGCTGCGGATCTTGTCGAGCAGCTTGGTCAGCTCGACCTTTTCCGTCGCGTTCATGCCGGCCGCCGGTTCGTCCAACGCGAGCAGCTTCGGATCCGTTGCCAGCGCGCGGGCAATTTCCAGACGACGCTGGTGGCCGTACGACAGGTTGCGCGACGTGTAGTCCGCGTACTGCGCAATGCCGACGTACTCCAGCAGTTCGATCGCGCGCTCCTTGATCTCGCGCTCTTCCTTGCGCTCGGCCGGCGTCTGGAACACCGCGCCCAGCAGGCCGTGCTTGGTGCGCACGTGGCGCCCCACCATCACGTTTTCCAGCGCGGTCATGCCGCCGAACAGACGGATGTTCTGGAACGTGCGCGCGATGCCGGCCTTCGCCACCTGATAGACGGCGGTCGGCGTGTAGTTCTCGCCGTCGAGCTTGAAGTCGCCCGAATCCGGCGTGTACAAACCCGTGATCACGTTGAAGAACGTCGTCTTGCCGGCACCGTTCGGGCCGATCAAACCGTAGATCGTGCCTTCCTTGATCTCCAGCCCGACGTCGGACAGCGCCTGCAAACCGCCGAAGCGTTTGTTCACGCCCTTCACGGACAGTCGAATGTTATCGCTCATAGTTATTCACCTCGTCCGTTAAGCCCGTACCGGCTTCTTGCCGCTACGCTTCGACAGTTTCGCGATCTTGTCTTCATGCTTGGGCGACGGCCACAAGCCTTCCGAGCGGTACAGCATGATCAGCACCATCGCGAGTGCGTAGACCAGCTGACGGATCACTTCCGTATCGACGATTTCGTGGCCGAACACCATGTTCTG